>CALCXO010000031.1:0-81527 GCA_937905925.1 uncultured Atopobium sp.
ACATGGCGAGAAAAACCGGCAAATAGCTCAGATATGGTGCACTTTTCCGGCAAATCGTTCAGACATGGCGAGAAAAACAGGCACGCCGTGACCTCAACTGTGCGCGCCGTGACCTCGACCGGTCGTGCTCCCAGCGAAATTCTCGCCAAAAGAAAACCCCGCACATCCAAAAGGACATACGGGGTCTAGCTATCTAGCTGTAATGAAATTGCTCAGTGCAAACCGAAGTTACTCAGCAAGTGCCTTCTTAGCAATCTCTGCAAGATCTGCGAAGCCCTGCTCGTCAGAGTAAGCAATCTCTGCGAGAACCTTGCGGTCAAGCTCAACACCAGCGAGCTTGAGGCCGTGCATGAACTTGCTGTAAGAAAGGTCGTTGATGCGTGCTGCAGCGTTGATACGCTGAATCCACAGTGCGCGGAAATCACGCTTCTTGTTACGACGGTCACGGTAAGCATACTGACCAGAATGCTGTGCCTGCTCCTTCATACCACGGAAGGTACGAGAGGAAGTTCCGTAATAACCCTTTGTGCGCTCGACGAGCGTCTGACGCTTCTTGCGGCCAGCAACTGCGCGCTTAACTCTTGCCATATCTAATCACTCCTTGTTATTTGATTTGGTGGGTGGCGCGCTTAGTTCTTAGCGCCCATACGCTGAGAAACTACTGCTGCATCGCCAGCGGAAAGAACAGCTTCTTTACGGAAGCCACGGATACGCTTCTGGGACTTCTTGGTAAGAATGTGGCTCTTAAAAGCCTTAGCACGCATAATCTTGCCAGTACCGGTGCGGCGGAAACGCTTAGCCGAACCCTTGTGCGTCTTCATCTTAGGCATACTACTTCTCCTCCTGTGTGGTGCCATCCTCAGCACCCTCGGGCTTCTCGTCAAACGCTCCCTTGATTGGAGCAACGAGCATGTGCATGTTACGGCCTTCAATGAGCGGTTTCTGCTCAATTGTGGCAAAAGGCTTCAAATCTTCAGCAAGGCGATCAAGTACAATACGGCCCTGCTCTGGGTGGGCCATCTCGCGTCCACGGAACATGATGGTGATCTTGACGCGTGCTCCCTTCTTGAGGAAGCGCAGTACGTGACCCTTCTTGGTCTCGTAATCGCCCACATCAATCTTTGGGCGGAACTTCATCTCTTTGACTTCGATCTTGACCTGGTTCTTGCGAGCTGCCTTGGCCTTGCGAGCCTGCTCATACTTGAACTTACTGTAATCAAGAATCTTGCATACAGGAGGCTCGGCATTTGGAGCAATCTCTACGAGATCAAGACCGTGCTCACGAGCTCTCTTCATTGCATCATTGACGCCAAAAAGACCAAGCTGACTACCATCAGCGTCAATAAGACGGCACGTACGAGCAGTGATTTCCTCATTAATGCGAGGACCATCGTTCTTGGCTATCTTGTACACCTTCCCTCTTGGACAATTGCTTGTCCGACAATAAAAAACCCAGTGCACAAGCAACTGGGAGACAATACGCACAGGTAGCATGCGAAGGTTAAATTGTCTGACCAGACAGCTGCTTTTGCGCTGTGTAGGTGGGGACTCACGTTCAATCCCGCTTCAAAAGTACCTTGTAAGGTTACCTCTAACAAGAAAACATTACAAGTACCAAGTTAGATATGACGAGAAATTCACATCTAGCTTAAACTTTTAGCTGGTGCCCGAGGTGGGACTTGAACCCACACGAGTTTCCTCAAAGGTTTTTGAGACCTCCGCGTCTGCCATTCCGCCACTCGGGCTAAAAAGTTTGCATAGGTACTATACCGCACCTATGCAAATCTGTCTTGCTAAATCATCAAAGTTGTAGCTGATTTAATCCTGTAAGAATGGATTAGTTGCTATCTCTGCCTCAAGAGACGTTTGATTTCCATGTCCTGACAAAATAATGGAGGTTGGGTCAAGCTCTGTCTTGATGAGGTTCAAAGAAGCCTTAAGTGTCTCAAAGTTGCCGCCTGGAAGGTCTGTTCTTCCTGCAGAGCCCTGGAAAAGCGTATCGCCTACAAAAACGGCGCCAGTAGCAGTTCCCTCACCCACCAAAACAATGCCGCCAGGAGTGTGACCAGGAGTTTCCATAATCTTGAACTGTGCAGTTCCAACAGAGAGAACATCTCCCTCATGAAGAAAACCGTCTGGCTCTGGAGCATCATCATAAATCTCGTTTGAGTTATGAGCCCTCTGCGCAAGCTCATTATCTGCTTCGTTGATGAGGTACTGAGCGCCAGGCACAGCAAGCTTCAAAGCCTTAACGCCACCAACGTGATCAGCATGGCCGTGAGTAGCAACAATGTACTTAAGCTCAAGGTTCAAGAGCTGTGCAGCAATCTCTGCACCCGATGCACCAGCATCAATAATCATGCACTCATTACCAGAAACGTAAATGTAGCAGTTGGTCTCAAGAGGACCTACTTTGAAGACGCCAATCTGGTCTTTTGCGTGATGGCAACCACCGTGACCGTGATGGCCGCAGCAACCGCCATGACCGTGCTCACCGTGGCCATGCTCGCCATGATGACCGCAGCAGCCACCGTGTCCGTGCTCTTCCTCGTGATTATGGCCGCAAGAGCAGCCCTCATTTTGATTAGCCATAAAGTCTCCTTCTCATCTGATTAGCGCCTTCACCTGGCATAATACGACGAGCGTCGTAGACAGAAGGCACGCGAGTTACAAATGCAAATAAGGTATCAAGCAAGCTGGTATCAGAAATAGAAACCAAGAAACGCATACGTACTACGCCCTGCTCGCCCACTTGTGTAGCAGCAGAAAGAATGTTTGCACCAGCGTCAGACAGCGCAACCGTGACGTCCTTAAGAAGGCCCATACGGTCTGTTGCCTCAACGACAATCTCTACCCTAAACTCAGTAGCGCCGCTGGCGTCCCAAGAAACAGGAATGATACGCTTTGGATCGTTAAGCAGGTCTTTAACGTTAGGGCAATTGGCGCGGTGAACAGAAACGCCACGACCGCGTGTAATGAAGCCCACAATATCGTCACCTGCAACAGGATTGCAGCAATGCGCCAGATGAACAAGCAAATCTGGATCGCCGTTTACCACAACGCCACAGTTAGACTTCTTGGGACGACTACCCTTGGCAGTACGAGAAATAACGTAGGAGCGAACCAAAGGCTGATCGTTTGCAATAGCCTTGTTCTTCTCCTGAAGGCGCGCCGCATTACGCTCTTGCTCAGTAACAACCTCGGGATTTTTCTCCTCTAAGATTTCACTCACGCGATTAACAACCTGCTTAGCAGACTGATTACCTGCGCCGATACCCGCAAACAGGTCATCTACGCTGCGATAATCAAACTGCTCGGTAAGCTGATCAAGCGCCTTAACCGTACGCGTAGCGCTGATGCCATATCCACGCTTACGCAGCTCTTTTGCAAGTTCAGACCGGCCGCGCTCAGCATCGTCAGACTTGTTCTCTTGCGAGAAATACTTACGAATCTTTGCACGTGCGGACGGCGTTTTTACCAGCGTCATCCAGTCGCGAGAAGGGCGAGCGTTTTTGTTAGTCAAAATCTCAATGCGGTCACCCATCTGAAGCGTATGCGTCAGTGGAACTACAGAGCCATTGACGCGCGCACCAACACAGTGATTACCAACCTCAGTGTGGACAGCGTAAGCAAAGTCCAGAGGTGTTGAATTGACGCGCAAACTCATAACCTCGCCTTTTGGCGTGAAAACAAAAATTTCATGCTCAAAGAGGTCTACGCGCAGGTTATCCAAGAACTCGTGAGGATCGTCAATATCGTCTTCAACGGCCCAGTCAAGACTGCGGCGAATCCAGTTGATAGTTGAATCAATAAGCTTGTCTTCAGAGGACATCTTGCCCTTTGAATTGCCCTGCTCCTTATATAGCCAGTGAGCAGCAATACCGTACTCAGACGCCTCGTGCATCTCGGCAGTTCTGATCTGAATCTCAATAGGGCGACCATCAGGGCCAATGACCGTTGTGTGCAAAGACTGATAGAGATTTGCCTTTGGCGTTGCAATATAGTCCTTAAAACGACCAGGCATTGGATGCCACAGCGCATGGATAGCACCAAGTGCCGAGTAGCAATCGCCTACGTTTTTAGTAATGACACGCAAGGCGATAAGATCGTAGATGTTGGAGAACTCCCTGCCCTTGCGGACCATCTTTTGATAGATAGACCACAGGTGCTTAGGGCGACCGGTAATCTGGAAGTCAGTAAGGCCTGCGGCGTTAAGCTCATCAGTCAAGGTTTTCTTAGCGTTGTTAAGGTCATTCTCTCTTTGGGCACGAGAGTCAGAAACCATGCGGGCAACACGCTGGTACTCCTCTGGCTCTAGCCAGAAGAAAGACAAGTCTTCAAGCTCCCACTTAACCGAAGAGATGCCCAGGCGGTCAGCAAGTGGCGCATACACGTCCATGGTTTCTCGCGCCTTGAACAAGCGACGATCTGGTGGAAGTGCTGCCAACGTGCGCATGTTATGGAGGCGGTCAGCCAGCTTGATGATAACAACGCGAATGTCTTTTGACATAGCAAGGAACATTTTGCGCAGGTTAAGTGCCTGTTTCTCGTCCATTGAGCTGACCTCAATAGACGTGAGTTTTGTGACGCCGTCAACAAGCTCTGCAACTGACTCACCAAAGCGAGAAGAGATTTCGTCGAGCGAGGCAGACGTATCTTCTACGGTATCGTGCATAAGGGCAGCGCAGATGGTGTCTTCATCCATGTGAAGATCGTGCGCAAGAATAAGTGCTACTTCAACTGGATGGTTGATATAGGGCTCGCCGGAACGACGGCGCTGGTCTTTGTGGTAGTCAGCAGCAAAGGCATATGCAGCGGCAATCTTTGCCTGAGCCTCCTCAGGCAGATACGTGCGTACGGCCCCCTCGAGCAGGCGGTAATTGTCTGCGCCTGGCGCCTTAGCTTCTTTTTTGGTCCTCTCGTCACTCATCAGAGGACTCCCTTCCCCCATCAAACGTTGAACCAATCTCTGGAACGATGGGTTTTGTTATAGCATCTGCCAGCTCTTCTGGTGAAGCAGAAAGTACCCACTGAGCAAATGATTCAAACTCAGCGTGCGCTTTAAGCCCCTCAGCGTAGCGCGCAGACTCCAGCAAGTCCATGTGCGAAGCTTGACTATTGACGGAAATTGTTCGCGTTTGATCAAATCCCTCAATGCTAATAAACCCCAGCTCAGCAAAAACGTCAAGTGCAACACGAACGGTTTGCTCGTCAGCCTTAGATCGTGGGTCAATTTCAAGCGCCATCTGCGCAATATCTTCATCGGTGAGCGTTGACCCGTCTGCAGGTGCGCCAAGCTTTGGCTGCAGTGCGGTAAGGGCACGGTAGACAGCCACCAGGGCTTCTCGCTGTGGTGCATGAGAAGAAAGAATGCGCTCGTTAACGCGCATATCATGCGCATCAAATAGCATCTGAATTACAGAAGGCTTACCGTCTCTACCTGCGCGTCCGCTCATCTGATTGAAGGCAACGCGACCAAACGGCAGGTGATATAGGATAACCTGGCGAATATCGGAGATGTTGACGCCCTCGCCAAACGCACTTGTTGCCATAATGCAGCAAACGTCTCCACGCCTAAAGGCACGTTCAACGTTCTTACGTATCTGAGGCGTCAGACCTGCGTGGTAAAACGCAATCTTGTGACCAAGCTCTGGAATGCGATGGCGCAGCATACGCGTCAAAGCCTGCGCCTGCTCCCTTGAATTGACGTAGACAACCGTTTTTGTGCCATCTGACACAAGAGAAAGCAGCGCACATTCTCTGTCTTTTGCACCACGAAGGTCCTTAAGTTCAAGGTTAGTGCGAGCCGTTTTGTCTTTGTATACATACTCTGCTTCAATAGAGAGAAGCTGGCAAATATTCTGAGCTGCCTGCGTGGTAGCCGTAGCTGTTGTGGCAAGTACCTGCGGACTCCCAAGCATCTTTAGCACCTGTGGCATTTGCGCATACGCAAGCCTGCCCTCAGAAGCATTCATGCCCACGTGATGTGCCTCGTCAAACACTACAAATGAGATGTTTTGCGCCTTGGCAAATTGATCAGCGTGGAGCGAGAAGAACTCTGGAGTAGTCAGCACAATATCAAGCTCATTGTTTGTCATGCGAGCAAACAGGTCTTCTCGGCTGGAAAGGTCTGTTTCTCCATTGAGTACCTCGACAGAAATTCCTAGAGGCTCAAAGGTGTTTTTTATGCTTTGAACCTGGTCGTTAATGAGGGCACGCAGCGGATAGACAAACACGCTCATTTTATGTTGCAGCAACGCAACACGAGCAGCATGAACCTGGAAGATAAGCGATTTACCTCTACCTGTTGCCATGACAGAGAGACAAGACGTTCCTTGAGAGAGAACCTCTAGTGTTTTCTTTTGCAGAGGCAAGAGCTCTCTTGAACCAATCATGGACGTGACCAAGGTCTGAGTGAGATCCTCAGAAGAAAGACTCTCCAGCTCATGGCGCTTTTGCTGCGCCTGTTCTTGGGAGGCCTCATCAGCCTCTGTAGTCTCCTTGGTAACCACAAGGGGCAAGTCAGCAGCGCTGCCGAGAAGATCTGCTTCAATGGGGCCGTCATCTTCATCGGTAAAGTCTCTGTAGAGAATATCTCTGACCATGAGTTTTGGCTTAGTTCTGCCCTGCCAGGTCTCGTTAACTGCTTCAAAAATCAAATCAACAGCTCCGTCATACTCAGCTGCCGCCTCAACATGAGGCGTTCTAAACATGATGGATGAAATTGAAGAAATACCATTTGAAGCCATAAAGCAAAGATGAGCTCCGCCTGCGCCAACGCGCGAGCGATTCTTCATCACTACACCCTTGACGCCAAAGAGCGGCTTTTTATTACCCTGACCAAATGGCTGCAATGCCTCAAGCGCGTCGATAGAGTTGATGGTGATTTCATCTAGGTTTACTAGTGCTGTAACTTCTCCTGAAGCCTCAAACTCTTCTTCTGGAAGCTCTGCCATAACCTTTGATAAACGCTTTCTGAATGCGTCAATCTTTGCTGTTTCTACCGTTACGCCAACGGCTCCTTGGTGGCCACCAAAACGGACAGTAAGGTCTGCACACTGTTCAACGGCGTGAAATAAATCAACGGAGCCAACAGAGCGGCCAGAACCGCGAGCTACGCCGTCTTGGATGGTAAACAGAATGCAAGGCACGTGATAGCGATTAACAATTCTTGAAGCAACAATGCCCTTTACGCCCTCATGCCAACCCTCTTTGGCAAGCACAATTGCGTGGCCGCCATCGTAAATTTCTTTTGCCTGCTCAAGTGCCTCATCGGTAAGCTTTGCCTCAATAGCACGACGCTCGGCATTAATCTCTTCTAGTTTTCCAGCAAGAATGGTTGCCTCTTCAGCGTCTTCTGTAAGAAGAAGGTCAAGCGCAATATCAGTAGTACCCATGCGCCCTGCTGCATTAAGGCGAGGAATAATAGAAAACGGCAGATTATCTGCAGAAATCTGGGCAATATCTTGACCAGCAACAGCAGCTAGAGCCACAAGACCTGGCCGAAGACCTTTCTGGAGACGCTTAACACCTTCAGAGACCAGCGCACGATTCTCTTTGTTGAGCATCATCATGTCAGACAGTGTGCCCAACATGGCAACATCAATATAATCAAGCCAAAGCTGAGGCTGATCTTGAAGCTGCCCTAAAACCTGCACCAGCTTAAGGGCAACGCCTGCACCAGCAAGCTCTCTAGAAGGACAATCTTCAACAAGCTTTGGATCAGTGACTGGAACACCCTGGGGCACCAGATCTGCGGGCTCATGATGATCGGTAACAACAACATCAATCCCCTGCTGCAAAAGCCAAGCAACCTCTTGAGCGGCAGCAATGCCATTGTCTACCGTAATAATTAAATCTGGCTTTCTATCTTGCAAAACTCTTGCAAGAGCCTCTTTAGAAAGTCCGTATCCCTCACCAAAACGATGCGGAATATACGGCAAAACATCTGCTCCCAATCGACGTAAAGCCAGAGTAAGCAAACACGTTGAACTCATTCCATCAACATCAAAATCACCAAAAACGGCAATCTTTTTATGCTCAACAATTGCCTTATGAACGTGGGCGGCAACCTCAGCCATTCCAGGAATACACTGTGGATTAAGCCAATCCCTTTGCAAGGACGGCGAGAGAAACTCTCGAGCTGTGGCTACATCAGTGAATCCACGTGCTACTAATACACGAGCAACAAGTGGCGTAACGTGCAATTCTTTTTTAAACAGCGACTCTAGATATACGTCTTGTGTAAGAACACTCCAACGAGTGCTTTTCTCGATGCCGGGCATCATGTCCTCTTTTCTGTGGCGGCAGAGCCAGCCAGGGGCACCTCGGGCGCCCGCGAATGTTTATCTCTTTCATTCTACCCGTGTCACCGGACAAAAAATGACTAGCCCACAAATTAGTGAGCTAGTCATAAAAAATTTAAATCAAGGTTGCTTGCGCAGGGCTATCAAAGTTGCTTGCGCAGGGCTATCAAGAAGACGGGGTTCTCGCCAGGCGAACTTAGAAATCAACCACGCCGTCAGAGTTTTCCCACTCCTCAACAAAATCGCTGTAGGTACCTGCAAGAATTGCTTCTCGTGCCTGACGCATCAGCTCAAGCAAGAAGTAAATATTGTGCATAGAAAGCAGCTGACCGCCCAGCATCTCGTGCTGTTTAACCAGGTGATTGATATATGCGCGAGAATATCCGCCCGTACAGACAGGACAGGTGCACTTGGCATCAATAGGGCCTGCATCTGCAAAGTACTTTGCGTTCTTGAGGTTCATGCGACCCTCATGGGAAAACGCGGTACCCATACGTGCGGTGCGCGTTGGAAGCACGCAGTCAAACATATCAATGCCACAAGCAACACCGCGGATCAGCGTGGATGGATTACCAACGCCCATCAGGTAGCGAGGCTTATTGCGAGGCATGTAATCGGCGCAAAGTGGCGCCAGCGTCTCAAACATGACCTCGTGAGGCTCTCCAACGGAATAGCCACCAATGCCATAACCAGGGAAATCGCCAATCGACTCAAGGTGCTCAATGGAGCGCTTGCGCAAATCAAGATGCATGCCGCCCTGAACAATGCCAAAGAGCGCCTGATCAGGACGGGTATGAGCCTTAAAGCACCTTTCGGCCCATGCGCTTGAAAGCTCAACTCCGCGCTCAACTTTTCTGCGCCCGGCAGGATAGCCTACGCACTGATCAAGCTGCATAACAATGTCTGCACCAAGGTTCTGCGCAATCTGCATATTAGTTTCTGGCGTCCAGTACGACCATGCGCCATCGTAATCTACTGCACGGAATTTAACGCCCTCGTCAGAGAGCTTCATGAACTCCTCGTGACTAAAGACCTGGAATCCGCCTGAATCCGTCAGAATTGGTCCATGCCACTGCATAAAGTCATGCAAGCCACCCATCTGTGCAACCAGCTCATCTCCTGGGCGCTGAGACAGATGGTACGTATTTGCCAGAATAATTTTGGCGCCAAGGTCACGAACGGTATCGGTCATCAAACCTTTAACGGTTGCCTTAGTACCAACCGGCATAAAAATAGGCGTTGGAATATCACCATGAGGAGTATGGAAGATGCCGGCGCGTGCGTGCGTCTTAGGATCTTCGGCGAGAAGTTCGTAGGTAAACCAAGAATCTTCTTTTTTCTCTGCCCAATTTTCTGTATGTACGCAGGAAATGTTGGTGGTAAAACCCTGTGCTTTTTTGGAGCCGTCTGGCATGTAACCTCGATTACAACGTGCGGAGAGCATCAACCAAAGCTGTCTTGCCCTCTGTTTTCTGGTCCTTCATTTTTATCACACATGCAGGACATCCCGCTACCACGGCGTTTGCTGGAACGTCCTCAACTACCACAGCGCCTGCTGCAACAACAGCGCCCTCTCCAACACGAATACCCTCGATAACCACAGCATTTGCGCCAATAAGGACGTTATCCTCAACGATAACTGGCGTAGCAGATGCAGGCTCAACAACACCAGCAAGAACAGTACCAGCACCAATGTGGCAGTTCTTACCAACAGTTGCACGGCCGCCAAGAACAGCGCCCATGTCAATCATGGTGCCCTCACCAATAACAGCACCAATATTAATAACAGCACCCATCATAATGACGGCATTGTTACCAATCTCAACGCGCTCACGAATCAGCGCACCTGGCTCAATACGTGCGTTTACGTCCTTCATGTTCAGCAGAGGAACACCGGAGTTACGACGGTCATTCTCGATATCAAAATACTCAAATGCGTCTGCATTCTGCTCAACAACGCTCTTAAGCTCGGACCAATCGCCAAAGACCACCTTTGAGGCGCCCTCACCATACATGCGAGAAGATCCATACGACACAGAAGCACCCTCGCGCTCTTTGACGTAAAGCTTAATGGGGGTCTTCTTCTCTGAAGTAGCAATGTAATTAATAATTTCCTGGGCGTCCATGCGCGTCCTTTCTCAATCAAACAGGTGCTGACCTATACAGGTCAGCACCTGCGGTTATCCAAAAATCAACTCTTCAAAGGTATAAAAACCTGGAGCTTTTGTAAGCAATTTCTCAGCGCACGCAACGGCTCCGTTCACAAAAATCTGACGAGACGTTGCGCGATGAGTCAGGCACACTTCCTCATCCTGTCCAAAGAAATGCACCTCATGAGTGCCGGCAACTGTGCCGCCTCTGAGTGCAAACACGCCAATCTCATCTTTGGTGCGAGCTCCGCAGAAGCCCTCGCGACCAGAAACAACGGGGCGAGTTCCCTCTGGGTCAATAGCGGCGAGCAGCAGCTTTGCTGTACCGGACGGAGCATCAACCTTCTGGTTGTGGTGCGTCTCCACAATCTCGGTATCCCAGCCGTCAAGCGCCTCAGCAGCCATAGCCACTGCGCGCCTCAACACAGCAACGCCCACCGAATAGTTTGCCGCGTGAATCACCGGCACGCTCTCCCCCAGCTGCTTCAGCTCTGAAAGCTGCTCTGGCGAGAAACCCGTTGTGCCAGAAACCAGCGCACACCCGCGATCACGCACAAAGCCGACAACAGCATCAAAAGCAGCAACGCCAGAGAAATCCACAACCACATCAGGCGTCTGCTCAACGGTATTCAGCTGATTGATATTCTCGTGACCAAACGCACCAAGCACCTCAAAGCCGTGAGCAATCAGGGTTAGCTCAATGAGCTTTCCCATCTTGCCGGTACCAATTACTACTGCACTAGGCATCAAGAAGACCAGCCTTTCTCATAGCGTTTTCAAGCACCTTGGCGTGCTCATCAGTCATCTTCCACAGAGGTAGACGATAATTTTCTTCCATAAATCCCATACGAGCCAGAGCGGCCTTGACAGGAATTGGATTAACCTCGCAGAAGAGCGCGTGAACCAGGTCAAGATACTGAAGCTGAAGCTCGCGAGCAAGAGAGACCTCTCCGCGGTGCCATGCAACTACCAGGTCATGAACCATCTTTGGATCAAGGTTAGACCAAACAGAAATAACACCAGAAGCGCCAAGAGAAAGCAGCGGCACAATCATGTCGTCATTTCCAGACCACATAGTAAAGTCATCGCTCAAATAACGAGCAACCTTTGTTGCATATGCAATGTCTCCAGAAGCCTCTTTAATGCCCCATGCATTTGGATGTGCCGCAAGCCTCTGAACGTTACGCTCAGAAATTGAGCAGCCCGTTCTACCAGGAATGTTATACAAAATACAAGGAACATCAACGCGGTCGAGTACATACGAGAAGTGCTGGTAGATGCCCTCTTCGTTACTCTTGTTGTAGTAAGGAGTAATCAGAAGCAGACCATCAACACCTGCCTTCTCTAGAGCCTCTGCTTTGCGTAAAGACTCAGCAGAAGAGTTGGAGCCAGCACCGCCAATAACAGAAACTTTGCCCTGAGCTCTGGCAAGAATTGCCTTAACTACCTCGATGTCCTCCTCATCTGTCATGGTTGAGGACTCGCCAGTAGTACCAAGAGCGAGAATACCGTCAATTCCCTGCTCAATCTGGAAGTCTACAAAGCGCTCAAGTGCCTCGAAGTCAACATTTCCCTGAGCATCAAATGGGGTTACTAAAGCGGTGATTGCGCCAGTCAAATTTTTCATGTCCATAGTTTTTCTCGCCCTCTAACGTGTGGTGTTTATAGTTGTTTGTTGTGCAAGATCAGAAAAATCGGAGCCGTCAAATGCAAGCGTTGCAAAGTAATCGGCCTCTGTCTCAGCGCGGCGAATAAGCTGCACGGATCCGTCTTCTAGAAGCAGCAGCTCAGCGGAGCGCAGACGGCCGTTGTAGTTATAGCCCATCGAGAAACCATGAGCGCCCGTATCGTGAATAAACAAGAGGTCACCCACAGCTACCTCTGGGAGCTGGCGATTCTTTGCAAACTGATCGTTATTCTCGCAAAGCCCGCCCACAACATTGTACGTATGTGTTGCAAGGGCATCCTCTTTACCCATAACAGTGATGTGATGGTAGGCGTCATAGATTGCAGGACGCATAAGGTTTGCCGCACACGCGTCTACGCCTAGGTAGTGGCGGTACGTCTCTTTTTGGTGCAAAACGCGAGTAACAAGCGCACCAGCAGGGCCCAAAAGCCAACGACCAAGCTCGGTGTAAATGGCAACGTCTCCCATACCTTCGGGAACTAGAACCTCTTCAAAGACGCGCTTTACACCCTGACCAATGGCCAAGACGTCAGGCTCAACCTGGTCTGACTCATACGCCACACCAATGCCACCAGAAAGATCAATAAATCCAATATGAATATCAAGTTCTTTGTGCAACTTAACAGCCAGCTTAAAGAGGACGCGCGCGAGGTTTGGATAGTAATCTTCCTCTTGAGCGTTACTAGCCAAGAATGCATGAAGGCCAAACTCAGTCACGCCTTTGGTCTTAAGATACGCAAACGTCTGGAAAAGCTGCTCTTCTGTCATGCCAAACTTAGCATCATCGGGATTTCCAATAATGCCGTTTTGCGACTCAAACACGCCACCAGGATTAAGGCGTGCGCACATGACCTGAGGCATGTTGCTTCCCACTGCTTCTTCAAGCGTTGTAAGCATGTCGCCGCCAGCGTCTAAGTTAATAATGGCTCCCAGCTCATGAGCGCGAGCAAAGTCAAGCACCGTAGTGTCATTTGACGAGAGCATAATGTTTTGGCCGGTAACTCCACAGGCTTTTGCAAGGGTGAGCTCTGTGGCATTTGCACAGTCACAGCCACAGCCAAGCTCTGCCAGCAATCTCACAATGTAAGGATTTGGCGTAGCCTTAACCGCAAAGTACTCTTTAAAACCAGCGTTCCAGCTAAAAGCCTCTTGTAACAGCTTTGCTCGGCGAACAATTTCTGCCTTGTTATACAGGTGAAATGGCGTTGGATACGTCGTAGTGATTGCCTCTAGGGCATCTACAGAAACAAACGGTTTCTTACTCAAAGCTCCCCCTCAAATTGGGGGCGCAATACACCGTCAAAGTAGCACCCCCGAAATCTCGGACAGTCTTGCATGTATTTCATACAAGCCCACCTGACAACCACGCCTGATTGCCAAGTTCGGCGAACCTCGCCTCCTTCTGGGGTCACTGCCTGCCGACTAACCCAGAACCCATCGTGCTCGCTCCTCTATTGACAGTAAAACCCTACCACAGAAAGCTCTGTATTTGGGCTAGTTTTGTTCTTCTCGCAAAGTATTAACAAAAGTCTTAAGGCGAGAAAGGCCTTCTGTCAGATTCTTGTCTGAGGCAGCGTAACTAATACGCACATAGCCCTCAGCGCCGAAGAAAACGCCAGGCACCAGTGCAATACCAAACTCCTTGATTGCTCGCTCACAAAACGCCTCAGAATCAAGGGCAAATTCCTTGATTGATGGGAATGCGTAGAAGGCACCTTCTGGCTCTTCAACAGGAAGTTTCATATCTTGAAGCGCAGAAAGTACAATCTGCCTGCGCTTTTGATAGTTTGTGCGCATAGGCGTGACATCGTAAGAAAGTGCATAGAGAGCAGCTGGCTGCAAAAATGAAGGAACAGAAGACACTAGCTGGGCGTGGACCTTTCCAATATCTGTCGCAAGCTCGTCAGAAGTGGCAACCCAGCCAAGTCTCCAGCCCGTCATTGCCCATGGTTTGGAGAAACTATTTGTCACAATGCAGCGATCAGACAAATCTGGGTAGAGCTCAACAAAACGTGGAACGTCCTCAACATAGGCAAGCTCTCTATAAACGTCATCACACATCACATAAAAGCCGTGTTCACGGGCAAGATTAGCTACCACATCAAGCGACTCTTTTGTATAAACACATCCCGTAGGATTGTTGGGAGAAGTCATCACAATAAGCTTTGTCTTCTCTGAAATCTTTGACTTAAGCTGCTCAGCATCAATCTGGAAATGATTGGCGCTGGTATCAAGCGGCACAACTACTCCACGATTAAGCTGGCAGAGTGTTCTGTATACCAGATACGCTGGTTCAGGAATAATAGCCTCGTCACCTGGATTCATAAGGGTTAGCATAGTTGCAGAAATGGCTTCCGCAGCTCCCACGGTAACTACAATGCCGTCTGGACCCACCTTCATACCACGTGCAGACTCCCAGGCAGCAATGGCCTTCCTAAGTTCAAGAGTACCAACGTTAGGTGGATAATGCGTGTTTCCAGCTGCAAGTTCTCTGTCTACTAAGTTGCAAATAGGAGCTGGAGTGTCTTCTCCCGGCTCTCCAATGGTTAAAGAAATACATCCTGGTGTTGCAGCAGCAAGTGCCGAGAAACGCCTGATACCAGAGGGTTTGAAAAGCTCTAGTGTTGTATTTCTTGATAGCGACATACAAACTCCTCAACATACTTTCAATCCATAATAGTTATCATTTAAATCATACGACACTTGATTGATACGAGGTTCGCATGAAAAGAGTTTTGTCTCTTGGCCTTAAGTTTATTATTGGCCTTCTAAAAAGGGTTCTTGCACCACTTTTCAAATTTGTAGGCGGGCTTTTTGTTCTAGCTTTACTGGTTCTTGGTGGATATGCCCTCTACCTGCAGCTTAATTACTATCGCATTCCTGACAATACTCCCGTATCCAATCAAGGTGCTTCTCCTGAGGCTACAACTGTACAGGTAGGCCAAACCTACACAGCTTCGACCTACAACATTGGCTTTGGTGCTTACACCCCTGATTACACCTTCTTTATGGATGAAGGCATCATGCAGGATGGCACACGCACCGTGGGAACTCACGGCCGTGCTGTCAGCAGAAACTCCGTGCTTTACACCACAAACGGTGCCCTGAACACCGTTTCTTCTCTGAATGGTGGTACAGCCCCTGACTTTATTCTTTTCCAAGAGATTGATACTTCATCTGACAGAAGCTGGCATGTGAATCAAGTTTCTGAAGCAGAGAGCCGCTTTGGATCCTACGCATCATATTTTGCGCAGAACTTCCACACCGCGTTTCTCGCCTATCCACTTACGGAGTTCCACGGAACCTCTAACTCTGGAATTCTGACGCTTTCAAACGTACTTGCTTCAAGCGCAACTCGTCGTACCTACCCCATTGACGAGTCGTTCCCAACAAAATTCTTTGACCTAGACCGTTGCTTTATGATTACACGCTACCCTACCAGCGATGGTCATGAGCTGGTACTTATTAACAGCCACATGTCTGCCTACGACAAAGGTGGCACCAGTCGCGCGCAGCAGCTTGCACTTCTAACCAAAATAATGTCTGAGGAGCGCGCTAAGGGTAATTACGTTATTGCGGGTGGCGACTGGAATCATGCCATTTTAGGTTCACTTACACTCTATCCTTCTGTTCAGCAGATACCAGACTGGGTAGCAGAACTCAAAGATTCTGATTTGCCAGAAGGTTTTAGCGTTGTAGCTCCAGACAACCTTACCGACGTTCCTACCTGCCGCGGAGATGACATTCCATACGAGAAGGACAAGACATACACCACCACAGTTGATGGCTGGATTGTCTCGGATAACGTTGTTGCAACCGCCAGAAACATTGACACGCAATTTGCCTATTCTGATCACAATCCGGTTCTGCTGTCTTTCACTCTAAAGAGCGCAGAATAGGATTGTCTGCCCTTCAATATATTCATATTATGTGCGTATTATACCTATGATGCGCACATATTTATTGACTTTACCGTGATTATCTTGTATAACAAAATTACAGGAAAGGCGGGTCATTATGGCAAAAGTAAGCACAAATATAAATTTGGATCCAACGCTTAAAAAGAATGCTCAGGAGCTTCTCAGAGATTTAGGCATGGATCTTACTACTGCTATTACCATTTTTCTTCGTCAGACTGTTCGTGAGCAGGGAATTCCTTTTGAAATCAAGCGAGAAATTCCTAATGCTCAAACTATAGAGGCTCTTAATGAATACACCAACATGAAAGAGCATCCAGAAAATTACAAGCGCTATGCCTCATTCTCCGACGCAATGTCGGAGGTCCTAGATGCTTAAAATCTTTTAGAACCGGTTCTCATTCTGATCTTTTTTAAAACTAAAGAATAATTTCTGTTTTGTTGTAACCACAACAAAAGCCATATGGAAGTCCTGTCACACTTTGGGTATAAAGTAAGCCATAGTAGACTTTCTAAACCCATCCGAGAGGAGCCCGTATGGCACAGGTTCTTGATTTAAGCAAATCCGTTTATGAGATTTGCACTAAGTACCCCGTTATTAAAGGCCTCATGGCAGAAAATGGCTTTGCCGAGATTACCGAGCCAGGCCGTCTGCAGACCATGGGTCGTTTTATGACCATCCCTAAAGGCTGCGATCACAAAGGCGTAGACCTTGAGGAGCTCAAAGCAATCTTCCGCTCTCACGGCTTCACCATTCTTGGCGACGAGGAGCCTGCAGCAGCAGAAACTCCAGCTGACGAGAAACCCGCAGAGGCAGAGGACGCACCTATTGCTCAGAACCCTGAGGAGCGCAAAGCTCTTATCACCCAGTACCTTGAGCGCCTCAATGACGGCGAGGACATCGAGGCTGTTCGCGAGGACTTTACCCGTAACTTCAAGGACGTCTCTGGCTCAGAGATCTCTAACGCTGAACAGGAGCTCATTGCTGGCGGCGTTCCTATGGAGAAGGTCCTGAAGCTCTGTGACGTTCATGCTGCTCTCTTTGAAGGCAAGGTTTCTTGCGCACCAACAGGTGCTGTTGAAGAGACCCCTGGCCATCCTGTTTGGACCATGCGCCAAGAGAACGACCGCATTCTTGCCTTTATCCACGACCGTGTTGCTCCAGATGTTAAGCGTGCTCGTACGCTTACTGAGTCTTCCAGCAACGAAGAGTGCGCTGGTGTTGCAGCAATTCTGAAGGCTGATATGGACGCCTTTGACGAGGTCTTTGTTCACTACAAGCGCAAGGAAGAGCTGCTCTTCCCTCATCTTGAGCGCCACGATATCACTGGTCCTTCAAAGGTTATGTGGGGTAAGGACGATGAGGTAAGAAACGCTGTTAACGGTGCAGAGGCTCTGCTTGAGACTGCGTACGGCCAGTATGATGCAGGCCTTATGGCAGCCGTTGCTGACTATCTGGATGAGGCTATTGAGGGTGCTGAGTCCATGGCATCCAAGGAAGAAAACGTCCTCATTCCACTTTCCCTTGAGCACCTAACTGCTACTCAGTGGACCCAGATTGCCGCTGAGGAGAACGAATTTGGTCACGCATTTGGCGTCAACCCTCCTTCATGGCACGCAGATCCTCTTGAGCTTGCAAACGACAAGCTTAAAGAGATGGAAGCCGCAGCCGCTATGGACGAGAATAACGCTGAAGCAGAAGAGGAAGCAATTTCTGCTGACGGTAAGGTTAAGCTCTCTACCGGTGAGTTCACCATTCCGCAGCTTGAGGCTGTCTTTGCAACTATTCCGCTCGACATTACCTTTGTCGACGCTGATGACAAGACACGTTACTTCAGCCACGGCGACACCCGTGCTTTCCCTCGTCCTAAGAGCTGCCTTGGCCGCGACGTATATGACTGCCATCCACCAAAGAGCCAGGAAGCTGTTCGTCGCATCCTCACCGAGTTCAGGAGCGGTCGTAGCGACTCCTCCGAGTTCTGGTTTGAGGTCAGAGATAAGTTCCTCTATGTCCGTTACTTTGCTGTTCGCGATGAAGAGGGTAACTACCTGGGCGCTCTTGAGACCACTCAGGACATCGGACCAATCCGCGCTCTTGAGGGCGAGAACCGCAGAGGTTCTGACAGCTAAGGTCCACGCACGTAAAGTCCTCGAGTATCCTCAAAAAAATTTGTGCGACTTGGTAGGCGATGTGTCCTTTTTAAGGCACATCGCCTACACTATTTCTGGCCAAAAAGAGAGGAGCCTCAGTGCTACAACGTCTACTAGGCACTAAATATGCATACGCCATCGTTGCAACTTGTATTGTCATCATGTTTTTGCCGTGCGCCATTATCCTTACGTGCTTTGGCATCTTTATCACACCAGTTTCACAATATTTTGGCGTTCCCCGCGTTGCCTTCTCTGCGGTCTTCTCGGTACTCTGTATTGCCATGACGGTAGTTCTGCCATTCATAGGCAAGTTCTATAAAACGCACGACACGCGCTTGGTCCTTTCTGCAAGCGTTATCATTTGCGCAATTTCATACGGAGCCATGTCGGCAGCTCAAGAGATGTGGCATTTTTATCTCTGCGCAGTGGGACTTGGTATTGGCGTACCTGCACTCATGTTTTTGTGCGTCCCCGCCCTCATTAACGATTGGTTTGACCAGCGCGTTGGCACTTTTATGGGTCTCTGCTTTGCATTCACCGGCATTGGTGGCACTGTCTTTAACCCCATTGGATCTGCCATTATTTCGTCTGGTCCTGAAGGTTGGCGCGCTTGCTATCTGATTTTTGCCCTGGTTATGCTTGTAGGAACACTCCCCTTCACCCTTTTTGTGGTGCGCGAGAAACCCCAAGACCTTGGCCTTACCCCTCTTACCTTCTCC
This sequence comes from uncultured Atopobium sp., assembly GCA_937905925.1. Taxonomy (GTDB): domain Bacteria; phylum Actinomycetota; class Coriobacteriia; order Coriobacteriales; family Atopobiaceae; genus Lancefieldella. Next base: position 18,931 of record CALCXO010000031.1, read on the forward strand.
TCTACTGACGAGAAAAACATTGAGGTTGCAGAGACTTCTTCAACCGACATCTCTGCTGATGACGCAATGAAATATCCAGAGTTTTATATGGTTGCTGCGTTTTACGCGCTCATTACCTTTAACCAGCAAATCTCTCAGTACTTCCCAAGCTATGCAGCAACCTTTGCAGAAACTGCTCCTGCCATTGCTGCTGCCACAGGCCTTCTTGCTGGAACAACTATGCTGGGTCAAGCTATTGGAAAAGTGCTTCTAGGTGCTTTAAGCGATATCTCCGTGAAGCTTGCTTGCTTTGTAGGAATTTTCTCGGGTATTGTTGGCTTACTTATGTTGGGGATTAAGCTTCCAGTATTACCGCTTTTACTTGCGGGAACCTTCCTTTTTGGAATTGCCTATGCCCTTACAACGGTCGGCTCGCCACTTTTGGTACGTGCGGTCTTTGGTAAAAAAGATTCCACTCTTATTTACTCAAGAATTGCAGGTGTCAGCAGCTTTGTCTCTGCCTGTGCGCTCATTATTTGGAGCCTAATTGTAGACGGCTCAGCCCACGGTTTCTTAGTGCTCTTTGGCATTGGCATTGTACTGATGAGCAGCTGTCTTGCCCTAGCGCTCACCGCACTTAAGCGCGCTGACAAACGAGTATAAGGTTATCTGGCTCTCTTGGGTCTGCTTCTGGATCCAGAGGTACAATTTCTACCTGATCAAACACTGTGTGAGCAGCATCTAGGAGCACTTCAAGCTGATGCGCTCCCTCTCCTATCTGTGCAGAAACTACATTTGTGAGATATCTTCCGCCAGGAGTAAGGCAGTGTGCCACCAGACTCATCCACTCACTGGTCATCATAGCTGTAGGTGGAACTTCTCCGCTAAAGCAGTCGTTTAAGATAGCGTTATAGCGCCTATTATCAGAGGTAGCTAGGCTCTTTATATACTCAACGCCATCAGCTGCCTGTACCTGAAGCCTACCATTGCTCTCTCTAATAGCCTCATCCACAAAGAAATAGCTATGAGCTAGAGCTGCAATTTTAGGGTCAATCTCCAGTGCATCACAAGAAACCTCTGGATGATGAGCCACTAAATAACGAGGATACGAACAGCCGCCGGCACCCAGCATCAAAACTGAATGCACGGGACACGCAGCTTCAAACAGCAAGTCGTACAGCTCAAGATAAGGAAATACCAGCTGGTTCTTTCTTGAATCTGTGTACGTTGCACTTTCATAGGCGCCGCCCTGCCACAACACACGTATTTCTCCACCCTCACCATCTGAAATAGGAAATACCAACGCAGGGCCATTCAGTGCCTGAGGTTCAACATAAATACCTGCACAAGTTAGGAGCTCCATATCATGAGCAGTAAGCTGTTTTTCTGACATGGAGCTCCTTCAAGTAATGTGTTGTATGCGACGTACGTAAGTATAGCTAGTACACGGGGTTTCTCGCCAGGTACTACCTCAACTCAAACGAATCGGCATCGGTGATGCAGACGCAGGTGTCATAGAACGCCTTGAGCGCCTGGTACCCTAAAAGCGTGTCTTTGGTGCCCGCGGTCTCGTACACGGAGTGCATAGCAAGCTGTGGCAGGCCCACGTCAACGGCGTGCATACTGGCCTGAATGTTGGAGAGGTTGCCCAGCGTTGATCCACCTGGCATGTCACTTCTGTTAGCAAAGACCTGGTAAGGAATGTTTTGCTGCTTCCAAATTGCCTCGACAATGGCACGGCTAAACGCATCGGTGCAGTACGACTGACGTGCTGCTTCCTTGATAACCATGCCGCCATTGAGATAAGGCTTGTTGACTGCATCGTGCTTCTCGGGATAATTGGGGTGTACCGCATGCGCATTGTCGCAGCTTACCAGCAAAGATGCCGAGAGCGCGCGGTAGTAATCTTCCTGCGTAAAGCCAAGCGTAGCATTAACGCGCTGCAGCGTGTCTTTAAGGAACGTAGACTTTGCGCCCTGCTTGGTATTTGAACCAACTTCTTCATTATCAAAGCAGGTATACACAGAGATGTCCTGCTCATTTGAGGAAGCAAGGAAGGCCTTAAGCGCTACAAAGGCGCACTGAAGGTCATCCAGGTGACCAGCGGAAACAAACTCCTTCTTAGCACCCCAAATGCGGCCGCCCGTGTGATCAACTAAGAACAAATCGCGAGAAAGAATATCCTCTTGAGACACGCCTGCTGCGTCTGCTACCAGGGCGTTAAAGGCGCCGGGATTAAGCTCTCCAGCACTAAAGAGTGGCATCAAATCTTTAGCACGATTAAACTCTGGCGAGAGACCATTTTTGTGCTCAAGATGAATAGCCAAGCTTGGAATCATGACAACGTCGTCTTCAATGTTGACCAGCCTGGACTCTACCTTGTTTCCTACCTTGACCAGCACACGACCGGCAATACCCAAAGGACGGTCAAACCACGTGTGATCAAGCATGCCGCCGTATGCCTCGGTGTTCAGACGAAGCGAGTTGCCGTCACCGGTAAGCTCTGGCTGAGCTTTTACCTTGTAAGTTGGAGAATCGCCGTGGGCAACGGCAAGCTGGAAGTGATAAGGAGCATCAGCGGGTGCGGTTTGGGCCTCGCGGTACTTCTCGCCAACTTTCCAGGCAACAATTGAAGAATTATTGCGCGTGGTAAAGTAAGCGCCGCCTGGCTGAACATCCCAAGAAGAACCTTCGGATAGATAGGTAAAACCATTCTCTAACAGGTACTCTTTGATGGTTTGTGTGGTATGAAACATAGAAGGGCTCTGCTTAATAAAAGCAAGGAGCTCCTCAGAAAGAGCAAGTGACTCATTCAAATCAGACATGCGTAAAACCTTTCATAGAACTGTGTTGCACTCAACAGCCTAGCACGCATTTTTAGTGAGGCGCGCACTTTCTAGAAAATGACGCAAAGAATACGCGCTTCAGGGTAGATACTTATATGTTGAACTAATTCTCACCCACCAAAGCGAGAGTGTATGGATATCAATCAAGCTATTGAGCACGCTAATGCGTTTGTCATACCTGGCCTTCTTGTTGATGATCAGTCCATCATCGGCGAGGTCAACAAAAACTGTGATGCCATTAAAACGCTGCTTGATGCCTGGAAGGAAGCGCCACTTGGCCAAGAGCCTGTAGAGTTTTCTGTCATTCAGCAGCTTGCTGATAGAACGCGCTCACTCTGCGATACCTACGGTGTGGAGAGGCTCAGAAACCATCGAGGCGTTGGCCTTTCTCGCGGTCTTTCAAACGACGATCTTGCAGCAGCCGTTGCAAAGATGCAGCGTCGTCGTCCAAAGGCTGTCTTTAAAACCGCAGGTCCGCTTCTTAATGACTTACAAATTGCGTATGTCGAGAAGAGCGTTTCTGGCACGGTTTTGGGCATTGATATTGAGACTACGTCGCGCTTCCCTGAGCTGGGCTACATTGTTAACGTGGGCTTTGAGTTCTGGAATCTTGGTCGCAACACCGTTGCCGTAGAGCCTCACACCGCCTACTTTGGCATTCCAGAGATGTACAAAGAAAAGGGCGTCCCACTTGCCGATATTCACCAGATTACCTGGAAAGATGTTGAGGGCAAGAAATCATTTAGAGACGATAAAAAAGCCCAAGAGGCCCTGCTGGCAACTATGAAAAAGATTCCTTTTATGGCACATAACGCTGCCTTTGAGGATTCTTGGTTCATGTTCAACATTGATGGCTACGCAGAAGCTAGAAAAGCGGGCAAGATTATTGTTATTGACTCCCGTGATATCTGCCGTCGCTTGGACCCAGAAATTAGGTCTCTTCCCCGTGAGTCTTCTCCTGCCGCACTTGAGAACTGGGCACGTCGTAGGCATACCCTTGCGGCGGACGAGAAGGAACGTCACTTGGGACTTGAAGACGTAGACCTTATGATCCGTACCGTGCAAGCAGAGTTTGCAGACCACAATATGTTTGAAGACTAGGCAACGTTGTCGGTTACCTGTGTTCAAGCGTTATACTAAAGAGTGCATAAACTAGATTTTCTCGCTAGAAAATAACTGCCAAGGAGGAGTTTTGTCAGAGAAGCAGGTTAGAGTACGTTTTGCGCCATCACCAACAGGTAAGTTGCACATCGGAGGTGCACGTACTGCTATCTATAACTGGGCTTTTGCTCGCGCAAATGGTGGCAAGTTTATTCTTCGTATTGATGACACAGATCCTACGCGCTCAACTGAGGAGAACACTCAGATTATTCTGCGCGCCATGAAGTGGCTTGGTCTTGATTGGGACGAGGGTCCAGATAAGGGCGGCGATTGCGGTCCTTATAGCCAGACCGAGCGTCTTGATTTGTATCGTGAGGCAGCAAACAAACTGCTGGCGGAGGGCAAGGCATACCCTTGCTTCTGCACGCCAGAGAAGCTTGCTGAAGACAAGAAGGCCGCAGAGGAGCGTCACGACCCCTTCCAGGGCTATCAGCGTACCTGCAGAAACATTGATTCTGCCGAGGCACAGCGCAGAATTGATGCTGGCGAGCCTTATACCATCCGAATCAAGGTTCCTCTGGACCGCGGTGACGTTATTGTCCACGACGCTGTTCACGGTGACGTAACCTTTAATGCTCGCGAGCTTGATGACTTTATCATCTTCCGTTCTGACGGCACCCCAACTTATAACTTTGCCACCGTTGTTGATGACGCTGGTATGGGCATTACCCACATCATTCGTGGCGATGACCACCTGTCTAACACTCCTCGTCAGATTATGGTGTACGAGGCTCTGGGCGCACCTGTTCCAACCTTCGCGCACATCTCCATGATTTTGGGTCCTGACGGCAAGAAGCTCTCCAAGCGCCATGGAGCAACCTCTGTTGAAGAGTATCGTGACCAGGGCTATCTTGCAGATGCCTTTGTCAACTACCTGGCTCTTCTCGGCTGGTCACTTGATGGCGAGACAACCATTGTTCCTCGTGACGTTTTGGCATCTCAGTTCTCTCTGGACCACGTTTCCAAGAACCCTGCTAAGTCCGATCCAGAGCGTCTGAACTGGATTAATGCAACCTATCTTGCCAATATGGACAACCAGACCTTTGCAAAGACTGTTCTGATTCCAGAGCTTGTGGGCGCAGGTCTTGAGCCTGTTCAAGGCAATACAACTGATGCAGAAGAGATTTACACAACTCGTCCAGGCTGGTATGACCTGCTATCCGAGATTCTTCGTCCTCGTACCACAGTAAGCCCAGACGTCATTGAGAAGTCCCGCTTCCTGTATGAAGGTGCAAACGTCACCCTTGATCAAAAGAGCGTTGAGAAGGGTCTTACCAAAGACTCTGCTCAGAGTGCTACCGTCCTTGCGGCTGCAAAAACTGCTCTTGAGGGCGTTTCTGAGGACGAGTGGAAGGCTGCAGCAATTGACACTGCCCTTGAGGTGCTTCCAGAGCAGCTTGACCTCAAGAAACGCATTGTCTTCCAGTCCATTCGTGTTGCTGAGTGCGGCAACATGGTCTCCCCTCCTCTTGGAGAGTCTATGGAGCTTCTTGGTCGTGAAGTTTGCCTTGCTCGCCTTGACCGCGCTCTGGAGCTTTGCAAATAACGCGTGAATGCGCGGTTGCCGCGTATTCTTCCAAGCGTAAGTGGGTATCAAAAGTAAAACCACACAAGAGCTGTAAAACAGATGGTTTTGCAGCTCTTTTATCGTTATCGTTTGTTTAGTTTTGGAGTAGCTATGATTTCTATGTCTGCGTTTGAAGTCCTAGGCCCCATTATGGTGGGACCTTCTTCCTCGCACACAGCAGGAGCCCTGCGCATTGCTCTGGTTGCACGCTCGCTTGCGCCAAAGCAGCTGGAGCGCGTTGAGTTTTGGCTCTACAACTCCTTCTCTCATACCCACCTTGGTCACGGCACCGATTACGCTCTGATTGCAGGTATCTTAGGCCTTGCTCCAGACGATACGCGCGTCCGTGAAGCACTTACTCTGGCAGAAGAAGCCCATCTTAACTACAGCGTTATTGAGAAGGGCGACGACGAGACTCTGCACCCAAACACCGTAGAAATTCACCTCTACGGTGCAGATAACGTCCACGTTTCCGTTATGGGCGAGTCCGTTGGTGGCGGCCGCATTCGCATTTCTGGCGTTAACGGCGTACGCATTCGCATGTCTGGCGATATGCCCACCATTTTTGTTTCACATCGCGATAAACCCGGTGTTCTTGCAGCTCTTACCACCATTTTGGCTACGCAAAACATCAATGTTGCAACTATGCGTACCTTCCGCTCGGAGCGCGGGGGCTTTGCACACACCGTCTTTGAGATTGACGAGCCCATTGAGCAGAAAGTCCTGGATCTCTTCCAGCTGGCACCTCACGTCTCATATGCCGCGCAGGTTTCTATTCCAGGAGCCGCTCCTCAGGTCACAAACGACGTGCTTTCGGGGGCGTTTGACAACGGCGCAGATCTTCTCGCCAGATGCTCTAAGACGGGAGACTCCATTGGCCAGATAATGCGCAAGCGCGAGAAGGACCTGCGACCAGACGCCGACGTAGACGCTGAGATGGCTCACGTTCTAGAAATTATGCGCGATGAGGTTCACGACACTATCAAGACGCCTCGTCGGTCTATTGGTGGCCTGCTCAACGGCCAGGCCAAGACTGTAGCAAATACTCCAGCTGCAATCTCAAGTGCGCTTATGGGCACCACGCAGACACGAGCTGTTGCTTACGCTATGGCCGTTCTTGAACGCTCAGCTACCATGGGCGTTATTGTTGCCGCCCCTACTGCTGGCGCGTCCGGCGTTGTACCGGGATCACTTATCTCTGTTGCAGAAGAGATTGGTGCTACCGACGAGCAGGTTATCTCTGCGCTTTGGAACGCAAGTGCTATTGGTGCCATCTTAACCACCAACGCAAGTGTCTCGGGTGCTGAGGGTGGCTGTCAGGCAGAGGTCGGCTCTGCTGCCGCCATGAGTGCGTCTGCTCTGACTGAGCTTCTAGGCGGCACTCCTCAGCAGTGCTTGGACGCTGCTTCTATTGCCATCTCTAACCTTCTAGGACTAGTCTGTGACCCTGTCAGAGGACTGGTTGAGTATCCTTGCCAAGATAGAAACGCTATTGGCGTAGCTGCTGCCGTAAGCTCTTCTCAGCTTGCACTTGCGGGCGTTGGTAACCCAATTCCGTTTGATGAGGTTGCACACGCTATGGCGGAAGTAGGTGCTGCGCTCCCTGTTTCTCTCAGAGAAACAGCTAAAGGTGGTCTTGCCGCAACTCCAAGCGCTCCTACCGCATGCGCAAGTTGTACCGGCTGTGCCCCTCTTGACCAGGCGCTTATTGATGCAGAACGTATGCTTAGCTCAAATACGAGAGACGTTCCTTGCGCTTAGAGATGCGTTTTGTATAATATTTTTTGCTGCAAACAGAATTTCTTGAAATTATTGCTTGCATCTCTGACGAGTCTCCTTTATAGTTATTTCTCGCGCTGATGCGCACGGATGACATCTTGGGATATCGTCTAGTGGTAGGACAGCGGATTCTGGTTCCGTCAACGGGAGTTCGACTCTCTCTATCCCAGCCATGTCCTCCCAGTCATACATGGCCCGTTCGTCTAGCGGTTCAGGACGCCGCCCTCTCAAGGCGGAGATCACCAGTTCGAATCTGGTACGGGCTACCAAATGTTCAAGGACTTCTTCGGAAGTCCTTTTTTGTTTATCTCAACACCACTTTTGCTTCTATCGTAAAATAAACCAGTCTGTTTGAAATAACTGTCACGCCCAGTCGTGTGACCCAGAAGTATAAGAATTTTTACTAACACCTTGATTGGATCAGGATGTGGCTTGAGTTCTTCCAAAGTGCTGTTGTAATTGTTGCCCTGCTCTATGTGCCAGGCGTCATTTTGCTACACGCCTCCGGTATGCCTAAGCCTTGGGCTCTTGTTACCGCTCCTTTAGTAAGCTGCGCACTCTACTTTATTGAGGGAGAAATCTTTAGCGCACTAAACATCCCTGTTCCCTTGGCTGTGATGGTTCTTGTCCCCTTGCTTGTTGCAATCCTGGTCAATGGCTACGTTTTTTATGTTGCCCCAAAATACAAAGAAGACCACAGGGACGAGAAACCCGTTAAACCCAAAGCAAAACGCACTAGCAAGCAATCAACTTGCCACACGCCGTCATTTATCTGTGAAGAACTTCCCTTCTGGATGCCTTTTCTATACGTTGCAGTTGGCCTTCTTACCGTAGGACTTCTTTTCTTACCCACCCTGCCCTCTGCCAGCTCTTTTGTTCAGGGTTGGGACATTGTGCATCACTTAGATGTCACACAAGCAATGATTGAGTCTCAAAAATACTCATCTATCCACTATGACTTCTACAGCACCGTAGAAGCTTCAATTACCCCTTGGGAGCCAGGTACTTCAGGATTTTATCCTTCTGGCTGGAACATCATTGTTGCTTTAACAACACAGCTTGTTTCTACAACCGTTCCTATTGCCGGTAATGCGCTCAATTTTGTAAGTGCTGCGATTGTCTTTCCGCTCTCAATCTGCTCGGTTATTGCAAAAGTTCTTCCTAAGCATCGCATTGCGCTTATTAGCGGAGCCTTTATTTGCTTAGCGTTCTTTGTCTTCCCTTGGTCGCTTCTTATCTACGGACCAATTTTCCCTAACACTGTGGCCTTCTGTGTAATGCCTTCTATTTGGTGGGTTTTTATGCAGATGACTCGCTCACAGACTCCAAAACACAATCTTATCTGGCTTATTACCATTTTTATTCTTGGCTGCATTACCCTCTTTATCTTGCACCCTTCCACGATTTTCTCGTCAATTGTTGTTCTTCTGCCTTGGAGTTTTGCACGCATTGGAGAGTCAAAGCGCCGAGTTGTTCTCTTTGGAAAAAGAATTAAGCCAGTCACGCTCGCATATGCATTCTTTATCTTTGCGCTGGTTATTTGGTCTGTTTTCTACTACGTTTTGATTGTTCGAGGCGTGGCTCTCAATTTCTGGTGGAGCGCCTACTCTAGCCTGCAAGATGCTATTTTGCACGCCCTTGGCATGGACTTTATTGGACAGTCGTACGCAGGTGGAGAGCTTGTTTCTCCACAACCGATACTTTCAATCTGCGTGCTGGTAGGTGCCGTCTGGACGTTTAAGCACAAGCAGGCTCGCTGGATGGTATCTGCCTTTATGTACCTGTCTATACTCTGCATTTTTATTATTACGTTTGACGTTCCTCTCAAGGGATATCTCTCGGGATTTTGGTATACCGATCCGTTCCGCATTGCGGCAAGCTGCGTCATTATGGCAATTCCGCTGGCAGCGCTTGGCCTGGCAACTCTTGCCGAAGCTGCGCTGGAAACGTTTGCCTCCTGGAGAGAAAAAACTTCTCAGGCTCAGACCAAAGCTCAGGCCTGCGTCTTTTGCAACGTTTGGGCCAAACCTCTGATTGTGGGAGCGGTCATTGCATGTGTAGTTGTACTCAACTATGTGGTTCCTATGCCAAACCTTAAATCGGAAGAGCCAATTCCTGCCGCTACTGCCTTTAAACAGGCTTCCGAGAAGGCCTATGGTGATCACTACATTTTGACATCGGAAGAATTGGAGTTTTTACGTCGCGTGGAGCTTACCGTTCCTGCAGGTGCTGTTATTGCAAACCTACCTCAAGATGGCAGTCTCTGGGCGTATGGCACTAACGACTTACATGTGCTCTGGCGCTTCCCTAACGGCTATGACGCTTCAGAACGTCCTGCAAGTGCAATTCTTCGTAAACGCCTTAATCGCATTGCGAGCGACCCTGAGGTGCTTCAGACGGTACGCGACCTTAACGTACAATACGTCCTTATTCTGAACAACGTTGTTGATTACTCCAACGCTGTTACCAGTACCTACAAACCTGGAACCTTCAGAGGTATCACGCAAATAACAGACACCACCCCAGGTTTTGAGATGGTGCTGGAAGAAGGTTCTATGAGGTTGTACAAGATTACCTTGTAAGAACGTTATGCCTGAATTGCAGAAACTGCGTCCTTAAGCTCCTGAACACGATCAGTTGCTTCCCATGTGAAGTCTGGGTCTTTGCGGCCAAAGTGTCCGTATGCTGCTGTCTTAGAAAAGATAGGACGGCGCAGCTTAAGGTCTCTAATAATGGCACCAGGACGAAGGTCAAAGACCTTCTCGATAGCCTGCTCAATAACAGCATCGTCAACAATGCCAGTGCCAAAAGTATCAACCATGATAGACAGTGGATGAGAAACACCAATGGCGTAGGCAAGCTGAACTTCGCACTTCTTTGCAAGGCCTGCTGCTACGACGTTTTTGGCAACCCAGCGCGCTGCATATGCTGCTGAACGGTCAACCTTGGTGCAATCCTTACCAGAAAAAGCGCCGCCACCATGACGACCCATACCACCATAGGTATCAACAATAATCTTTCTACCGGTAAGTCCTGTGTCTCCCATTGGTCCACCAACAACAAAGCGGCCAGTTGGGTTGACGTAAATGTCTGCGTTATCCCAAGCAATGTTGACCTCACCCATAACAGGTGCAATAACGTGGTCGATCATGTCCTGTTTGATGACGGACATGTCTTCAATCTCTGGAGCATGCTGCGTGGAAACAACAATGGCTGTGACCTCAACGGGCTTCTCGTCCTCATAACGAACGGTAACCTGAGTTTTGCCATCTGGACGCAAATACTCAACCTCGCCAGACTTACGCACCTCTGAAAGGCGCTGAGCCAGGCGCTGAGCCAGGTAAGCTGGCATTGGCATAAGAACATCGGTCTCGTCAGAGGCAAAGCCAAACATCATGCCCTGATCGCCTGCGCCGATAAGATCAAGCGGATCTGTGGTGCGTCCTGCCTGCGTGTCGTAGGACTGATCAACGCCCTGAGCAATATCGGGGCTCTGCTCATGAATAAGGCTCAAAACGCCGCAGGTCTCACAGTCAAAACCATACTTAGCGCGGTCGTAGCCAATATTTCTGAGGGTGTTACGAACAATCTCCTGGACATCAACGTAGGATTGAGTGCGAATTTCTCCTGCCACCACAATAGTTCCTGTAGTCGCAAAAGTCTCGCATGCACAACGAACGTTGTCCAAGCAAGCAGGAACACCACTTGGAGAAACGTATCCACGCTCTTCAAGCTCTGCCTCTTTTGCCAGGATTGCATCAAGAATTGCGTCAGAAATTTGATCGCAAACCTTGTCTGGATGTCCCTCAGTAACACTTTCCGAGGTAAACAAATAGTTTTTGTGTGCCATGAACTGTCCTTTCACGCATGGCTTCTCTGCTTATGCAGAATATTTGCGTTCTTCTACGCGCAACCACTCTTACTATACCCACCAAAGACACTTTTGAGCAGGATCAGTCAAGAAAATTGTAAAAAGAGCACCACAAGGGCGCTCTTTAAATTGCATAGTTAAACTGGCATTATGCAAAAACTCGTATGATTACTCGTCTATTCCAATACCAGCAAGTGTCATATCTAGCAGATTCTGTGCAAGTTCGTCAGAGCCCTCCGCACCGTGACGCTCTCCCATCAGACCAATGGCCGAGAGAACCAATGCACCCGTAATAGAACAGGCAGCAAGTCTTGAATCAACACCCTGGCGAATAAAGCCTTGCAATTTTCCCATCTCAAGCTGGTTAGCAAGGAGAACAACCACGCGAGAAAGTGGTCCCTCAATGTTGGTAATAAGCGCCTGCTCAGAGCTTGCAAGCTTGTTAATTAAAGCCAAAACCAAAGGTGAGTCAGGCAAAATATGAGCAGCAAGTTGAGTGATGATTGCATGAAGAGTCTCTTTTGAGGCGGGCTTATTACCAATGGTATGCGCAATATCTTTTGCAAGCTCATCAACACTCTCGTCAAAGATTGCCTGCAAAAGGGCCTCTCTATCGGAAAAGTAGTAATAAAGCGCACCTTTTGAAAGACGAGCTCTATCAGAAATCTCACTCATTTTGAAGTTGGTATTTCCACGAGCAAGCATGAGCTTGGTTGTCTCGTGCATAATACGCTTACGTGTAGCTGCGCTTTTCTTAGTACGAGCTTCGGCACGAATATGAGAAATAGAAGGCGCTGGAGTCTCGGGTTCTTCTGTAGGCTGCTGTTCATAAGCATTGTGATGTATGACTTCTAACGTAATATAATCGCGCTTCTCGCCCATGAACTCCCCCATACGACACTATCCGTCATATAAAATGACGCCTCTCTGATAATTTTTTATGCCTACTATACCGTTTTACCGAACCTATAAAAATACAAAGGCCTTACTTTTTTATTGATTAAATCTGGCACTCTTTATTATTTTTACCAATTACCCTGAGCAAGGATGGCGAGAAGATCTTCTTTTCTATTCTCCACTTGACCTGCTAAATAAAACTCAAAGAGCTTACGTTGGTACACGCCCACAACAGGTCCTGGCTGAAGCGAGAGCACTTCCATAATTTCTGCACCCGAAACGCACAACTCTTGTGGACGCTGAGCAATTCCCCATTTTGCCTCGTGTAAGAGGAGCTCTCTCATAGCTTCAAGCGTTACTGCGTAGCTGCGATAAGGATTTGCCTTTGCCAAGGCATCAGCCTGCTTCAACGTCAAAAGGTCATACGCAAGGGCAATGCCGTCCGATTTACTTACCTCGGCTAACAGGGCAATCATATGCCTCAGCGACGCCGTTGTAACATCCACATCATAGTCATGCAATGCCACAAGAGCGCAAACTTCATTACTTAAATGCTGCGATAAAGCCAAGCGTTTAAGCAAGGCTTTTGCTACGATTGCGCCTTTTTCTGGATGGCCATAAAAATGGCCTCTTCCATCTGCGTCAACGCTAAACATTTCTGGCTTTGCAATATCATGCAGGAGCGCCGCCCACCTAAGAGCGGGAGTAGCACACCCTGCTGTAAGAACCTCTGCTGCAGAGCAGACTCGAGCTGTATGCTCCAGCACGTCATAAGCATGATACGGACTTCTTTGATCAAAGTTTTGAAGTGGCAAGAGCTCTGGAATTACTATCGCTAGAACAGGAAATCCCAGCTTGATAGCATGGGCAATATGGCCAGCCTCAACAATTTGAGCTACTTCCAAGCCAATACGCTCAGATGCAACCTGAGAGAGTAGCGGTGCACACTCAGTAAGTGCCTGATGTGTCTTCTCCTCAATTGAAAACGAGAGTCTACATGCAAACCGCAATGCTCGAAGCATGCGAAGAGCGTCCTCTGTAAAGCGAACCTTAGGCTCCCCAACAGCGCGAATTACACGTGCAGATAAATCTTCTTGACCGCAATAAAGATCAAGCAATCCCCTCTTTGGGTGATATGCCATTGCATTAATAGTGAAGTCTCTACGAGCAAGATCTTCCTCTATACGAGAGACAAACTGCACAGAATCAGGACGACGACCATCAAGATATTCTCCGTCACAGCGATACGTTGTGACCTCAATAGGGTGCTTCTCGACAACAGCAGTAACGGTTCCATATGCAATACCTGTTTCATGCACAGGAATGTCTGCAGCCTCAAAAGCCGCTTTGCTCTGCTGCCACGTTGCCGATGTTGTGATGTCAATATCATGGGCAAATGAGCCGCGTAGGGCGTCTCGTACCCAGCCGCCTACAATCCACGCCTCAAATCCGGCATCTTCAAGAACTTCTAATGCACGCAAGGCATACGTGGGAACTTGTAAATTCACGGGGCTAGAAAGGCATGGTGAAGAGCTGTTTTTCTGTATGCTCATGGCCATTCCTTCCGCAGTTGCTGATGGGAAAAGTATACATCCTTCACACGTCATTCACATCCTTCCTGCGGTTTTAAAATGACAAACGTTTGTTCTAGATTTTTCTTTACTTCTTCCCCATTCGTGATAGTCTAAGTATACGAACAGACGTTCTATTTTCAAGTAGAAAGTTGCTGCCATGGATACTCTTGATAAACTCACCATACTTGCAGATGCAGCCAAATTTGACGCGGCGTGCACTTCTTCTGGTGTAGATAGAGATCCGCAGGCAGGAAAGGTAGGAATGGCCTCAGCGGCCGGCTGTTGCCACTCATTTACCCCTGATGGTCGCTGCATTACACTGTTAAAAGTTTTACTTTCTAATGCTTGTTGTTATGACTGTGCTTACTGCGTCAATAGATCTTCTGCACAAACCAAGCGGGCTACCTTTACACCACAGGAATTAGCAGAGCTTACCGTAGATTTCTATAAAAGAAATTACATAGAGGGGCTCTTTCTTTCCTCAGGTGTTATAGGATCGCCAGACCACACCACAGAACTCATGATTGAATGCCTCTCCTACCTTAGAAATGAGTTGCTGTTTAACGGCTATGTTCATGCAAAAGTAATTCCCGGAACAGATCCAGATCTTATTGATGCTATTGGCCGCTTAGCAGATAGACTCTCCGTCAATCTGGAATTACCTAGCTCAACCTCACTTACTAAACTTTGTCCTCACAAAAACGCAGAAACGGTTACTAAACCCATGTCTTTCATTCACCGCCTACGCGTCTCTGAAGAATGGCAATTGCTTGAAGCTAAAAATGCATCAAAGGGCATTGTGAAGTCTGCTGGAAAATCTAAGGGCATTGTTATTCCTACTCAGAAGCAGATTATAAAAGAAGGTTTAGCTCTTCGTTCAAACTGCTTGAAGAATACCTTTATGCGCTCATCAGGGGTGTCTTCAGGCAAGAGGTCCTTCTCGCCTGCTGGGCAATCAACGCAAATTATCATTGGAGCTTCTCCAGAATCAGACAATCAAATATTGCACTTGTCGCAGGCGCTTTATCAACAATTTGAATTGAAACGAGTATTCTTCTCTGCCTATATTCCTGTTATAGAAGACCATCGTCTTCCAGAGTTGGACACTCCTGTTCCCCTGCGTAGAGAACACCGTCTTTACCAGGCTGATTGGCTTATGCGCTACTATGCGTTTTCTCCTGATGAGTTGGTTTCTCCAGAAGCACCTTGGCTTGATTTAGAAATTGATCCAAAGCTTGGATGGGCACTGGCACATCTTAATCAATTTCCTGTAGAGATTATGGATGCACCACTAGAAATACTTTTACGAGTGCCCGGTATTGGTCCTACCGGCGCACGAAGAATTATTGCTGCAAGAAGACGGTCTCGCCTCACCTTTGATGATCTTAAACGGCTGGGAATACAGCTCAAACGATCTCATCACTTTCTCACCTGCTGTGGCGTAAGGGATGCCTCAGCTCCACTTGACCAAGAACTGATTAAACAGAGGGTAATTGCTGATGCCAAAGCAAGTTCGTACAACAAAACAAGACGCCGTATTGAGTCCTCTCAACTCAGGCTCTTCTGATCAGAGCGTAGAGCTTGTCTCGCTTGTTCAGAGGCTTACAAGACTCTCCAAGCCTCAGAAGGTTGTTATCTCCTGTAATCCAAGCTTAGAAGGCGTTGTAGGGGCTGTAGGACTCACTTATCTCTCACATGCTAACCCGGCACACGTACGTCTTGTTAGAGAAAACTTTTGTCAGCCTAGCCTTGGGGAGCATGTTCTCTGTGGACCAGACCCTTCTGATGACTCCGTAGTAGCCTTGGCTAAACGAGTTCTTACTGGGCTAGAGAAGAAAGTAGGCACAAGAGAAATAACACGTCGCATTGTTTTGGCATGTGCTTCAGATGCTCATACTATGCCGGAGATTGTGCATCGATACGTTCGTCTTGCATTCTCCTATGGTGTAGGAGCCCTTGAAGATATTGCAGACCCAACCGTGGCAGAGTTTAATGCGCTGGCTAGGCAGGTAGAAACTGAACGAGAGCATACGCGGCAATTTGTGCGGTTTTCTCGCATGTCAGATGGCTCTTTTATGTCTGTATTTCAACCTAATGCAAACGTAGTGCCACTAACTTGCAATTACTTTGTCAAACGGATGAGTACAGAGCGGTTTTTTATTGTTGATCCAGCTCATCATATAGTCAGTTTTTATGCGCCAGAAATGAAGACCTTTGGAACAATTCAGCTGGACGATGCCTCTTTGGAAGAACTGCTCTCTAGAACAGACCTTGCAACTGACGAGAAATACGTGCAAGCCATGTGGAGGCGCTTCTATGAGGGAGTTGGTCTAGAGGGTCGTGGACCTGCAGAAAGAGGATATGACTTGCGCGCCCATTGGATGCCAAAACGCGTATGGCAAGGGCTCCCTGAACTCACTGCAAGTACAAATGCAGAAGCTGCGCGTAGCCAAGGCGTACCCGCTCGCTATCAGGGGCGAGAAAACAGAAAGGATGTGCATCATATAGAACAAAAGCAAACATTTCGCAAAGAGCTTACTTCTGGGTTATAAAGCTGCCGCTTAAGACGACTGATAACAAAAAAGCGCCCAGCAGAGCTGAGCGCTTATCAGTAGAAAGGTAATGACCTAAGACTTAGTCAAGGTCGTTGAAGTCACCAGCTGCAGGTGCAGGTGCAGAAATCTGAGTCTGCTGAGCTGCAGGCTGAGCAGCATTCTGGGAACCAGTTGGAGCATTGTTGGTAAGAACAGTCTCTGGGAAGACAGAGTCTGCGTCATCCAGGAAGTGCTGGAGAAGCTTACGGTACTCAGCGCGGAAGTCCTCACGGGACTGCTTGAGGCGATCAATCTCATCAAGCTCAGTCTGCTTCTCTGCAAGAGCCTGACGGATAACCTCACGAGCCTTCTGGTCTGCCTCGTTGCGGATACGCTCAGCGTTTGCACGAGCGTCTGCAACAAGTTTATCTGCGCTCTGCTGAGCAACAATGAGAACCTGAGAAATCTGGTGCTCGGATGCAGCGATAGCTGCAGCGTTTGTCTCCTCAACAGAAGGAACGCTTGCGTTCTCCTCAAGGTTTGCAACCTGAGCCTGTGCTGCAGCAAGCTGCTGCTCAGTGCTGGTCAGACGGCCCTTAAGGTCAGCGATCTTTTGAAGCATTGCATCAACCTCAGAAGAGAGCTGCTCAAGAAATGCGTCAACTTCCTCTGGATTGTAGCCGGTCTCAGCAGGAGAGAATGTCTGCTGCTCGATGTCTGCTGGTGTGATTGCCATCTTTGTTCCCTTTCAGTCTGCGAGTAGACGTACCACACATCATAACTACTCAGTTTGTATTCAAAAACAAACTAATTTCTTATATTAGTATAAAGCCCAGCGTCGAAATGGCAAAACGTCCCACAAGATTAAGCACAAAAAGCGCAACAATTGGTGAGAGGTCAACGCCAGAAATTGGAGGAATTACGTTCCTAAACACACTGAGGTATGGCTCAACAATTTTGCCAATTCCCTCAAGGACGTGATTGAACTGGTCGTTAGAAACGGTAATCCAAGAGGACAGGCACCATACCACAATGCAGAAGCTGTAAATCCTCAGCAAAGTATAAAGCGCATTTATAACATAATACGAAAACACAAAAACCTCCAGTTACCTGGTAATCTCGCCCTCATCAGCAAGCTTATCCAGATCAGACTGAGATAAAGAAATGCCATGAGGAAGTACAGCAAAAACGCGGTCAGCAACTTCTTCAACAGCGCCGTCAAGTCCATAAGAAAGACCAAAACTGAAGTCCAAAATTCTTTTAGCAACCTCAATGTTGGTGTTCTTAAAGATAAGGACAACTGGCTGACCAGTACGAACACGACGAACTACCGACTGAACATCGTCATAAGAAACAGGACGAAGAACGTATGGTGGCAGCTGTCCGGAATAGCTTGTACGGCTCACAGGACGAAGACCAATATCACCAGGAGTTGGCAGATTTGGACTCACAGTATGCTCGTAAGAAGGAGTGTATCCAGAAGGCTCCTGACGAGATGCATACGCAGAAGCACGGGAGCGCATATCCTGCTGAGGATTGTAAGAAGCGGCTGGATTGGTGCTGATTGGCTTGCCAGAGCGCGTATACACAGAAACACTCTCTGCCTCTGGTCTGGATGGATTACCCAGCAGTCTATTGGAAGAGCCTTGCTGTGCACGATCATCGTACGAACGTGGAGAAGCTTCGTCTACCTCGTCATAGCCTTCGTCGCCATAATACTCATCGTCGTAGTACTCATCGTCCTGACCACCACGAAGTTTTGCTCTTAGCGTATCAAGAATGCTCATCATTGTGCCTTTCTGTAACGCACGTAACTTCTTACTACTGTATCAAAAACTTGCAACTATTTTAGTGCCCACTCAACGTATAGGCTGGGTCAAACAATACTCGACCCAGGCGAATAGTCGTAGAACCCTCTTCAATGGCATACGTAAAGTCATCACTCATGCCACAAGAAAGAACATCTAACTTCAAACCAACTTGTTGGCTCAAGCGATCACGCAATTCTCGAAGTCCTGAGAATGTTCTCTTGGCGCGCTCTGGATCATCTTTTGGTGCCATAGTCATCAGACCCACAACAGAAATGTGCGGAAGCTCAACAATCTTTTGAATAGACTCAGACACTTCTTCTGGCGAGAAACCCGATTTTGAGGCTTCAGCGGAGACGTTTACCTCAAGTAGAACAGACTCCTCAGTACCCTTTACCTCAGCACGCTTTGAAACCGCCTCTGCAAGATGCTCGGAAGAAATTGAATGAATGTAGCGAACCTTACCAACTACCTGGTTAATCTTGTTCTTCTGAAGATTACCAATCATGTCAAAAGATATCTCAGACGCAAAAGGAGTTTCAGATAAACACGTCAGTTTATGTGTCAGCTCTTGTGGGCGATTCTCGCCAAAAACCCTATAGCCCTCCTTATAAGCTGCAAGGACAGCCTCAACAGGAACGGTTTTGGAGACAGCCACAATTTCAATCTCAGAGGCGCTTCTGCCTGACTTTTTTGCAGCATCCGCCACAAGTGACTCAATCTGAGCTCTACGAGCCTTTATAAACTCAAGATATTCGTCTGAATCGTACGTCATAGCCATCATCTCTTGCGGTGAATACATCAACATCTTACGTAACGTTTAACGACTTTTGTCGTAGACCTAAACGCCTTCTCCGATAGCGCTAAACGTCTTCTACCCTACTTTGACGCCATGTAAGCAACAGCCGCGTGTCTTCCGCACTTGCCATGCTCTGCTCGGTACGAGAAGAACCGCTCAGTTGTAGAGGCCGTCGAGTCAGTAACCTCTTCGATAGCAGACGCTCGTACACCAGCATCTACCAGTGCGGCCCTGACGGCATATCCAAGATCTAAGTACCTCTCGCCAGATGCACGGTCTACAACGCCGGGACCAAACTCTTGTGAGAACATCTGAATGAGCTCCGGAGAAACTTCGTAGTCAGCGCCGCCAATGTGCGGACCAATATAGGCTTTGACCTCGGAAGATTTGGCGCCAGTTGTCTGGCAAAGCGCCTCGGTTGCGCGCGCAGAAATGCGGGCAATTGTGCCTTTCCAGCCAGAATGCGCCACCGCAAATCCGCCGGGAGCTACTAGAATTACCGGAACGCAATCGGCAAACGCCAACATCACGGGCGTATTTTGAACCGTACATACTATGGCGTCTGCACCAGCTTCTGCCTCAGCTTGAGCCAGTTCAAAAGCCTCTGATGTATTGGAAGTCAGGCAAACTACCTTGCTTCCATGTACCTGATGAGGAATAAGGAGCTGCGAGAAAAGCTTGCCAGCTCCAAGAGCCTCTAAGACCAGCTGGCGGTTCTTTTGCACCTGTTGCAGATTGTCTCCACACCTACTG
Organism: uncultured Atopobium sp.; assembly: GCA_937905925.1. Taxonomy (GTDB): domain Bacteria; phylum Actinomycetota; class Coriobacteriia; order Coriobacteriales; family Atopobiaceae; genus Lancefieldella. The sequence goes on from CALCXO010000031.1 coordinate 38,499, forward strand.
CCCAGATTGAGGGATGCAAACTCCCCTTCTGAAAAACCGCCAGTACGCTCAGTAAATGCGAGCGTGACCCCGCATGGAACCTCAGGATCCATGAGCAGGGTCACGCCGTGTAAGCACTGTCTATTCAGCGCGCACATATTTAGATGCGGCTACGCTTAAGGAAGTCTGGAATATCAAACTCTTTCTCATTAGAAGAGTTGTTGGTGCGAGCAGGCTGTGGCTGAGCAGCTACAGGACGAGTTGGCTGTGGCTGAGCAGGACGGCTTGGACGGGTGGTACTCTGAGTATTCAGAGTTGGAAGCTGCTGCTGAACGTTAGAGTCATTGAAGCCGGTTGCGATAACGGTTACGCGAACCTGATCGCCCAGGGACTCATCAACAACAGTACCAAAGATGATGTTTGCATCAGGATCAACGTTCTTAGCAACCAGGTCAGCTGCCTCGTTAATCTCCTGAATACCAAGGTCTTTGTTACCAGCAATAGAGAGAAGAACGCGGGTTGCACCCTCGATGGAACTCTCAAGCAGGCGGCTAGAAATTGCCTCAGTTGCAGCATCAGCAGCGCGGTTATCACCAGCAGCAATACCAATGCCCATCATTGCGCTACCTGCGCCCTTCATGATGGTGCAGACGTCTGCAAAGTCGAGGTTAATCAGACCAGGAACAGTGATGAGGTCGGTAATACCCTGGGTACCCTGGCATAGAACATCGTCAGCCATGCGGAATGCCTCAAGCATGGTGGTCTTCTTCTCGGAAAGATCAAGCAGACGATCGTTTGGAATAACAATGAGAGTATCAACATTCTCGGAAAGAGTCTTGATACCGTCAGCTGCAGAACCGTAGCGACGACGGCCCTCGAAGGAGAATGGCTTAGTAACAACGCCAACGGTCAGTGCGCCAACGTCATTCTTTGCAATATCAGCAACAACTGGAGCAGCGCCGGTACCAGTACCGCCACCCTCACCAGCAGTGATGAAGACCATATCAGCGCCAGCAAGTGCAGCCTTGATCTCATCGCGGCTATCCTCTGCTGCCTCTTTACCAACCTCAGGGTTAGCGCCAGCACCAAGACCCTTGGTGATGTCAGTACCGATGTGAACCTTAATGTCAGCATCGGAGATTGCAAGAGCCTGTGCATCGGTGTTTACAGCAACAAACTCAACACCACGGATGCCTTCTTCAATCATGCGGTTGACAGCGTTAGTTCCGCCGCCACCAACGCCAACAACCTTGATAACAGCAAGATAGTTGTTAAGGGTATCGGTGTCCTTAATCATGTCTTCCTCCTTGAGGCACGCTTGTGCCCGTTTGTCCCGGAGCGCGACTGCGCTTAGGCTACGTTTATGCGCTCGCAGAACCGCTGTATAAAACCCTAAACCTCAAGTTAAGGCTTACGCTTCATGCAAAGCGGGGTATATTTGCACAACTGACCCATACAAGTCAAATAATATGTAGAAATTGTGAAGAAAGCTGGTAAACGGTAGGAAACTATTCCCTAACGGCACATGTTGTTTGCGCGTTTCCCTACGAAACACCAGAACCAGACTGAACGTTTCCGGTAGAAACTCGCCTATAGGTTGGACTTGCAGGTGTTCTTACGTTCAAGTACGTAAGCTCTCCTGGGAACTGCTTGAGCATTGCCAGAATCACTTTTTCTTTATCAGCAATCTGTGTTGGAGAGCCTAGGGCAACCTGTACACCATTGGTAAGCGTGACAGAAATCGCATCAACGCTACTAGCCGAGTAACTCACAATCTGTGACGTAAGCTCTGACGAGAACGTAGACTGATACTGCATAACCGCTTGAATTTCTGCGTCTGTTGCCGTGGTACCTGCTACCGGAGAAACTGTTGCAGGAACATCTGTGATAAGCAGCTCACCTTCTGAGGTTGCCTTCTCAAGCGCAACAGTAGCGGTAGTTTTTCCTTCTGGTACGTTGAGCTGATCTGCCTCAAGCCAGACGTTATTCTCGCCCAAGTACCATGCAACGGGACCAGAAGAAAGCGCCACTATGGCTGTGACCTTGCGCTCTGTGATGGTAATACGTAGCGTATTGGGGAACTGCCTCTCGTACGTTGCAGAAGCTACCCAAGGATCCTTCTGTAGTTCTTGGGTAATAAGGGATTCATCCATATTAAGCAGCGTTGTTCCCTCTTCTACTGCAATGAGCTTTTGAATTTGCTCGTTTGAGACGTGCTCTGTTGGCTCTACCTGAATGTTGGTAATAGCAAAGACTGAGGAAGAACGTAGGACGAGAAAAGCAATGCCAGCGAGAAGGGCAAGGCTAAGCAAAACGATAAAGGCCGTGCGTACTGCCTTAAACGATACCTTTCTGCTGTGTTTAATACGCTCAGCACGAGCTTGAGCTGCAGTTTTTGTAGCGTTATTTGGCTTTTTGGCAGAAATCTTTTTAGTAGAAGGCTTGGCATCAGAAGCTGTAGCCTCAACCTTTGGCTTAGGCTTAAAGACCTTGCTCATAAAAGAAGGCTTAGTAGCCCCTGCCGTCTGAGCAGCACCAGACGATAAAGGCTCCCTCTTTGTGCCTTTACGGCGTGTTGTTTGCTTTGAAGTATCTTCTGCCATATCTTCCCTATGCCCCAAAACCCAGAAGTTTAACCTCTGGCTGAAGATCAATGTCAAACTTTTCTTGCACGGCATCGTGTGCCCTGCGCATGAGCGCAATAACGTCTGAGGCGGTTGCGTTGCCGGTATTCACAATAAAGTTTGCATGAATATCGGAAATCTGTGCGCCACCTTCTATGGCACCCTTAAGACCACACTCTTCAATAAGTGCCCCTGCAGACCTGCTGCCTGGATTCTTAAAGACGGAACCGCAGCACAACTGTCCTGTTGGTTGCGTATTTCTCCTGCGCTGCAAAAGCGTATCCATACCAAGAGCAACCTTAGGACTATTAGACGATGTCAGCGCAAACGTAGCCTCAAGAATAATCTCATCTGGCGCAAACGTGGTATAGCGATAGCCCCACTCAATCTCAGAGGCGTCATAGCGCACAAGACCCTTGCCGGGCTTAAGCACCACACAATCGCGGACGGCTTTACCAATCCAATCATGCCTGGTACCTGCATTCATAGAAAGCGCGCCACCGATGGTTCCGGGGATACCAGCACACATCTCAAGACCAGAAAGGCCTGCTTTCATGGCCTCGTTGCAAACACGTGCTGTAAGCGCACCTGCACCTGCAGTAATGAGGTTATTCTCGCCAACTGAAATGGTGGAGAGCTCATCATCAAGCACAATAACGCAACCGTTGTAGCCTTCATCGGAGACAAGGATGTTTGAACCCTTGCCCAGAAGCACCCAATCAACTCGATTAGCTGCGAGCACCTCAAGCACGCGTACCAGTGCCACGTGGCTATGAACAGCAGCAAAGAGGGACGCCTTACCGCCAATCCTGAAGGAGGTATGGTGGCTTAGCGGCTCATCTTGCTTAATTGTTGCATCAAGGGCCCCAGAAAGGCTTACATAGGCGTTAAACAAGCTCACGACAGAGGTCCTAGTGGTTCTGAAGACGCTCTTTGAGTGCGCGGATAAACATTGGTCCAATCTGAGTGACGTCTCCTGCGCCCTGAGTAATCAGCAGATCTCCTGGCTGAACCGTATCAAGAAGGTCAGCGATAAGATCACGGCGAGAAGGGATATAGCGCACGTCAGGAACAGTATTGGCAGCCTGAACTTTTGAAGAGACGGTCTTGCCCGAGACGCCTGGAATAGGCAGCTCACCTGCTGAGAAGACATCCATGACGCGCAAAACGTCAATGCCATCAAATGCATGGGCAAACGAATCCGCCAAATCCTGCGTTCTGCTGTAGCGATGTGGCTGGAAAACAACAACAACGCGCTTGAAGCCAAGAGGAAGAGCTGCAGACATGGTTGCTGCAATCTCGGTTGGATGGTGGCCGTAATCGTCTACGACGGTAATACCATTGATATCCCCTACGTGCGTAAAGCGACGGCGAGCGCCCTTGAACTGCGAAAGCGCTGCTGCGGCCTCCTCAAGATCAAAGCCAAGAGCATCAGCAACGGCAATTGCAGCGGTTGCGTTAGCAACATTGTGCTTACCAGGATTAGCTGGAAGTACCACAGAGATAGTCTGACCAGAAGGAGTCTTGATGGTAAGAGGATTCTCAATACCAGCTTTTCTCTCCTCCTGTGTGCAAACAAAATCGCAGCTTGAATCAAAGCCGTAGGTAACTACGTGCCTGCCGGTTGACTGAGCAAGCTCAACGTAATGAGGATTATCGCCGTTGATAACAACAGTTTCTTCCTTATCAAGCAAGCTCATAAACTCACAGAAGGTCTTCTCGATATTCTCTAGAGAGCCGTAGTGGTCAAGGTGGTCTGCCTCAATATTGGTGACAACAACCACGTTAGGGTTAAGGAACATAAACGAACCGTCAGACTCGTCCGCCTCGCAGACAAAATACTGACCGTTGCCGTTTTTGCCGTTGGTGTCGTAGCCCTCAACAACGCCACCAATCAAAAATGATGGATCAGCACCAAGTTTGTCCAACATGGTAGCAACCATAGAAGATGTGGTGGTCTTGCCGTGAGTGCCCGCAACAGCAATGGTCTTGCGGCCGCGCGACAAATACGAGAGCATCTTAGCGCGAGGCCAAATAGGAATGGAAAGCTCACGTGCGCGAATGACCTCTGGATTTGTCTCTGGGATTGCGGTAGAGGTAACAATGACATCAGGCATCACAGCGTCAATAGTGGCTGCGGTGTGGCCGATGCTTACCTGAATACCTGCATCTTCAAGCTCTCTAACATAATGCGAGCTCTTTAGATCGGAACCAGTAACGGTGCAGCCGCGCTCGTGCAGAACAAGCGCAATTCCGCTCATACCTGCTCCACCAATTCCAATAAAATGTGCACGCGAGATGGTCTTCTCGCCCATGGAATCTGCCATAAGAGAGCCTTTCCAAGTATTGTTATCGTTTGAGTCTTGGATATACCAAGACATGTTTACTCTAACGCAAAACCGAATGTGTTATGCGCCACAAACGGCACTTTCCACAGCGTCAGCCACAAGAGATGCGGCGCTGCGCTGGTCAAGTGTAGCGGCTGCCTCGGAGAGCTTTTTGCGCTGGTCCGCGTTATCTACCAGCTCAAACAGAGCTGTCGAGAAGGTCGTGGTGCCCATCTGGTTATCTGGCACCAGAATAGCTGCTCCCGCGTCCGACAACAGGTGTGCGTTAGTAGTCTGATGATCTGCTGTTGCCAGAGGGTACGGCACCAAAATGCTGGGGAGCTCAAGCGCTGCAATTTCGGCCACAGAAGATGCTCCGGAGCGAGAAACCACCAGGTCAGCCGCAGCAAGAGTGGCGCCCATGTTGGAGATGTAGGGCTTAACCTCCCAGCGAGCGGCCTCCTCGTCAGAAAGCTTCATGAGCGAGACAACCTCGTCGTAGAGCTTCTGGCCTGTTGACTGGATGATGCGAAGGTTAGGACGGGAAAGAAGCTCCTGCTTAAGCGCAGCAAACGTCTCGTTGATGCTACGTGCGCCCAAACTACCGCCAAAGATAAGCAGCAATGTCTGGTTGTCTGCAATACCCAGCTCTTGCCTCGAGGCGGCTCTGTCAGCAGAAAGAACACTCTTACGTACAGGATTGCCGGTAACCACAATAGTGTCTTGAGCCTTTACGTGGCCCTCAAAAGCCTTGCGAGCCTCTGGGAACGCAATGCACACCTTATCTGCTTTACCAGCAGATACACGGTTAGCAAGACCGGTTACTGAGTTTTGCTCATGGATTAAATAGGGGATGTGTAGCTTTGCGCAAAGCTGAAGCAAAGGCAGCTCAACATAGGCGCCAAAACCAATAGCTACATCAGGGGCACCCTGCTCTTTGAAGCGCTCGTGCAGCTGCATCTTTGCGCGCTCAAGATTGTATGCCGCGCTGATGAGCGTCCAAGGACGTCTGCGATCAAAGCCATTTACATGGATAGGTACCAGCTCAAATCCTGCCTCGGGTACCAGCGTACCTTCAAGCTTGTTGGGCTGACCGTAAAACGTAACCTGATGGCCGCGCTCACGAAGCTCCTCAGCTAGAGCCAGAGCTGGGTTAATGTGACCAGCGGTTCCACCTGCAGCAATCGCAACAGAGAGTTTCTTCTGTTCTGCCATGCAATCCATCTCCTAGAAATCAGCTATCGGCGAGGCCTAGTGTTGTTTCCACGAAGCCTGTCCGATGCAGAAGGTCCCAAATCAATTCTGCGCCTTCCGGAGGCATCTGTCGTAATGCGACCTTGAGGGGCGTCGTCATCTCTTGAGCGCAAAACACCTCGTGATGGGCGCGCGGAGCTTTGTGCGCTGCTCTTAGGGCGAGAAGAACGTGGGAGTGGCATGCCTACTCCTACCCCACCGTCAACCATGGTAAGACCAGCAAAACCTGGAGCATCAAAGGTATCCTGCTCTTCAGCTATGCTCCAAGAAGCGCGTTGCCTATCGTACTCGGTTTCTGGAAGCCTTGACTGCCTTGAAACAGACATCAAAAGACCAACCATCAAGATACTAGACATGATGGTTGAACCGCCGTAAGAGATAAACGGCAGAGGCTTACCAGAAAGAGGCAAAAGGCCCAAAACACCACCGATGTTAACAAAGGCCTGGATGATAAACATAGAGGTACAACCTGCAGCAATAAGCCTACCGGTCAAATCTGGTGCATAGCGAGCAATCTTAAAGCCTGCCCATACCAGGGCGCCAAATACAGCCAAAAGACCCAAAACGCCAATAAAGCCCAGCTCTTCTCCAATAACCGCAAAAATAAAGTCATTGTGAGCCATAGGCAGATAGGAATATTTCTGGCGAGAAAAACCAAAGCCAACACCAAAAATACCGCCAGAGCCAAAAGCATAAAAGCCCTGTGCAAGCTGATAACCTGCACCGTAATAATCAGCCCAAGGGTTGAACATAGTCACAACGCGAGCACGAGAATAATCATCTTTAAGAGATAAGAAGGCAAAGCCAATAAAACCCACAACAGCAATAGTTACCAGAACTCTTCGGTCAACATCGGCAAGGTAGCCAATGACCAAAAGTGTTCCCACAATAATCAATGTGGAGCCCTTGTCTGGCTGGGCCAAAATAAGAAGCAGTGGCGCAAGCGCAGCAATAGCAAACTTTTTAAAGAACTCCATCTGATCTATGGTCTGATCAATAAAGTACTGCTGAGCCAAATACGAGACAGAAATTAAGATGGTAATCTTTGCAAACTCAGACGGCTGGAAAGAAAACGGTCCAATTGAAATCCAACGGGTTGCGCCATATGCATCAGCGCCGGCAATAGGAGTAAAAATAATTGCCAGCATTCCAATGGTCACAACCCAGATAGGTACCTGGAAGTTTCTTACTACTGCGCGATAGTCAATGCGAGAAACAATAAACGCTAACGCAACTCCTGCCGCAGCAAAGCCAAGCTGACGCTGCACGTAGTAAAAGGGGTTATAGCCCATATCCTCAGAAGTCATTGCAGAAATCGAGGATGCGGAATAAATCATTACCAGGCCAAAGCACACCAGAATAGCCGTTGACACCAGAAGTACCAGACGAGGCTGCATAAAACGCTCTGGAATAGCACCAAAGCGGCCTTTAGCCTGCGAGCCCTCGGAAGATTTCTGGCGAGAAGTACGTGGTTGCTGCGCGCGCTCCCCTGTTCTGTTTCTGCTGGTAGCCATTATCGACCGCTCTCTTTTTGAGCAAGATCTGCCACGAGCTGTTTAAAGACACGACCACGCTGAGCCATGCCTGTGAACTCGTCAAATGAGGAGCATGCTGGTGAGAGAAGCACTACAGAACCTGGACGAGCAAGCTCTACCGCACGGTCAAAAGCTTCATGCATATGAGGCTCTTCTACCACTTCTGCATGGCTGCAAGAAACGCGGCGAAGCGCCTCTGCAAAGCGAGGACCTGCCTCTCCAAAGCAGATTGCGTATGCACAGGTAGCGGACACCTTCTGAGCAAACTCATCAAGCTCTGTGCCCTTATCGTGACCACCAAGTAGCAAAATAACGTCTTTACCTGGGAACGAAGTTAATGATTTTTCAACTGAATCAGTGTTTGTTGCTTTGGAATCGTTAACGTACAAAACACCATTAACCGTATCAACTGGCTCAATTCTGTGCTCAAGCGGCATAAAGTCCAACAGGGCATGCCTTATAGAAACAATATCAAGTCCCAGGAATAAGCCACATGCAGCTGCAGCAAGAGCGTTGAGTGCATTGTGCGCTCCCCTAATGTGGAGTGCATCAGCTGCTACAAGCTCCATCTCTTTACCAGACAGCCTTACCACCAGCGCTCCATTGCGTACAAAGGCGGCGTTTTGCGTACCGGGATCTGTCTGAGCAAGATGGCATACGGCAATACCGCGAGTCTCAAGGCGAGAAGACACGTCTTGGCAAAACTCATCCAAGTCAGAAACAATTGCCAGGTCATTTGCATCAAGGTTGGCAAAAATCTTCTCTTTAGCTGCTGCATACGCCTCGAGTGAACCATGCCACTCAAGGTGATCCGGCGTAATGTTTAAAAGCATCGCAACGTGAGGATGCAATTTTTGAGTAGTAGCAAGCTGGAAGCTTGAAAGCTCTGCTACAAACCAGCTCTTAGGCTTTCTCTCTGCAAGTTGGTCAGTAATAGTAAGACCAATATTGCCAACAGCGCTTGCATCAAGGCCTGCATACTGCAGGATTGACGTGGTCAAACTTGTGGTAGTAGTTTTACCGTTTGTACCGGTAATACCAATCCACTGTGAAGGACTCTCTTGATAGGCAAACTCTGGCTCGCCCATAATCTGCTTAGAAGCTGCCTTTGCACTTAAGAACAGCTCAGAGGTGTCTGGAATACCAGGAGATGTAATAGTCAGGTCAAAGGTACCCTTAACCTGATCGGAGCCACATTGTACCTGTACGCCTGAGTCTGCAAGCTCTTGGATCTTCTCGCCAACAGTAGCATCTGCGCCGCCCACAAGAGTTACGGAAGACACACGACCCTCTGGCTGCTGCAGCAAATACGTGCAGACAGAGATGCCGGTCTTACCAAAACCAAGAACACATACATTTCCAAGTGTTTCTAGAAGCGACACGCAAGCGATCCTTTCTAAGAGCAATATCTTTAGTGAAGCTGGAAGTACAGAGCAAAGCCCAGAGCAGCAAATGCGCCGGAAATAATCCAGAATCTAAAGACTACTTTTGTCTCGTTCCAGCCAAGTTTCTCAAAGTGATGATGCAGTGGAGCCATCAAGAATACGCGCTTTTTAGTTGCCTTGTAGCTGACAACCTGAATGATAACGGACAGTGCCTCGATGATAAAAAGACCGCCCATGACCAGGGAAATTACCTCTGTTTTGGTAAGGACAGCTAGAGCTGCAAAGGCAGCGCCCCAGGCAAGAGAGCCGGTGTCTCCCATAAAAATGCTTGCAGGATAGCTGTTAAACCACAAAAAACCAATACAAGCGCCTGCGATAGATGCGGCAAAAACAGCAAGGCTACTCTCGCCATAGCGGAAAGCTACCGCAGCCATAAAAATCATGACGACCATAACGCAGCCACCAGCCAGGCCATCAAGGCCGTCGGTCAGATTAACAGCGTTAGAGAGGCCAGCCATGAGCAAAAAGACAAAGAAGAGATACAGCCAAGGGATAGAAATGACGTTTCCGCCTAAAGTGACGGTAGTAGTAAGGATACCCAGATTGATATCAAGGCCACCAGGGAACGCAATAATGGGCGTAATGCCCCAAATGTTAACTGCTGCCAGGCAAAATACAACAGAAATGGTAATAAGTCCAGCCATCTTCTGAGATGCGGTAAGGCCAAGGCTTCTACCATGAGCAACAGACTCGATATCGTCCAGAAGACCAAGCGAGCCTGTGAGCAGCATAGCTGCCATAGCAAGAATGAGGTCGGTGTTCCACTGAGCAAGCGCAATGCAAGTCAGCACAATGCTTACCAGCATAACAACGCCACCCATAGTAGGAGTACCCTGCTTGACCAGGTGTTGCTGAGGTCCGTCAGCACGAACCTGCTGGCCCACTCCCTCTTTCTTCATCAGTTTGATAAAGAGTGGCATTAAGACCAAAGTGATGATGCAGGAGACACCAAGCGCAACAAACACCTGGTATGTTGGGTAAATAGTCTGGTAAAACATTACTCAGTAACTCCTTTTACAAAAATATCAAGCTGGGCAGACCTCGATGCCTTGGCGAGAAGAACGTCTCCTTGCGCAAGTACTGGTCCGAGCACGGAAAGTGCTTCGTTGACATCACTGAACTGTTCAATTTTATCTTCCGAGAATCCCATAACGCGCGCAGCTTCAACCATTTCACGCGCGGCTCCCGTGCCTACAAAGGCAACAAGGTCTGGGTTCTTAGCGGCAATGTAAGCACCCACATAACCGTGAAGGCGCTTCTCCTCTGGTCCAAGCTCACCAATCTCTCCGATAAGAGCAATGCGGCGACCTACCGCTGGCATCTGCATCAACACGTCAAGCGCGGCAGCTGTTGAGTTAGGGCTTGCGTTGTAAGAATCGTCAATAATCTTGGCACCACAGGTTGCGTCAAGTACCGAAAGACGCATACGAGTGGCAGGCATCTGCTCAATAGCCTCTGCAGCAGCGTCAAGATCAAGACCAAGCGTCTCTATAGCCTCAAGTGCCAAAAGAAGGTCGTCGACAACAACGCGCCCAGGTACCTCAAGAGTTACCGTGCGTGACCAGCCGGATACAGCAACAATAGTGGCAGTTGGAAGGCCCTCCTCGTCAAGAGTGACCTGCTGTGCGCTCATGACGTCAGCCTCAGTTGCGCCCACTGTCTTGCAAACAACGTGAGCAGGGCGAGCAAACTCATCTGCAATGAACTTGGTGTAGTCCCCTGCAGAAGCCTGAATAAGCGTAGGTTCAATTGAGTCAAATGCGCGCATGCCCGAGACAATCTCTGCTTTGGCGCGCGCAATGTTTTCTCTGCTACCGAGAAGACCAATGTGGCTGGTACCAACGTTGGTAATGACCGCTACTGTTGGACGAGCAACAGAGGTAAGCCTGGTAATCTCACCGGCATGATTCATGCCTAACTCAAGAACGAGTACCTCGGTGTCTTCTGGTGTGGAAAGCACCGTGAGTGGCAGGCCAATGAGGTTATTGTGATTACCAGCGGTAGCATGTACGCGGCGGGTAGCACCAATGCCACGACGAAGCATTTCTTTGGTAGTAGTTTTACCAACCGATCCAGTTACGCCTACAACCAGCCAATTTGGATGGGCTTCTCGCCAGGCAGAAGCTAGGGCCAAAAGGAAAGCCTCGCAGTCATTATCTGCGGCTTCAAGCACGCTAACTCCTGTGCCGGTTAGGTTGTCGAGCAGATCGTCTGCTACAGGCTCAGATGCCACTACAACAGCAGCACCTGCCTGGGCAGCAGATAAGAGATAGGAGTTTCCATTGACCTTCTCGCCAGCAAAAGCCACGAAGAGCGAGCCTTCCTGGACCTCGCGAGAGTCAATGACGGCTGCGCCCGCAACCTCGCGGGTTCCGCGGCGGAGCAGTCGTGCATTTGTAGCTGCGACTATCTGTTCAACCGAAAGCTTAACCATGAGCTCTCCTAGTTATTGGTTGGTTGAATATTAAGGCGTGTAGCTGCGTCTTTTGCAAATTGCGAGAAGACCACAGCAGCAGACTGCGATGCAAGCTGGTGGGTATCGTTAAGTCCAACGTAGACCATCAAATCAGATTCTGATGGATTCACGATACCGCAGAAGGAATCAACAAAACCGGAATTCTCGCCGTACGAGCCGGTTTCTTCCACAACCTGCTGGCCCGTACCTGTTTTACCAGCAACAGTATAGCCATAGATACCTGCACGAACACCGGTGCCCTCTTTGACAACGGTAGTCATCATGTCAAGCTCGGCCGAAGCTGTGGAAGCGGAAATAACGTCTTTAGTAGGCCAGGTAACCTCTTGACCGCCCTTAGAAACCATAAAGTGTGGAGTCACCATAGTTCCCTTATTAGCAACAGCGGTATATGCGCGAATGACCTGGATAAATGGAATTGCAAGACCCTGGCCAAACGCCATGTTTCCGCCAGTTGGGCCTTCATATTCGTCCAGAGAGCGGACAATTCCTGTAGCTTCACCAGGGAAGTCAATGCCTGTAGTGTGACCTATACCAAACTTATCAATTCCTGCTGCAAAGCGCTCATCACCTATGAGCTGTGTCTCGAGGAAGGCCATACCAACGTTTGAGGAACGTCTGAGCATCTCTCTTACGCTCATGTCCATGGCGCTGGTACGCCAATCATCGTCGGTAACCTTGTTATCGCCAACCTTGAGCTCAGTTGGAATGTTGAAGGTTGAATTTGGACCAAAGAGGTTATTGTCTATACCAATTGAGGTGGTAATTACCTTAAATACCGAGCCAGGCTCATAGATACTTGAGACTAGCTTGAGGTTGAGGGATTCGTAGTCAACGCCGTTATCGCTCTTAAAATCTGGCAGAGGGTACGAAGCGGCGGCATAGATTTCTCCGGTACGAGGATTCATGGCCATGATTGAGCCACCCTGCTGGGCTTCAAAGTCTTTGACTGCGGCAGTAAGCTGCTCTTCTGCCTTCCTCTGCAGCTCAATATCAATGGAAAGAACAATGTCCTGTCCATTTTGTGCCTCAGTGATGTTTGAGGTACCGCCAGCAATTGGAGTACCACCAGCGCCGGTCTCAACAATCATGTGGCCATTAGTACCTGCAAGGATATCGTTGTAGTAATACTCAAGGCCAGAAGCGCCCTCGTTGTCTGCGTTTACAAAGCCCAGAATCTGAACGCCAACGTTGCCATAGGGATAGACACGCTTGGTATTATTAACAAAATAGACGCCCTTGAGGTTTTTCTCATCAAGTGCTTTTTCAATCTTAGAAGCGGTATCAGTGTCAACACGACGACGCACGTAGACAAAGGTGGTGTCTTGCTGCAGGTCTCCAAGGTAGTCTGAAGGGCTTCCGCCTAAGAGCGAGGCAAAAACCTGAGCTACGGAGCTTGCGTCTTTAATCTCTGAAGGATTGGCATAGATGTCTTTGCAGTCAACGCTCATGGCTAAGACATTGCCGTTGCGGTCGTAAATGGTGCCACGGCGAGCGTGCAAGACAATGTCGTTGGTGCGGTTATTCTCGGCGCCCTTTGCAAGATCTGCTGCCGTAAAGATTTGCAGCCAAGCAAGCCTAAGAACAACAATTGCCACCATAATTGCCATAGCAGCTGCTACGCGACGGAGTCTACCTTCAGGGCCAACACCATCCGAGCCACCGCTGCTACCACGATGACCACAAAAATGCACACGAGAGGCCTCGTCGTACGAGGCCTCAGGAGTTTTTCTGCGCGATGCGCGAGTATGTCGATTCTGCGTACTCACAACGTATATTTTACGCCTAAGCGTTGTTGCTTACATCTACAACAGGACGATTTGTCTCAAGAGTCATACCATAATTCTGAGTAGCAATGCGCTCAATGCGTGTTGTACTTGCAAGCAGGGAGCGAGAAACGCGCAGGGAATCGTTAGTTGCAGTTGTTGCGCGCATTTCATTTCTGATGACGTTATTAGCCTGAAGAGTTGAAACCGTAGCGGTAGAGATACCAATACGGACAACACCAAGTGTCAGGAAGAGTGCTGCAGCAACAGCAATAAGCTTGACACGCTGGATGAACTGGCTGCTTACGCCACGGCGAGCATCAGCATCAAGGCCGCCACCAGGGACAACCTCAAAAGATGTGCGAGTGCTCTGTTCAGGAGCGTACTCATGCTCAAACTGAGTTGTGCGTGCTACAGCTTCTGATCCGTAACGTGCCATTAAACTTCAATCCCTTCAAAAACTTCTTAACAACAAGCAACAAGTGCTATGGGGTACTTCATTTCTCTGGGTCGCGTTTAACCGCTACCCTCATCAGGGCACTTCTCGCCCTTGGGTTGCGCTCTATCTCTTCTGGAGTGGCCACAAGAGGTTTGCGCGTAATCACGTCAACTATCGGCACTTGACCGCACATACAAACCGGAAGGTCTGGCGGACAGATACAACCTTGACTGAGCTCGGAGAACACGTGCTTGACAATGCGATCTTCAAGCGAGTGGTACGAGATAACGCAAATCCTGCCTCCTGGATTAGCCCAGGCAATTGCACAGCGTAGTCCGCGCTCCAAAACCTCAAGCTCGTGGTTCACTTCAATACGAAGTGCTTGGAACGTCTTTCTGGCGGGATGTCCGCCGTGACGACGCGCTGCTGCGGGAATTGCCGCCTTGATTACCTCAACAAGCTCAAGCGTCGTTTGGATGGGACGCTTTTCTCGCGTTTGTACAATGCGTCGTGCAATGCGTGAGGCAAATTTCTCGTCTCCGTAAATTCGAAGGATTCGGGCGAGGTCGGCTTCGTTGTAGGTGTTGATGACCTCTTGTGCAGTTGGAGTTTGTTTGCCCGGGTCCATTCGCATATCCAACGGGGCATCTTCGTGGTACGAAAAGCCTCGCTCTGGGATATCAAGCTGAGGAGAAGAAACACCAATGTCAAAGAGGAAACAGTCAACTCCGGGGACTTCTGCAGAGACGAGAAGTTCATCGAGGTCGCCAAAGTTTCCCTTAAGCGGCAAAAACTCCGCGTTTGGTACTTCTTGCTTCAGGCGAGCAGCTGCTGCTTGATGAGCCATTGCGTCCTGGTCAATTCCAATGGAAAGACCGTCTGGAGCAATCAGCTTTGCCATCTCTACGGTGTGGCCCGCTCCTCCCAAGGTGCAGTCGCAAACAACTTCACCTGGCTTGGGGTCCAGCTCGCGCAGCACTTCTGCAAGCATTACTGGTTGGTGCCGATATTCGACTTTCAAGTTACCGTCTTCTACCTTCACGATCTTCTCGCCTCACTAGGCGCCAAAGATGAGGTCCTCGAGCGTTGCAACGCGGTCATCTGCCGAGAAGAGGCTGTTCCACTTGTTAGTGTTCCAAATCTCAAAGTGGTCGCCGTTACCGACAATAGTGACGTCGCGGTCAAGCTGGAGCTTCTCCCTAGCCTGTGGATCGGACTCGTCAATCTTTCCCAGAGCAACGCGGCCGGCCGAGTCAATGTCGACGGTTGTTGCTGCTGCGTTCAGCATGCGAAGTGCTGTGACGTCGTCGCGGTTCCTTGGGTTGAGGTTCAGACTTGCAATCCAAGCCTCATACGCCTCAGGTGAGTAGCCGTAAAGCGCGTCCTGTCGACGGAGCAAGATGACAACATCGCCAAGCTGCTTGCGCTGAGGTGCAGGAAGAGTCACGCGAATCTTGGAGTCCAGCGAGCGCTGATACTGACCAGTAAGCATGTCTCCCCCTTTCACGTTGGCGCCCCTTGCCGCGCGGGCTGTGTTTGTGTTGTGTGTGCGCGGCAATGCTTGGGCATAGTCCGTCGATTGAACGTGAAATAAATATAACTCATTCCGACACTTACACACACTAGAAAACACTTTCCAACACCAAGTATTTTTCTTATGGTCTAGCTGGGGTTTAACGTAGATGTGAGATATGACATTTTGACCACAATATGTAGTGTTAAAAAAAATCCGAACTACAAAAGAACGGATTTTCTTAGTCTTGGACTCAATTTATTAATTTTTTTATGAAGTGAAAATTTTTGAGGAAATTGTGGTGAACTCGTGGCGAAAATCACACGTTACTCAAACAAAACCCCCACCTTGCTTTTACGCAGTCACCACTTTGCCCCACACCTGTCCCACGCTTGTCCCACACTTGTCCAACACTTGCGTTAAGCGCGTTTATTTGTCCGCGTGAACGTGGGCTCTTGGGTGAGCCTCAAGGTACACGTCTCTAATGTGCGACCTATCTACGTGCGTATAGAGCTGCGTGGTTGAAATATCAACGTGTCCCAAAAGCTCCTGCACCGAGCGAAGATCAGCGCCACCCTCTAGAAGATGTGTGGCAAAACTGTGGCGCAGTGTGTGAGGATGCAAACCTTCAATCCCCACTACCCTGCCGTAATTTGCCACCAGTTTATGTACCGACTGGCGAGAAATACGTCCACCCCGAGCGTTTACAAACACCTCGGATACCTGGCCGTGCTTAAGCAAAAGCGAACGAGCCTCATAAAGGTATGTTTTAAGTGCACGATGCGCAGAGCCCAACACAGGGACTACGCGCTCTTTGGAACCCTTACCAAAAACACGCAAGAGTTCATCTTCTAGAAGGACACCTCGAACCTCAAGATCGCAAAGCTCAGACACACGAAGACCGCATCCATATAACAACTCAAGTATGGCTCTATCGCGAATACCTAGAGGCGAATGAGGAAATGGCTGATCAAGCAGTTCTTCTGCCTTGTCTTGAGAGATAACATCAGGAAGCCTTTGAATTCTTGCTGCGGTAGGTAGATCTTCTGCTGGAGATGACTCACAAATTTGCTCAACAGCCATAAACTTGTGGAAGTTTCTAAGTGCCGCAGTGTGGCGCTCAACCGAAGCTGGAGCCATACCTAAATCTCTAAGAGAGCCTATGTACTCTTCAACATCTGAGCGAGTCACCTGGTTGGGCAAAGTAATTTTTTTGCCATTCAGCCAAAGCAAATAACCCTCTAAATCTCTGGTATAGGCATCAAGCGTATTTACAGAAAGACCTCGCTCAACAGCAACGTACGCTAAAAATTCTGTACGCGCCTGAGCGAGGTCCATACGTATTCTTCCCTAGTAAAATTCTGCTTAGAGGATCTGGTTTACATCATGACGGTCAACACCCTCATGATGAGCAATTGCTGCACGTGCAAACTCACGGAACAAA
The DNA here is from genome assembly GCA_937905925.1 of uncultured Atopobium sp. Classification (GTDB taxonomy): domain Bacteria; phylum Actinomycetota; class Coriobacteriia; order Coriobacteriales; family Atopobiaceae; genus Lancefieldella. The sequence continues at coordinate 55,298 of CALCXO010000031.1, forward strand.
GGTGCAGGATGAGTTGGACGGCTCTTAAACTCTGGGTGTGCCTGACTTGCAACAAACCAAGGGTGAACAGACTCTGGAAGCTCAATCATCTCTACAAGGCGATCGTCTGGAGAAACACCAGAAACTACCAAACCAGCCTCAACAAGCTGATTACGGAATACGTTGCTTACCTCATAACGGTGACGATGACGCTCGTAAACCAAGTTGTTGCCATATGCCTCGTGTGCAAGCGTTCCCTCAACAACCTTGCAAGGATAAGAACCAAGGCGCATGGTACCGCCCTTGTCAGTAATATCCTCTTGGTCAGGCATAAGATCGATGACAGGGTATGGAGTATCTGGACCAAACTCTGCTGAATTTGCACCCTCCATGCCGCAGACGTCACGAGCAAACTCAGTAACAGCCATCTGCATACCAAGGCAAACACCAAGGTAAGGAATCTTGAGCTCACGGGCACGACGAATAGCAACCATCTTACCCTCTACGCCGCGAAGACCAAAGCCGCCAGGAACCAAAATGCCATCTGCACCAGCAAGCTCCTGCTCTACGTCTTCTTCTGTCAGCTCTTCACCATTTACCAGGCGGATATCAACGTGCCTGCCATAGAAAATACCAGAGTGGTGAAGTGCTTCAATAACAGAAAGGTAGGCATCAGGCAGCTGCGTATACTTGCCGACAACATAAATTCTTGTTGCGTCTTCAAGCGCATTTGCCTTGTGCATAGCGGTAGTAAATGCTTCCCAGCTGCCAAGATCACTTGGACGGACTTCAAGACCAAGACGCTCAAGTACCTTTTTGTCAAATCCCTGTGCTGCCAGATGTGCTGGAACATCGTAAATTGAAGGCAGATCATTGTTTTCAAAAACGCAATCTGCATCAACGTCGCAAAAATTAGCGATTTTCTCGCGAATAGATTCATCCACAGAATGGCTAGAACGGCACACGATGAAGTCTGGCTGAATACCAAGGGAACGGAGCTCTTTTACAGAGTGCTGTGTAGGCTTAGTCTTGACCTCATGAGCAGCAGCAATATAAGGAACAAGGCTCACGTGAATAATAGCAACGTTGCTTGCGCCACGCTCTTTTCTAAACTGGCGAATTGCCTCAACAAAAGGCTGAGACTCAATATCGCCAATAGTGCCACCAAGCTCTGTAATGACTACATCAGCATTAGTAACCTCTTCAATGCGAGCAAAACGAGCCTTAATTGCATCAGTTACATGAGGAATTACCTGAACTGTACCGCCAAGGAAGTCTCCAGCGCGCTCACGCTGAATCAAAGACTGATAAATGAGACCAGTGGTGAAGTTAGACTCCCTGGTAAGATTCTCGTCAATAAAGCGCTCATAATGACCAAGGTCAAGGTCAGTCTCTTTACCGTCCTCAGTGACAAAAACCTCACCATGCTGGAAAGGACTCATAGTGCCTGGGTCAACATTGAGATATGGGTCAGCTTTTTGCATCATGACCTTATAGCCACGAGCCTTAAGAAGTCGGCCGAGAGATGCAGCAGTGATTCCTTTTCCAAGAGAGGAAACAACGCCACCTGTTACAAATATGTGCTTGGTCATGGATTACTCCCGTAGGTAAGATTAGCCAATTACATTTCTACGGGTCTTTATATTATTCCGCTTTAAGGCCCATAGTGCCGAGAAATTTAATCTCCAAACAAATACATTGTTATGTCCATATAGTTCTGAAAAATCTAGCGGGCTTCTGACAGCAACTCATGCGCGTGAGCCAAAGAAGCCTCAGTTATAGAGCCTGAAAGCATGCGTGCAATCTCTTCTTCTCTCTGAGTACCAGAAACCTCTGTAAGAGAAGTTATAGGGAGCGCGTTATGTTCTTCTGTCTTTGAGACTACATACTGTTTAGAGGCCATAACAGCAACCTGTGGCAAGTGAGTTACCACAATCACCTGATGTGTTTTAGCAAGCTGCGCTAAAACCTCTGCAAGAGCAACGGCAGTAGCTCCACCAACACCAGCGTCAACCTCATCAAATACAAGCGTATCGCAAACGTCAGACTCTCCTAGAACCACTTTACATGCAAGCATGACACGAGAGACCTCTCCACCAGAGGCAATCTTTCTAAGCGGACGAGCAGTCATCTGAGCTGAAGGCTTATACATAAGCTCAATTTTTGTAGAGCCAACTTTATTCCACTGCTCAAAAGGAAGGTCTTCAAAGTTGAGTTCAATCTGAGCTGAGCCCATCTGCAAATGACTCATTTGCTTATTGACTGCATCACAAAGTTTTGGAGCTGCAGCCACACGAACCTTTTTAAGCGCTTGAGCCTTAAGAGTAAGGGCATCTTTTGCAGCATCTACCGCTGTCTGAGCCTCACGAACAAGCTTTTCTGTGTCTCTGGTTACCTCAAGAAGGTTTTGAGCAGTCTGGTATTTCTTAAATACGTCTTTCATACCAGGACCGTACGTTCTCATAAGACCCTGAAGACGAGCCATGCGACTTTGCATCTCTTCAAGAGCTTCTTCATCAAAATCGAGAGATCCTACATAACTTCTGAGCTCTGAAGAAACATCTTCAATCTCTATAAGAGTACTTGAAAGAGACTCTGCATAAGAACCTAGCGTAGCGTCAAACGTTGAAGCATTTTGAAGCATCTGGACCGCATCAGAGAGTGAATCAATGACACCCTCATCACTTGAGAGTACCTCATGTGTTCCTCCTGCAGCTTGAAGGAGAGCCTCTGCGTGCTCAAAGCGAGGAAGTTGCTCCTCTAAGTCTTCTAGCTCTCCTTCTTTAGGAGAAACCTCATCAATTCTTTGGACAAGAAATGCTGCTTCATCAATTTTTGCATTGCTTGACTGACTTACTTCAATAACCCGCTGAAGCTCGGTAACCGCAGCATGGTAAGCATGCAAGGCATCCATATACTCTGTCTGACAAGATTGAATATCTGATCCAATCCATGCATCCAACATGCTGACATGATTTTTTACATCAAGTAGTCTTTGATGTTCATGTTGACCACACAGATCAATTGATGTTCCAATACCTCCGGCCAGTTCTTTAACTGATGCCATGTGGCCATCAATCTCTACCCTGCCTCTACCATCAGCAGAGACTTTTCTAGAGACAACAATGCCCTCTTGATCTTCTGGTGAGGTAAAAAAGCGTGCCTCAACCCTAAGGGCGTCTGTTCCTTCTCTTACTGCAGAAGCATCCGCACGCTCTCCTACTAAGAGCTTAATGGAAGATAAAAGAGCGGTTTTACCAGCACCTGTCTCTCCTGTTAAAACAGTTAAACCTGAGGCGGGTGCAAGAGAAGCGTCTTCAATAAGTGCAACATTTTGCACACGAAGTTCATCAAGCATATACGACCTGCTTACTGACCAGTTTTACCGTAAAATACACGAGAAACTGAACGATAGAAACTATCAGCGCTTCTATCAAGCAGAATGATATCTCCTGGTCCACGGCTAATACGAGCTTTTGTAGCTACACCCTCCTCTGGATGTTTAATGTTTTGCCCGTCAGAGAAGAAGTGACATGTTGCTGGTCTATCTTTTGACATGGTAATTTCAACCACATCAGAAGGAGAGGTAAGGAATGCACGAGCCAAAATAGTATGTGGTGCGATTGGCACGCAAACCATTCCCGAGAACTCTGGTGTAACAATAGGACCACCAGCAGCAAGAGCATAGCCGGTGGATCCAGTTGCCGTACTAACAACAAAACCATCACCGCGAAGCTTATCAATATGGTTGCCTGATACAGAAACTGTAAACTCAACCATATCACCTGCTCCACCTCTGGAAACTGCAAAATCATTGAGCGAGAAGGTCTTCTCGACGTAAGTTTCTCCAGATGGAAGCTCATATTCTGTTTCTATTGCAAGTGTTGCTCTTCTAGATACGTGGAGCTCTCCAGCAAGAGCATCAGCTACCATCTCAATCATTTGATGAGGAGTTGCACTGGTTAAAAAGCCAAGGTGACCATAAGAGATGCCCAAAATTGGAATTTCAGAATACTCAACAATTTTGGCGGCCCTCAGAAGCGTTCCATCTCCACCAAGAGAAATAACAAGCTGGCAATCAGAACAATCTACAACTTTATCCGGGAACAGCTTTTTATCGTGTGCCCACTGGACATCACAGCCCTGCTCAAAGAGCCATTCTTCAAGTTCACGTGCACCAGAAACAGCAACTTCTCTTGAATAATTTGGAACAAGAAGTACCTTCACGCAAACCACTCTCCCGATTTTGCTTGATTGCACAACTGAAACAGTTAACACGTCTGATTCGATGTACTTAGTATACCTAAAAAACTACGAACAATACTACAAAATAGAACATTAGTTCTATTTCACTATTTCTACAGAATGACTCGATACCACTGAAGCAAGATCTAAATCAAACGAACCTGCCTCAAGCTGACCAAACAGTAAATATTCCACGTTACCCTTAGCGCCGTGAATAGGACTTTCACACGCGCCCAAAGGACCCATATGAGCTTCCTTAAACGCATCGGAAACCTTTTGCAGCGTTTGCAGACGCACGGAAGTATCAGTCACAATACCGCCCTCGCCCACTTCTTCCCTCTTAGCTTCAAACTGCGGTTTGACCAGCGTAACAAAAACTCCTTCAGGAGCTAGAACATCTAAAACAGAAGGAAGAATTGACAAGATTGACGTAAACGATACGTCACACACAGCAACATCAAAAACGTGCGAGTAGCCCATTTCTGGCAGGGACGTAATATTTGTACGTTCGAGCAGTTCAACCCTGCTGTCGTTTCTGAGCGACCAATCAAACTGCGCATAGCCAACATCAACCGAGGTAACCGAAGCAGCTCCATTTTGAAGCAGACAATCGGTAAAACCACCAGTTGAACAGCCAATATCTAAACATTTTTTATGTTGAACCGTAAAATCAAAAACTTCAAAGGCACGCTCGAGCTTAAGTCCGCCTCGGCTCACGTATGGAATAGCACCTTTTACGTGTAGAAACAATCCCTCAGGAACAAGCTCTCCTGCTGAAGTTAATCTTCTGTCGCGCGTAGAAACATCACCCGCAAGAATTGCACGTAATGCAGCTTGAGTGTCCTTGAAAAATCCTTGCCTAACTAGCTCTTTGTCGAGCCTTTGGCGAGAAATGCGTTGAGCCACTAGTGCTCATCGCTTTCTGAAACCGCGTCATCAGACGACGTTTCATCTGCAGCTGAAACCTCAACCTGCTCAGAAGAAGCTTGTTCATCAGTGGCAGCCGCTGTGCCGCTTGCGTCAGCTGCGTCCCCTGCTGCCTGAGCCTGAATCAGACGCTCTTCCTCTTCTGGCGTAAACTCTGTGGTGTCAACCATGTTGACAGCCTTTGAGCCTAGAGCAATAGCCTCATCAAAGAGGTCAAGAGAATGCTCCAGCGAGACGTTTTTATCGCGAACTTGATCAACAATTGAATCAAGTCTTGCGGTTATCTGGTCAAAGCTCTGATATTCAGATGTATCGATTTTTGCCATGACTACTCTGCATCTTCCACAGAGCTCTCTGGCTCTTCTTCAGAAACGTCTTGCTCAGCAGACTGCTTATGGCACAGAGAATAAATGTCTTCTCCAGCCTCAATGTCATCAACAATACGACCAAGAACGCCGTTAATAAAGCGAGGAGAATCATCGCTGCAGTAAGTGCGAGCAAGGTCAACTACCTCGTTAATAGCAACAGCTACATCAACCTCAGGAACCTCAAGAATCTCGTAAAGAGAAATTCTTAAGAGATTTCGGTCTACGGAAGGCATGCGATCAATTGCCCAGTCTTTTGAGTAAGCAGCAATGATGTCATCAAGGTCATCTCTAATGCCATCTGCTCCCACTGCCAGCGACTGCGCATACTCATCAAGAGGTCCCTCGGAGAGCGTATAGTCTCCGTCGAGGACCTCAAGAACGTTGCGATTAGTGGCTTCAGCCTGGAATAAAAGCTGTAGTGCTTGGCTACGGGCGCGGGTACGTCCAAAAAACTTAACGCTCAAGCCTACTCCTTAGGAAAAACAAGGCTGTCAATGTAAACATCAACGGAAGCGATACTGACGCCAATCTGCTCATTTACAGCAGTTGCAACAGCAAGTCTTACCTCAGAAGCAAGCTTTGTGAAAGGATAGCCATAGAAAACGGTAAGGTGAACTCCAAGATGGAGCTGACCGTTCTCTACGCCTGCCTCAACAGCCTTCTCTGGTGCAAGGCTTCTGCTGGTAAAGACGTTAATAAGGTTGGATGCCAGGGTATCGTTTCCGCCAACGGAGGCAACACCTTCAACACTTCCAGCTGCGCCGGAGACAACCGTTGAAATTACATCTTTTGAGATGCCGATGCCTGCTATACGAAGCTCTGTTTCAGCCATGTCTACCCCCTAAAAAAGACAAACTGTCTTTGAAATAATTACTCAATACTGTTGGGTGCCAATGCACCCAAAGAGAATGCACTAAACGCGAGAAACAAACTTGCCGTCGCGGGTGTCAACCTTAATGCGCTCACCCTGGTTCAGATACATTGGAACCTGAAGCGTTGCACCAGTCTCAATAGTTGCTGGCTTGGTGCCGCCCTGAACGGTGTCACCCTTGAAGCCTGGGTCAGTCTCAGTGATCTCTGCCTCAATAAACATTGGAGGCTCAACACCAAGAAGCTCAGTGTCTGCATAGAGAAGCTGTGCGTTATCGTTCTCCTTGAACCAGACGCTCTTCTCGCCAATGAAATCAGCAGGGACAGCTACCTGATCGTAAGTCTCGTTGTCCATGAAGTAGAAGGACTCACCGTCGTTGTAGAGGTACTGCATCTCTTTGGTGAGCAGAAGAACGTTCTCAAACTTGGTGCCAGCGTTGCAGGTCTGATCAATAACGCGGCCAGAACGAAGGTCACGAATCTTATAGCGGACAAAAGCGCCGCCCTTACCTGGCTTTACATGCTGGAACTCAACGATGGTGTAGTACTTATCGTTAATCTTAAGGCCAAGGCCGTTCTTAAAATCTGCGGTGCTGATAGTTGCCACGTCTAACTCTTTTCACTCGATAAAGTCGCGAGAAGAACGTGAATTTTCAAACTACCCGCGACACGTATATGCATGTTGGATTTTATCAGTTTCACGCCTTCCGTGCTGGCGGCTCTTGTGAAAATGCAAAATTTGCTTACTTCTTTTTAATAAAACTCTCTTTAATAAGGCGAGGAAGCTGTGGAATTGCCATAAGTCCGTGCTTAAAAACAAACCAGAAGTTTGGAGAACGCACGAGTTTCTCCTCCCCTATATAGGCGCGAATTGCCCTCAGTGTTGCCTTGTTGTCTCGCGTAGAAAACGAATAATTACCATTGCTTTTAGTAAAAATGGCAAAGCGAGAAATGCTTTTGGTGCGTCCCATAACTGAGGCAGCCACATGATCTATCTGATCCCAGGGAATCTGAATGTAATCTTCGGGATTTTTTTGGTTGTAGAACTCAAAGGCCTTGTTGCCAATAAGGATATCGCCATACGTAGCTAGCCCATGAAATGACGTTGCCTTTGCGGTGAAGTCAACCGTACTGTTTTGAGACTGAGCCATACAATCCTTTCAAAAAATGGGTCGCACCCATTATAGAGCGCGACCCATATTCGTGCGACTTTAAGTACTAGAGCGTACGCTTACTCATTACATAAAGCCAAGGAGTCGACCAATAATACCAACGGCAAAGAGAGCCAGGATGATAGCAATTGGAGAGACCTTCTTCTTAAGCAGTGAGCAGCAGAGCAGTGTCAGACCAACAGCTGCCAGTCCAGGAACAAGGGAATCAAGGTTGGACTGAAGTGTGGTTACCTTCACTGGATCAAGACCGTTTGGTCCAAGTGCAGCGTAAAGCTTTAATGCCTGGTGCATTCCCTCTACTCCTGAAGGAATGCTTGTCCAATCAATGTAGGCACCTGCCTGCTGAGGAATGGTAGAAACAACTGGGGTAAATGAAATTGAAACCCAGCGCTGTACCAGGGCGCCAATGATAAACATACCAAGAATAGAAGCACCCTCGGTAATCTTGCCCAGCATGCCGCCAGAAAGATCGGAAGAGATTGAGGCACCTGCCTTGTAGCCAAACTCCTGGGTGTACCACAGGAAGGAAAGGCGGATGACGTTCCACAGAACAAAGAAGAGAATAGGGCCAAGTGCAGAACCACCAGCGGCAATAGATGCGCCGAGTGCTCCAAGAATTGGACGGACAGTAAACCAGAAGACTGGGTCACCAACACCGGCCAGAGGGCCCATCATGCCTACCTTAACGCCCTGAATTGCAACATCGTCAATAGGCTCACCGTTAGCACGTCCCTCTTCCAGTGCAAGGGTAACGCCCATGACTGGTGCAGAAACATAAGGGTGAGTGTTGTAGAACTCAAGGTGGCGCTTAAGAGCTGCTACCTGATCTTCTTTGTTTGGATAAAGCTTTTTGATGGCTGGAATCATTGAGAATGCCCAACCACCGTTCTGCATACGCTCGTAGTTCCAAGAACCCTGAAGGAACTGATGACGAAGAGCAACAGACATGCGGTCTTTCTTAGAAAGCTGAATCTTATTCTCCATTAGTTTCACGCTCCTTCAGAATTAGTAGTTGTCAATAATATCGCCGAGCGGATCACCAGATCCGCCACCTGCGCCGCCACCCTGCTTAGCAAGGTCTTTAAGACCAATGTAGAGAATAGCAAGGCAAACACCAATAACACCAAGAGCAATAAGAGTGAGCTGGTTAATAGCAGCAAAGACAAAGCCAAGAGCAAAGAACGGCCAAACCTCACGAGTAGCCATCATGTTAATGACCATTGCGTAACCAACAGCAGCAACCATGCCGCCGCCAACTGCCATACCGCCAGTGAGCCACTTAGGCATTGCATTTAGAGCATCAGTGACAATAGCTGGGTCAATGAAGCAAAGAGCAGCTGCAGGAACAGCAATACGTGCGCCCTGCATGAGGATAGCTACAATGTGCCAACGCTCGATTGCAGCAAAATCGCCCTTCTCGGCAGCTGCGTCCATTGCGTGGACAATACCAGTTGCAATAGTACGAGCAATCATGGTGAGGAACAGGCCTGCTACGGACAAAGGAATTGCAAGTGCAATAGAGGTGTTAATAGCAGCGGTGGTGTCAGTGTCTCCGCCGTTAAGTGCCAAAACCATAATGATTGCAGATGCGACAGATGCCAAAGCTGCGTCTGGTGCAACTGCAGCTCCGATGTTTGCCCAACCAAGAGCAATCATCTGAAGAGAACCGCCGAGGATAATTCCCTCAGCAGGGTGACCAGTCACAAGGCCAATCAGTGAGCAAGCAACCAGGGGCTGGTGGAACTCCCACTGGTCAAGAATACCTTCCATGCCAGCGAAAAGAGCAACAATTACGACAAGCAGTATTGTGATAGGTGTCATTTCTACCTCCTTCTAGTTACTTACGGGCGCCAAGCTCAGACTTAGCTTTTTTAAGCATTGCCTCAAAGTTCTCTGCGCTGTCTGCAGGAACCTTACGAACATCAAACGTTGTACCGCACTCGCGGATAGCTTCAAGAGTCTTTACATCGTCCTCATCCATAGCAACTGCGTTGGTAACAACAACTTTGCCAACAGAATGAGCCATAGAACCAAGGTTTGCTTCCTTGATTTCTACGCCACCCTCAATAGCACGAAGCATATCTTGAGGAGTCTCAAACAGAAGCATTGCCTTGGTATTGCCAAAACGAGTGTCGTGAGCAATCTCAATAATCTTCTTAATAGGAACAACGTGGACATGTACTCCTGGAGGAGCTGCCTGAATAATCATGGTCTTGCGGAGCTCATCTTGAGCAACACCGTCAGAGCAGACAATAATGCGATCTGGCTTGGTCATCTTTGTCCACGTAGTTGCAACCTGACCATGCAGAAGACGGGTATCAATACGAGCAAGAACAATCTTAAGCTTGCCATCACCAATAACAGTACCCGCAGGAATTGCACCCTGAGGTGCTGCTGGAGCAGCAGGAACATCAGTAGGTGTTGCCTCTTGTGGCTCAAGCTCTTCTGGCTTAATCTTTACGCCCATACGAGCTTCAGAGTAAATCTCTTTTGCTACCTCAGCCGCAGTATCTACGCCAAGACGAGAGCCATAAGCTGCAATAAGCATTGGGAGGTTAAGGCCAGTAACAGCAACCCAATCCTCTTTACCCTCTTCCTCAAGAACACGAGAAATCTGGTTAAAGGGGGTGCCACCCCATAGGTCAACCAAGAACAAGACATGCTCTTGATCTTCAAGCGTGGCAATTGCGTCGAGAATCTTCTGATGCAGGTCATCTGGGCCCATATCAGGAGTAAGCGTTACAGCTACAACGCCTTCCTGTGGTCCAAAAATCATGCCGCCAGAATCTTTGATGCCCTCGGCAAATTTACCATGGCTGGCTAGAACGATACTAACCACTTCTACCTCCTTCTTTTCTACCTAATAAAACAAATGAAACTGTAAACATAACAATGAAAATAACATTTACTTTTCTGATTTTATTACATATATCTGAAGCGTGTCTTCACTAACCTAACTCTTTTTAGATTTTTTAGGTTGTATAAGCCAATTTTAGGACGAGAAGATCTTCTCGTCCTAAAGGTAAACATAAAAATACGGCCAGAAACCTAAAGCTTCTGGCCGTAAGAATTCTGTATATCGAGTCTAGTTAGCAGCCAACAGACACAAGGTCGTGTGTGGACTGAGTAAAGACATCGTAGCCGTCCTCAGTAACAACGCCAAAGTCCTCAAGGCGAATACCAAACTTACCAGGCAGGTAAATACCAGGCTCATCGGTAACAACTGAACCTGCTGCAATAACCTTGTTCCAGCGAGGGTTGAAGAATGGACGCTCGTGAATCTCAACGCCAACACCGTGGCCAAGGCCATGGCCAAAGTACTCACCGTAGCCAGCCTCAGAGATAACCTTAACTGCAAGGTTATGAATATCAGAACCAGTGACACCTGCATGAATAGCTGCCGCGCAAGTTTCGTTTGCCTTGCGGACAACGTCAAAGACGTGCTGCTGCTCCTCGGAAGGTGCGCCAACAACAACAGTACGGGTCATATCTGAGTGGTAATCCAGGTAACCTGCACCGTAGTCCATAACAATCATGTCGCCTGTCTGAACTACGCGCTCACCTGGCTGTGCGTGAGGATTAGCACCATTAGGACCAGAAGCAATGATGGAATCAAAGGACAGGGCATCTGCACCGTTAGAGAGCATGTAGTTCTCAAGCTCTGCGCGAATCTGCTGCTCAGTAAGACCTGGCTTAATGTACTCGCAGATGTGGAGGAACGCCTTGTCAGTAATTGACTGAGCGTGCTTCATAAGCTCAATCTCAGCTGGGTCTTTAACAATACGCAGCTCAGCAATATCACCATGCATGCGTGGAAGCAAAGCAGCAACAGAACGATCACGTAATGCCTGCTCAAGACCATCAAAGAACGCAAGATCAACGGTGTCCTCAATAGCAACCACGCGAGCACGAGCCTCTGCAATATGAGCGGCAACCCACTCGGTAGGAGTAGTGACTTCCTGGTCAAACTTCCATGGAGAATCAGCACCAAGGCGCTCCAGGAATGTGTTGTAGTAACGAGAGTCAGTGTGCATGAAGAGCTCATCCTGCGTAATAAATGCAGTATGCGCCTGCTCAAAGTCAAAGACACGCTCAGCGTCAGTCAACCAACGAAGGTCTGGGTTGTGACGTAGAACAACAGCGTCATAACCCCTCTGAGCCATTACCTCGCGAAAGCGCGCAACGCGCTTTGCTGCTGCCTGTAAATCTGCCATTTCAAATCCCTTCTCGAGATGTTTACAACAAAGAGTTGCACCTAGTGGAGCCGCATCAGCAAACAGGCTCCTTACTGCAAGATGCGGCGCTTTAATGCGAAGCGTGAGCCTCACACCAAGCGCGGGCATGCTCGGCGAGAAGTTCCTCGTCGACCGATGCTAATCTTACCCTTCCAATAGACATTGGAATCGGCAACATAAAACGATTAGTAGAATGGAAACATTCTTGTTTGAGCGCTTCGATAAGCTGCTCAGAAGTAATGTCACAGGTAACAAAACCAATATTCAAGCGCTCAAGAATCTCGTCTTGGGCAAGCATATCGTCAAAAGAAAGCGCCTCTTTAGCTACTGCAATTCTTGCCGAGAAACGCAGTGCGTCTGCATAAAGTGCAGAAAGAGGCTGATCAGCTGGGATGAGCGGGCGAAGTGCCTCCACAAAAACCCAACCGTAAGGGACAGACTGCTGAATAGCAATAGCGGAAGAATCAGAGAGACGGCCACGGGTCTTAGTAGACTCTGCCAGCTGCTCTGCAACTATATCGGCAACTCCAGAGGAGAGGTTATCTGCTCTATCCCAAATGCGGCCAAACTCCGCCTCGTTATCAGACATAGCCGTTGCAACCATACATACCTGCGCAACCTTAGCGCTGTCATCGCAAAGATCCATAACCTCAAGATCTGCAAAGCAGAAACGAGCACAAGGCTTAGTGGTAACAAGACGCTGATGTTCATCGTCAGTATCAAGCGCGCGAGGAGTAATAGACGAGACAATAACTGCTGCTAAATCAAGTGGAACAGTAGCAAGGGAAACTCCCCCACACCACTTGTTTGCCACGTGGTTAGCAAGAGAAATGACGCCCTCGTGGCCCACGGCAACTACTAAATCATCAGCTGTCAGGTGCATTTCTGCCAAAGCAGACAATACCTGTGCCTCAGTTGCCACGGTAGTTGCTGCCTTGCCATCTTCCACATCTACACGTGTGACGAGAAAACCAATGGTGGTGAGGTCTCTACGCAGAAGCTCAGCAAGGTCTTCATCTGCCTGATTGCTGACAAGAAAAGCACAGCGATGAGGTCTTCCCACTGCGGTTCTGAGCTCAGTACCAAAGTTTGAAAGAACGCCTGCGCCAGAACGAAGTGCAATAGAGCCACCAGGAATAGAAACCCACTGTTTGATCTGAACAGGTGGCAATTCCTCTTCAAGTTCAGTCTGGACGTTGTCACTCATAGAAGACCTCTTTCCCAAAGCAGCTTGCCAGAATCAATGGCTACCTGCTCAAATGTTTTCTCACGAATATCAATAGTAATATCAGCAGCGGCCTCATAACGCGGGCGCAGGCGTCTATAGAGCTGAGTAGCGTTTTCAAAGCTTCCCAGATCGGGACGCCTATCCGTGCGCTGAATTTGGCGAAGCGAGTCAGAAAGATCGCCGTCGAGAAACACAATGACTCCCATCTCACGCATAAGCGCAAGATTGACGTCCTTCTCGACAATTCCACCGCCGCAGCTTACGAGCAGTGACTTCTTAGACTTAAGCGTGTGTAAAACCTCAGTTTCTGCCTGCCTAAAAAGCTCTTCACCGTCATCTTCGTAGATTTCTGCCAGTGATTTACCTGCTATACGCTCTGCTAGGCGATCGGTGTCAACATAACGGCGGTGAAACAGCTCGCCCAAATTACGTGCGAGTGTAGACTTTCCGGCACCCAGAAAGCCTACAAAAAAGATATGATCACAGCCCTCATGTACAACGTATCTTGAATCGCGAAGCTCCATACTCCTCCAGCCTTTCAAGATGATTCTATCATCGAGTTGGAGCAAGTAAACTAAAGCCGTCTTGTTATGACGTAAAAGTTACATTTTTTAAAATGCGGCGCTCTACGTGACGAATGATATTGGTGTACCAAAGATCCTCGGTAGACTGCGGCTTTACCAAAATAGTTGAAACGCCAGCCAAATTACCTGCAATAACATCGGTAAAAATCTGGTCTCCCACCATCACGGTTTGCTCTTTAGTTGCCGAGAAACGCTTCATAGCTGCAGTTAGCGCGCGAGGAAGCGGCTTACACGCAAAGCCCTCTCCTTCAATTCCCAGCTCGTGAGCGCTACGCTGGACCTCATTGAGGTGAATGTTATTGGAGATGAGGCAGAGCGTTAATCCAGCCGCATGAGCCTTCTCAAACCAAGCAGAAACCTCTGGCGGCACCATCTTGGTGTCTCGGGGCACACAGGTATTATCGCGATCTAAGAGCACAAGTTTAATCCCCTGCTGAACCAAATCCTCTACTGAGATGTATTCAACAGCAGAAACGTATTGTGTTGCTTTGATCAAACTCATGCCACACCAGCTATTGCTTACTTGCGGCTTCACGCTCGCGTGCGTTTTCAATAGCCTGCTGATGTTCGTCGTACGTCTCTGAGAAGACGTGCTCATCCGAGGTAATCCAGAAGTAGTAATAATTGGTTGCTGCTGGATCCATAGCTGCCTTAATAGAGGCATAACCTGGGGAGCAAATAGGCGTAGGAGTCAAACCCTTAAACGCATATGTGTTGTATGGGTCGCTTGTCATTGAGCTGAGCTCTTCTGCGGTAGCTTCCCTACCCAAAGAGTAAGCAAGAGTTGCGTCACTTTGGAGATACATATCATCGTACAGGCGGTTGTAGAAGACAGATGCAACCTTAGGACGGTCATCATCAGTCAGGGCTTCTCGCTCAATAATCGATGCCATGATAATGATTTGCTCGTTAGTAAGATTCAAGTTGTAACGCTTATTGAGCGTAATGCGAGCAGCGTCCAGGTTAAGATCAGCTGTCTCCGTCTCAAACTGATCAAGCATGGCACGGATGACCGTATCGGCAGTCACATTGCTTTCTGTAAAGGTATAGGTCTTGGGGAACAAGTAGCCCTCAAGAGAATCATTAGCATCTACCGCACCAGCAAGGAACGGATAGTCAGCAACATAATTGGATGCTTTTGCCTGATTCAAGAAATCATCGCGAGAAATACCAAAGTAGTCCTGAACCAAATCAGCAACCTGAGAAACGGTATAACCCTCTGGTACGACAAAGCCACTACCAGGAGCATTAGGGCCAGAAATAAGCAGATGAACGATGTCTGCTGGCTTGGTACCAGTGGTAATAACATAGATACCGCTCTTAATTTTCTGCTCAGCATCCTGGCGCTTTACCTGGTTTAAGAACTCGCTCTTAGTTGCAATAATCTTGTTCTCAAAAAGAATCTTTGCTACTTCCTGCGCACCAGCACCATCTGGAATAGTAACGGTAACTTGCTGACCTGCGGTAATTTCTTGTGTATCGGAATTAGCGCGAGAAAGCTCTGGAAGCGCTACTTTCCATACAAAGATGCCAAGGGCCGCAACCATAATAAAAGCGATAAGTGCCGCAAAAATACGAGAACGCTTTGAAGCCTTCTTATCTCTATGCTTTACCTGCTTGTTCTTTGCCATATGAGTGACTTGAGCGCTTCTTGAAGAAAGCTTGCCACCGGTAAGTGCAGGCAGCGATCCTGTAGCCTCAACTGAAGGCTGCGTGATCTGTTCCTGCTGAGCCTGCTCTTCCTGAGCCTGTCCCTCTGGAACAGGAGAAGAAAAATGTGCGCCCTGACGACGCGGAGAAGAACCATTTGATAGGGTGGGCATTTAGTCTCCCTTATTCATCTGTGCATCAAGCCATGATTGCAAAAAGAGCGAGGCAGCAACCATGTCAACTTTTCCACGCATGGCTTTTTCAGATAAACCTTGCGCTCGAAGAATCTTCTTTGCTTCCGCAGAAGAAAGTCTTTCGTCAGTAAATTCTAATGGAAGTTGGCAGTTCTTCGCAATTTGCTCAGCTTGAGCGGTAATTTTTTGGGCCTGTGGTCCATCTTCGCCGGCGAGCGTTTTAGGACGACCACATAAAAGCAGCTCTGGCTCCCAATCTTCAAGCACAGCTTTAAACGTGCGTGCATGTGAGAGTACCTCTTGCGCAGGTAGCACGCAAACAGGTGACGCAATAGCACCATCGGGGTCACTTACAGCAACCCCGATGCGAACTTCACCAATATCTAAAGCTAAAACGCGCAAACGTTACGCACCAAGCTTTGTTCTTGCAGCCTCAAGCGCTGCGTCAATTCCTGCAGCATTTGAACCGCCTGCCTGCGCCATTGCTGGCTTACCGCCACCACGGCCACCAACAAGCTCTGCAATCTCTTTGACAATGTCTCCTGCCGAGAAGCCCGCTGCAACTGCAGAATCAGTGGCACCTGCAAGCAGGGAAACCTTACCGTCAGCAGTTGCGGATGCAATGACGCAAGCAACAGGCTGGCCGTCAGATGCATCGCGGATGCCGTCCCATGCGGAGCGAAGTTCTTTGCCAGAAAGGCCCTCAAGCTTAGCAATTACACAGCTATAGCCATTAAGCTGAACAGCGGACTTAAGTGCTTCTGCTACCTGGTTGCTGCCTGCTCCGGTAAGAGCGGCCTCAAGCTTATGGTTTGCAGTGCGAAGATCTTGCTGCAGCTGCTCAACGCGGTCTGCAACAGCAGAAGGACGAACCTTCAGAGCTGCGGCAACCTCATCAAGCTGAGCCAAGCGCTCATCAACGTACTCGATAGCGCCCATAGAAGTTACCGCCTCAATACGCCTTGAGTTAGAACCAACGGAGCTCTCAGAAATAATCTTAAAGAGGCCAAGGTCTGCTGTGTTGCGTGCGTGAGTACCACCACAGAGCTCACGAGAGAATGGAGCGTCTTCTGCACCAGCAGAGACAACGCGTACGACATCACCGTACTTCTCGCCAAAGAGTGCAACAGCACCAGCAGCCTTTGCGTCCTCAATGTTCATAATCTGAGTAACAACAGGCTTAGCAGCAAAAATCTCTGCGTTAACCATGCCCTCAATGCGATCGAGCTCATCTTTGGTAAGAGCCTCAAAGTGCGTAAAGTCAAAGCGCATACGATCTGGAGCAACAAGAGAACCAGCCTGGTTCACGTGGTCACCCAAAACCTTTTTGAGGGCTGCGTCAAGTAGGTGAGTTGCCGTGTGGTTGCGGCGGATTAGCTCACGACGGCCGGCATCAATGGTTGCGGTGACTGAATCACCAACAGAGATGGTGCCCTCCTCTACCACGCCAACGTGTGACTCAAGGCCGCCGTCACGGTGCTTGGTATCAGTGACGTGAACGTAGAGACCAGGAGCTGTCAGCTTGCCGGTGTCCCCTACCTGGCCGCCCATCTCTGCATAGAAAGGTGTGCGGTCAAGTACAACCTCAACCTCAGAGCCAGCAGCGGCGGACTCAACCTCCTGTCCATCCTGAACAAGAGCAACAACACGAACGCCGGAGAGCTCGTTGTTGTCGTAGCCGTCAAAGACGGTCTCATCAAGGCGGTCAGAAAGTGCAACCCAAATGCTCTGAGCATTGCCCCAAGCATCACGGTTAGCAGACTTACGAGCGCGCTCACGCTGCTCAGTCATTGCAGCATCAAAGGCGTCCATGTCAACAACGTGACCTGCATTTGCAGCAATCTCACGAGTAAGATCAATAGGGAATCCGTAAGTATCATGCAGAAGGAATGCAACCTCACCGGAAAGCTGTGCGCCATCCTCAAGCTGCTCAAGCTCTGCAGTGAGTTTAGACTCGCCTGCGTCAAGCGTAGCGCCAAAGCGCTCCTCTTCTGCAGTCAGAATGCCGTCGATAAGAGCGCTCTTCTCGACAAGCTCTGGATATTCTGCACCAAGCAGAACAGCAACCTCATGTGCGTACTCTGCCATGAAGGTGCCCTGAATGCCCAGCAAGCGGCCGTGGTAGACAGCTCGACGAAGCAGGCGGCGAAGAATGTAGCTTCTGCCCTCGTTACCAGGGAGAATGCCATCACCAATCATAAAGGTAACTGCACGAGAGTGGTCTGCAAGGATACGCAGGCTGCGGTCAATCTCATCAGTTGAGTGATACTTCTTACCAGAGAGTTTCTCGCCCAAAGAGATGAGGGTACGCATGATGTCACCCTCGTAATTGGTGCCCTCATGCTGCATGATAGCTGCGATACGCTCAAGGCCCATGCCGGTATCGATGTTGCGGTGAGGAAGCTCAGGCAGAGAACCATCTTCCTGGCGATCAAACTGAGTAAAGACGAGGTTCCAGAACTCAAGGTAACGGTCACCGTCGTCTCCAGGAGCTTCTCCCTCAAACTCAGGACCCTGGTCAAAGTAAATCTCAGAGCAAGGACCACAAGGACCAGTTGGACCAGCTGCCCAGAAGTTGTCCTCCTCGCCCAGACGGGTGATGTGATCTTCTGCTACGCCAAGAGACTTCCAAATCTCAATTGCCTCATCATCATCAGTGAAGACCGTGAAGTACAGGCGATCAAGAGGCAGGCCAAGGTGCTCTGGAGAAGAAATAAACTCCATTGCCCAGGTGCATGCATCGCGCTTGGTGTAACCACCAAAGGAGAAGTTACCCAGCATCTCGAAGAATGAGAGGTGGCGGGAGTCACCAATGTTGTCAATATCGTTGGTACGAAGGCACTTCTGGCAGGAAGTTGCACCAATCTCCTTCATGGTCTTGATGCCCTGGTAATATTCCTTGAACTGGTTCATGCCGGCATTAGCAAGAAGCAGCGAAGGATCAGAAGGCACCAGAGATGAAGAAGGATAGCGCTTGCAACCCTTGCTCTCAAAGAAGCTTAGGAAGTCCTCGCGAATCTCTGCTGTTGTCATTGTTTTATAGTCAGCCATAAAGTACTTCTCCGTATTCAAATAACTACTCTTTTGTACTGTCTGAGTCTACCGCATCTGACGATGGTTTATCTGGTTTCTTAGTAACTTCTTGAGTATTCCTAAAAAGTAACTGAGAAAAATCATGTCCAAGAATCTTGGGCGCGGGAGCTGAAGACTTGCTGCGCACATGAGCCGTAGTGTCTTGATCAACAAGACGCGACTCCTCAAAGAACTTCGGATCGTCCAGAGCGTCATATTCTGGAAGGATGGCACCTGTCTCATCCACATACTGGGTAGAGTTAAAAAGCGCGCCATTTGGCGAGACGATCTGTCTGCCCGAATACTTCTCAAAGAAGTACACAAAGATGCCCCTCAGTGCTGCTGTCAAAGGTATGGCAAGAATAGTTCCAACTACTCCGCCAAGAGCGCTGCCAATGACAATACCAACGAGCGAGAGACCCGGGTGAACTTTAACGCTCGTTGCCATAACCAAAGGTGAAAGCACGTTATCAACAACGTTTTGTGCAACCATCAAGATAACGATAGTCCATACGGTCATGACAGGGTCTACCAAGATGCTCAAAATAAGAGCAATACCTGCCGAGAAAACCGGTCCAACTACAGGAATAATATGGAAGATTCCTGTAACCATGCCAATAAGAGCGGCATAAGGGTTGCCTAAAATCAGACACCCAAAGTACACAAGAATGCCATTAACTGCAGAGGTAATGATAGTGCCTCGCATATATCCACTGGTAGATCTACTTAAGATTGCAAGAATAAGTCTGAACTCATTCTCTTTTTGAGGACCAGCAATAATAGCCATCTCACGGACAATAACTGGATAATCTTTAGCCAACCAATAGGCAAGCACTAGGCCTAAGAAGAAGACCATGAGTTGGTTTGCCATAGAAGAGATGTTGCCTAAAGCAGATGTGGAAAGCCAACTCAAAATACCAGAAGCAACTGATATTCCAATACTTGATGCCTGTTCAATTGCAAGTTCTACTGTCTGTCTAACAGCAGGGTTACTTTGAGTGTCAAAGTTCTGCCAAAATTCCCTTGCCATTGCTCCTATCTGACTTGCATACGAAGGAGCGTTTCTGAGTAGCGTAGTAAGCTCAAATACCAATGGCTGCGCAATCAAAATCAAAAATCCTACCAGCACAATGAGCGTAAGAACAAGCGCAATAAGAGCGGAAATGCCACGAGGCACTCCCCTGTCTTCAAGCCAATTGGTAACAGGGCTGCAGACAAACGCAACAATTGCGCCAATGGCGAGCAGCTCAACAGCCTGTCCCAGGATGCCAAGAACATACAATGCAAGTGCGAACAATGCAGCCAGACCAATGACTGTCCACACCATTAAGCCACGTTGTTTCCATTTTTGAGCTGAATCGGAAAAGTTTTGATGCTTTTGATCCATTAACGGTTCACGCTTTCTGGGTCAATCTTTTCTTGGATACGCTTTAAGGTGCGACGAAGCAGCCTTGAAACCTGTACCTGAGAGATATTAAGTTTCTCCGCAATCTCTACCTGGGTAAGACCTTCAACAAAACGCATACGAATAATCTCTTGCTCTCGTGGCGAGAAGTCTCTAATGGCCTCTTCAAGAACAATGCGGTCATCAGAACCAGCAAGATCCTCATCTTCGGTCACATATTGATCAATGATTGAAGGAGTCTCGTCGCCATCAGCACCAGAGCCGCCTCCCTCAAGAGGAACAGAGCTATAAGCGCTAGAAGACTCCATAGCCTCAAGAACTTCTTCAACGTTAGTATCAAGGCGCTGGGCGATCTCTTCAATTGAAGGGCTTCTTTGCAGCTCTTTAGTCAAATCATCAGTGACCTGATTAATCTTGGAAGAAAGTTCCTGCAAACGACGAGGAACACGTACTGACCAGCCTTTATCGCGGAAGTGACGCTTGATTTCTCCCATGATGGTTGGCGTTGCATATGTTGTAAATTCAAGACCACGATCAGGCTCAAACCTATCAATTGCCTTGATAAGTCCAATGGTTCCCACCTGAATCAAATCATCAAGGGGTTCTCCACGGTTTTTAAACTTGGAGGCCAAAAAGCGCACGAGGTTTAAGTGACTCACAATAAGCTGGTCTCTTACCTCAGGGTCTTTTGTTTCTTTATATTGGGCAAAGAGCTTGCGTGTTCTATCTTTATCCCAGGCTGGGGTACCTTTAGAAGCACGACGAGCAGCTCTTCTTGCGGCTTTCTGCTCTTCTGCAGATGCCTGCACTGCCTCGTTTGCTTCAGGTTTAGGCATGTGCACCGCCAGAAATCTTTACAAGATGAAGCGTATAACCGTCATCGGTAAGTGCAAACTCATCACAAATAGCGGAAAGCAATAGTTCTACAAGCTCAAGTGGCTGAGAATTATCTGTCTCAGACTCAACTGGATCCTCATCACCCAAATCAAAATCAATAGCCATAGTATTAGCTTCAAGGGTAAACGTAATATCTACAGAGTCTTTTTGAGTGCCGCAAGCAAAGACAAAGCCCTCTTCTGCGGCCATTTTGACATCTTCAAGCTCATCAACGTTCATCTTGCACAAAACAGCAAGATTAGCAGCCATCATTCTGACGGAGCGAGCAAATGTTGGATCTGCAGGAGCGGAAAGCTCAACAATTTTTTGTGTCATTACAATCTACTCCTCAGACTTCTGAGAAGACTCAGAACCGTACTCAATATAGAACTGCTCAGTGCGAGCTGGTTTAGAATGCTTTGTCTTGTCCTGAGAAAGTAAAGGAAGCTCCTCAAGATACTCTTGAGCACGCTGTGCACTCTGTTGTGCGGAAGCAGTCGCGCCGCTCAGGCGAGCCTGAGCCACCTCAGCAAGCTTGGAAGGATTCAAAGATCCGCCAAGACCAGTTCCTAGCTTTGAAACAGACTCAACAACGCCTGTTACCGCATCGCTTGCAGCTTTGCTGACTGTTGCAGTTACGGCTGATGCTGCACCAGAAACGGTTGCCACATCACCAAGAACTACGTTTAGGCTCTCAAGAGAAGTGTTAGCATTCTCTGCAGCCTCATCAACCTTCTGCATGAGTGCAGGTAGCTGCTTGATAGTTGGATCAAGTTCATCAACCATGCCATCAATCTTTGAAATAACAGGCTGGATCTGTTCAATGGTATTGTTAGCTGAGAGTGTAATCTCAGTAATTGACCTTCTTGTTGTTCTTAGGGTCAGAGCAACCTCGACAATGGCCCAAACACCAACTACGGCTAAGACTACAAGAGCAATCTGTAGGTAATCCATCTATGCCATCCCTCAAAGCTAACGGTTACAGTTCTTTCTATTCTACCCGAGGAGCGTCCTCTTAATGCTCCCACTTAGGTAATTCAAAATCCTAGACTTCCTCGTGACGATCACGCTCTGTAGCTGCAATTCTCCACGCTTCCCAACCTCTTGGAGATGGCGAGAAGAACGCACCACGTTCAAGTCCTTCTGGAAGATAACGCTGTTCAATCCATCCCCCAGGATAATTGTGAGGATAGAGGTAATTGCCATACTCTTCAGAACCAGGGCGTGTGCGATCCCTTAAGTAACTTGGAACTTCTCGCCTTGGACCTGTTCTTACCTCATGGAGGGCGGCATCAATACCTGCTTCTGCAGCATTAGATTTTGGTGCTAGTGCCATATAAATAACTGCTTGCGCAAGGTTAATTCTGCACTCAGGGTATCCAATGACCTCGGCTGACCTAAATGCTGCATGTGCAATGAGCAGCGCCTGAGGATCGGCATTGCCAATATCCTCTGAGGCTAAAATCATAATGCGTCGCGCAATAAATTTAGGATCTTCACCTGCATCGACCATGCGCGCAAGCCAATAGAGTGCGGCATCTGGGTCTGAGCCTCGCATAGACTTAATAAACGCAGAGATAATGTCATAGTGCATATCTCCTGCTTTATCGTAGGGAAGTCCGCGGCGAGGATTTGCCTCAAGAACGTTTTGCTTGGTAATAACAAGCGGCTCAGATGCCTTGTTGTCAGCAGATTCTGGAACATCAACCATTTGAGAAGCAAGCTCAAGAGAGGTTAGCGCTGCACGACCATCTCCGCCCGCAAGCGTCACAATCTCTTTACGAGCATCTTCATCCAGAACAAATGCGCCTGCTAGACCATCTTCTGACTCAAGTGCTCGCTGAATGAGCTCATCGATTGCCTCATCTGACAATGCATGCAGCTCCACTACACGAGAGCGAGAAATCAGAGCGCTGTTAACCTCAAAGTAAGGGTTTTCTGTAGTTGCGCCAATGAGTACAACTATTCTGTCTTCTACTGCGTGAAGTAGGGCGTCTTGCTGAGAGCGCGTAAAGCGATGAATCTCATCAATGAACAGAATAGTTCTTCTACCTGCTGTTAAAAGCCTTGATTCTGCGGCCTCAATCTCTCTGCGAAGATCTTTAACAGTTCCCGTAATTGCAGATACTTCTACAAATTCTGCGTGTGTTGTATGTGCAATAATGCGTGCAAGTGTGGTCTTACCAGTGCCTGCTGGACCATACAGCAGGACGGACGAGAGCGTATCGTGCTCAATAGCTTTACGCAGCCAGGAGCCCTGACCAACCGCATCTTCCTGACCCACGTATCCATCAAGCGTGGTAGGACGCATGCGAGCAGCAAGTGGTGCATTGGCTTTTTTAGCGGCACGTTCCATGCCAGAAAATAAAGTATCCATGCAGCTATTTTACCCCGTCTCAAACACAAAAGCTTGGCGAGAAGCCCGCTCAACACAAATGCTCTTTACGTGCCCGTTTGCTGCGTTATGACCGACCCCGGTCTTACGCACGCACCCCTTCTGCAAAGTAGCTTCTCTTTGGGAAGAGCTCCTGAGCTTCTGGGAAAAGTGCTTCACAGGTAGCCACAAAGTAGTCATCAGTCATTGCAGAAATAAAATCAACAACGGTACGATGCACGTCACTCTTCCAGTCATACGCATGACCGTACCTAGAAAGATGCCTACTCACCGGCTCAATATGATGCTTAAAGATTGCAAGGCTCTGATCACCAGATTTAAGCGAGGACAACTCGTATTCGTACAACTTTTCAAACAGATGCTTAATGTCCTCAGAGAAATCACCATTGGCTTCTGATGCCCCATAAATCTTCTGGTAATTCTCGCGCTTTGCTCGTTTCATCTCTTTAAATGCCTCTTCTGAGAGAGAAATCTGAGGCTTACCAAAGCTATTCTGAACAATGTCTGCAACAAAAGCAGAGGTAGCCCATGCGTTATAGGCGCCACCAAGACCGTCGTCAAATGTTTCTTCTGTAGCAGCGTCAGCACGAAGCGCATCCTGTCTATCTTTTCCAACATACGCAATGATGTCGGAGATGCGCATGACGCAACCTTCAAGCGTCATAGGACGCAAGTGTGCAATAGCCTG
Organism: uncultured Atopobium sp.; assembly: GCA_937905925.1. Lineage (GTDB taxonomy): Bacteria > Actinomycetota > Coriobacteriia > Coriobacteriales > Atopobiaceae > Lancefieldella. The sequence goes on from CALCXO010000031.1 coordinate 79,186, forward strand.
GGGACCTCTCTCCCAGCAATCTTCTACCACCTTATCAAACTCATCAAAAGTTGAAAGATCACTCATTTGAAGTATCTGCTGTTCAAACTCACCGTTGTGACAAATTACTCCATCAAGCGTCTGTAAAGAGAGGTTTCTTGCATAGAGTCCGTCAAGAACGCGCACGCTCTGTACGTTGTGGAAAAACCAACGTCCCGTTTGCTCGTGATAAATATCATTGAGGAAATACTCCCCTGCATGACCAAAAGGAGTATGTCCCACGTCATGACCAAGAGCAATTGCCTCGATCAAATCAAGGTTAAGGCCAAGCGCACGTCCAATATCTTTAGCAACTCTACAAACAAGCTGCTCATGAAGGCCGCGGCGCGTAATGTCATCGTGCGCACGGAACGAAAAAACCTGTGTTTTGCCGTTTAGCCTGTTATACGCAGGGGTATGCATGATCTTCTCGACATCTCGCATAAAAGCGGGACGCAAAAGTGATGCCTGATCATGGGTGGAATCTCGGCGAATGATATCTTCATTTTTGCACGCGTAAGGACTTAAGGTGCCCTTAGCAATTTGCTCAGCCACAAGGGCTTGAGTTTCTTCTGTAAGTTGCCCGGTCAAATGAGATGCAAAAGGATTAATAGTATTCATGTGTATCCTCTCTAGATGTTTTTCACCTCTAGTGTAGAAGTTTCACCGGACAAAAACTCGTGTTGAATTTTGAGAGAGCTTCTAGGGAGGCTTGACGTCTAAAAAAGGCTATCTTGAACTGGTTGTTTTAAGGCTTCAAATAGATTCTTTGCCAAAAGTGCCGCACCCTTAGAATTTGGATGCACATCGTCAGCAAAATATTTCTTCTCCTGCGGCAATAGTTTTTCTCCAGAAATACACTGCAAACCAAACTTACCGGCAACCTCTTCAATTATTTGAGGAACCTCAGCATAACAAGAATAAGGGTGTGTGGGATACGCATCCTCAAAATAAGGCGTAGGTGTCAGAACCACCACGCGCGTATCTGCATACATCTGAGAAATCTGCCAGAGTGAATTTTGAATATCGTATGTTACCTGCGACTTTGCACATTTCTCGTATCGATAATTTGCTCCAAGTGCAACAACCACTAAAGAAGCATCCTCAATAAACGTATAAGTACCTGGTTGATAAACTTGTCCACCAATTCCCTGGTTAACCACCTCAAGCTTCATTCGTTTAGCAAGACAGCGTGGCCAAGTTTTGTCTGGGCGCTCCACAACAAAACCCTGCGCAATAGAATCGCCAAACACCACTAGTTTTTTCTTAGGCTCATCGGGCAAGAAAAACGTGCCATTGCCACGGAGATTTTTAACGGAAGCGCTCTGCAAACAGGGCAAGTAAACACTCACGTGATGCGTGTCATTAAAGCCTGGAAGCCTAGCAAGGTCATCCTGAGAGGTTTCTGTTTCTAGATGAATAGAAAGTGTCTGTTCACCTGCATCATCCAGCGAAAAGTTCTTGTAAGGTTTGCCATCAACTGTCACAAATACAGAGCTGAGTTTTTTAAGATACGTGGCTTTAAGTAACTGTAAAACAGAAGCGGCTCCCTTAGGAACTTTGTCAATTTTTAGATCAAGCACCACTTCTGAGCTGTCCGTGGTAAAAGAAACTAGAATATCTGAAGTACAAGCAGCCATCTGTTTAAAAAGACCGGGGTGCCAAGAAGAACAAGAGCCAATGACTCTAAGTTGATTGGGAGAAATACGCAGCGGATGAACCCATCCGTGAGCAAGTTTCTCTGACCATGATGCACCAAGTAAAAACTTAGATGCTGGAGAACTAATGCTCCACTCTCCCACTTCCATAGGCACCTCCAATCACAAGTTAAATTACTATAGTTATATACTACGAGGTTAATAGACAGTATTACAATCTTTAGCAACAAATAAACTGCTCTTGTTGTCCATAGGGAGGCAACAGATATGTTTGGCGAGAAGATATTTAATTTTTCAGAACCGATTTCTAGAAAAACATTTCGTATTGTAATATTGGTCAGTTTTCTGGCTTATCAGGGAATGCGACTACTGTGGAAACAGGGACTTATTCCACCATTACTATTTTTTCTAGTATTAATTCTGACTGAGGTTATCGATTTTTATGTCTTTTTTAAAAGCGGTATCAAAAAAAGGGTAAGAATTTTGTTCTTAGTTTTCCTCATACTTGCGCTTATATTTGAGATAAGCCACATCATTTATTTTCTTTAACCGGTGAATAAAACCCTCTTCTGTGAACTGCCTCCCATTTCTTGGACACGAGAAATGGGAGTCAGTTCAAAACACACCTAAGTCGGATAATCTGTTAAAAAGACGTATACATGACGC
>CALCXO010000032.1:0-135749 GCA_937905925.1 uncultured Atopobium sp.
TTCTTCGGCAGAACCTACCAAAGCTGCGCTATTTTGTGCGCCAGGCCTAAAAGCCAACGCTAACACGCTGCAGAAAAAAGCTGGTAATCCGAAAGGATTACCAGCTCAAGGTCAGTGTGTTTCTCGTCACATGAGAGAGCCACGTGTGAGCAGCGCATTTGTGCTCGCTGCGCTTTCGTGCCCGGAGGTCGCGCGGACCTGCGTCCATCGCGCCACCGTGCTCGTTGCGCTCTTAGTGGGTTGCGTCCTCGAAGAACTCCCATGCCTGAGCGTCGGTTGCACCCTCGTGAACGATCATGCGGACAGCCTCAGCCATCTGCAGAGGATGGGTGCTCTGGAAGATGTTGCGGCCCATGTCAACGCCGCGTGCACCCTTGCGGATAACGTCGTATGCAAGGTGCAGAGCATCGCGCTCAGCAAGCTTCTTGCCGCCAGCAACAACAATTGGAACTGGGCATGCTGCAACGACTTCCTCGAAGTCCTCGCAGTCGTAAGTCTTAACAATCTGGCAGCCCATCTCAGCGATGATGCGGGTTGCAAGCTTGAAGAAGCGGCCGGTGCGCTCCATGTCCTTACCAACAGCGCAAACGCCAAGAGTAGGAATGCTGTAGCGGAAGCCAGCGTTAATAACCTGGCTCAGGTTGTCAATGCTGGAGAGCTGGCCATCAGCGCCGATGAAGGTCTGAACAGCCATACAGTCTGCGTTCATGCGGATAGCATCCTCGATGTCAACAGCAACAACCTCGTGAGAGAGGTCGGACTGCAGCATAGAAGAACCAGAAGAAACGCGAAGAGCGATGCCCTTAGAAACCTCAGGAGAAACGCAGGTCCTGATTGCGCCACGGGTACCCATGAAGCAGTCAACGTAAGGAGCAAGCTGTGGAAGCAGCAAGTCAAGACGCTCAAGACCAGCAGTTGAACCCATGAAGTAACCGTGGTCAAATGCGAACATTACAGTGTTGCCGCTCTTTGGATCAAAAATGTTGGAGAGGTGCTTCTGCATACCCCAGTCGAGGTTGTTTGCACCCTTTACATAAAATCCCTGATTGTTAGCAAAAGGAGTGTCTACGTGATAATCCTTAGCTACTTTCAATCCGTCCAGATCTGCCATGAAAATCCTTTCAATAAAACCTTAAAGCTCGCAGAGAAGGCGCCTTCTTAGGCGAAGCTGCCTCGTAAGAGAACGCGCTTCGTAAGAGAACGCTCCTCTTTGGGCGCCCGCCCCAGGAGGACCACCCTCCTCTGCGGCTGAATTACCTCATAAGCTGGCGAGAAGATCAGTCTTCTCGCCAGCCGTGAACTTACGCCTTGATTAGAAGGAGTAGTTGTTCATGTTCTCCTTGGTGAAGACAAGGCGCTCAGGAAGCAGGACAACGCCGTTGTTCTTCTCGCCAGTCTTTGCACCCTCGGCGATGGAGTCGTTAGGCTCAACCTTAACATCGCCAATGCTTGGGATGGAGATGGTGTCGCCAACCTTGACCTCGTTACCAGCTGCAAGGAATGCTGCAACATAGCAGCCCATAGCGCCCTGAACTGCGCAGTCCCAGAGGCCCCAGTTGTAGATGGTGCCGTGCTCGCAGTAGGACTTGATGGACTGTGGAGAAGCAAAACCGGTGATGGTGATCTTCTTTTCGTCGTAGCCCTTGTTCTCTGCAGCCTGGAGCTGGCCAGGAAGAGCGGTGGAGTCGTTGCAGATGATCAGGTCGATCTCTGGGTAAGCGTCAAGGATTGCCTCACCAATGGTGATTGCCTGCTCAGCGTCCTGGTTGGAGTAGTAGTTCTCGTGAACGTTCTTCCACTTAGGATACTTCTCCTTGATAATCTTCTGTGCAGCTACCTGCCAGGAGTTCTGGTCGGTAACGGTTGCCTGGGAGTAGTGCCAGACATAGGTAATCTCGTCCTTCTCTGGGTCCTTGCCGCGCTCCTTGAGGCCAGCAACGCCCATATCAACAAGCATCTGGCCAAGGATCTCTGGAGTACCCTGAGAAACCATGAGGGTACGATCCTCTGGGTTAGAATCGGAGTCCCAAGTGGTGACTACGATACCAGCAGCAGTTGCCTTCTTCAGTGCATCAGAAACGCCCTTTGCATCAACGGTAGAGATGCTGATTGCGTCTACGCCGTTAGCAACTGCCTGGTTGATGACGGAAACCTGAGCGGAAACGGATGCGGTTGCGTCGCCGATGTAGTCAACGGTGAAGCCCCACTCCTTGGACTTGTCCTGTGCGCCCTTGTTTGCGGACTCGAAGAATGCGTTGCCGGTGACCTTAGGAATAAATGCTACGGTCTTACCCTTGACGTCTCCGCCACCCTCGGACTTCTTGGTCTCTTCCTTCTTCTCGCCACCATCATTATTGCAGCCTGCCAGAGCGAGGCCAGCGCTAACTGCGGTGATGCCTGCGGCACCAATAAAACCACGACGAGTAATCTCTTGCATAGGTAACCTCCCTTGTCTGTGCCTAAGGCACAATTTCCCCAAAGCTTATGCCTTGGCTTTACTGCTGCTAGAAAGCAGCGATTTCAAAAACGCACCAATATTTGTTCCGCTTGCTGCCGATCGAGCAACGATGACAACAACCAGCAGGACACCAACAGGAATATCCAGATACTGTGGGCTTACCTTGAAGCACAGTGGCAAGCCGAAGCGCAAGAACGCAATAACAAACGAAGCAAGTGCGGTACCAACAATGGAGCCCTTACCACCAGTGGAGAGCGTACCGCCCAAAACAACTGCGGTGATGATGTCCATGGTAAGGTCGGCGCCAAGATCGGACTTTGCGGTGCCCAGGTAAGCGGTCAGGACAACACCTGCAATAACAGCGGAAACTGCAGTGAGCATGTAGGTGGACATGATGACTGCTCGGCTGTTGATACCAGAGAACTCAGCTGCACTCTGGTTAACGCCAACCAGGGTAATGCGGCGACCATACTTGGTCTTGTGCAGCAGAATGAACGCGATGACCAGCATCAGGATGTAGATAAGAAGCTGGAATGGGATGACACCAAAGAGCTGGAAGTTAGATACAAACTTGAAGTCCTCGGGGAAACCGCCAATTCCCTGGTAGCTCTCGGTCTTGGAAAGTGTAGAGATGAGAAGCGCCAGACCAGAGTATAGGAAGCTGCCGCCTAGGGTAACAACCATTGCTTGCACTCGACAGTACGCAATCAAGAAGCCCGAAAGTGCGCCGCAAGCAACAACCAGGACAAAGGCAACGCCTACAGCACCCCAGATGGGAAGACCAAAGTCCTGCCAGCCAACGCCAATGGTGATGGACGTGAGGCCAACCAGAGACGCAACCTGGATGTCGATGCCGCCGGTAACCATAACAAGCGTTACAAAGAGCGAGATCATAAATACAGGCAGGTTATCGTTAATGCTGGTAAACAGCAGTGCTGGACGCAGAAACTTAGCGTTAGCAGAACCAAAAATCACAAACTCAAGTACCAGCAGACCGATGAGAATCATATTCCAGCTTGTCTGACCCTTGGACAAGAATCCCTTAAGTGTCTTCATCATTAGCGAACACCACCCTTCTTACCTGAAGGGCTCAAAGCTGCCTCACCAAAGTCTGCAATCTGCTCTGCAAGAACCTCAGAAGTTGCCTTTGGAGAAACACGTGCGTTCAGACGAGCGTGCCTGTTCTGAACAATGGAGCGGTGCTGAAGCAGGGCGTCCACAACAACAATGACAATCAGAATGACGCCGGTAATTGCATTGTCGTAATTTGACGAGAAGCCCATGAAGACCAACAGGTAGCTGATGGATGCCATGATGACGGAACCGACAGCTGCACCAAGGACGGAGCCAACGCCACCAAGCAGGCTGACGCCGCCAAGAACGCAAGCTGCAATAGCCTTCATCTCGTAGCCGTTACCGCTCATTGGGGTAACAAAGCCAATACGGCTGCAGAAGATGATGCCGCCGATAGCTGCCATAACGCCGCAGATGACGTATGCCAGAATCTTGGTCTGAAGAGCTGGAATACCAACCAGAGTTGCACCGTTAGCGTTATCGCCAACTGCTGCAAACCAGCGACCGCGACGGGTCTGGGTCAGCGCAAAGTGAATCAGAATGACCAGTGCGATAACTGCGCAATAGTAAACGGTGAAGTCACCAATACCAGTTACTGCCGAGAAGTCCTTGAACTCCTTAGGAAGGTTCTCAACCCACTGACCATTGGTGTACACGTAAACAATACCGCGCAGAACGCCGTTAGTACCCAGGGTAAAAATGAGCGATGGAGCCTTCATAACGGCAACGCCCCATGCATTTACCAGGCCAATTGCTACGCCAATAAGAATGCCTACCAGGCAAGCAACAGGAAGTGGAGTTCCATCTCTGAGCATGCTGCCAACTACCACAGCAACAAGACCCAGGTTGGAACCAACAGAAACGTCAATCTCACCAATGAACAGGGTGAAAGCCACGCCAACAGCGACCAATGTGTAGACAACGGACGTGTTAAAGCAGGCAGCAATTGTTGCTGGCGTCAAGAATGCAGGATTCATTGCACCAACAATAATAAAGAGAGCAATCAGAAATGCGAGGCTGCTCAGTCCCCTAGCCTTGAGAAGGCGCTTTACAAGATCCATACGTCACCTCCTACAATCCAAATGCAGCGGACATGAGGTTGTCCTGCGTAATTTCTTCTTTTTTGAACTCATGATTAATGCGTCCCTGGTACATGGTGAACGCACGATCAGCAAGCTCAATAATCTCTTCCATGTCAGAAGAAATCAGAAGAATGGAAACACCTTGCTTACGGAGCTCCTGCAGAACAGCGTATACATCGCCACGAGCAGCAGCGTCAATACCACGAGTTGGCTCGTCCAAAATAACAACCTTTGGAGCAACCGAGAATGCGCGGCCAATAACAATCTTCTGCTGATTACCACCAGAAAGACCGCCTACCTCCTGATCAAGGCCGGTAACTTTGGTACGGAAGTTATCAACGTAGTTCTGAGAAACCCTATCCTCTTCTTTACGGTTAAGCAGCAGCTTACCCAGGGAAGAATTTGCAAGCAGAGCACTGGTAGTGTTCTCGGCAACGTCACGAATTCTAAACAGACCGTCATTGAAGCGGTCCTCCGGAACATAACTCAGACCTGCAGCAATAACGTCTTTGGTGGACTTGCCGGTAATGTCTTTACCGTCAACAAATACCTTGCCGCCCAACACCTTATCCATACCGTAAATGGTGGTAGCCATCTCTGATCTACCAGCACCAACGATACCTGCAAGACCAACAATCTCGCCTGGATAAATATTGAGGTTTACGTCAGCAAAGCCATAGCCCGTGAACTCAGCAAGTTCAAAAATAGGCTCTGCGTCGTAATCAATATTTGCGCTCTCGGCAATTTCTTTCTTAATCTCTGCTGCGTCTGGCGGGAGAAGTCCACGCACAAGATCTTCTCGCGTAAAGTCCTCTACCTTGCCGCGCATAGCCATAACGCCGTCGCGCAGAATACCAATGCTGGTAGAAATCTCAAAGACCTCTGCCAGGCGGTGGGTAATGTAGATGATACCGATGTTCTTCTGCTTGAGCTCCTGAACTACCTTAAAGAGGCTCTGTACCTCGTCAAAAGTAAGTGCGGAAGTTGGCTCGTCCAGAATAAGAATCTCGGAGTGGCGCATAAGACCGCGGAGAATCTCAACCATACCCTGCTCAGCAATGGAAAGTGTCATTGCCTTGCGGTCCAGGTCAAGCTCCCAGCCAATCTCTTTCATAGTGTCTTCAAGCATCTTGTTGAGCTCGGCTTTTGGAGCCTCAAAACCAATGGTGATGTTCTCTCTAACGGTCATGTTAGGGAACAGCATTGGCTCCTGAGGAACCATATAGATACTGTGTGCAAGTGCGGCCTTAGGGTTGGAGATATCAACCTTTTGACGATCGATAGAAATTTCTCCCTCATCGGCAGAGTAAATACCCATGATGATCTTCATGAGGGTAGATTTACCGGAACCGTTGCCACCAATAAGTGAGATGACCTCTCCTGGCGCCAAATCTAAGTTAATGCCTTTTAATACCTCGTTGGAACCAAATGACTTCTTGATTCCGCGGACGGAAAGAAGTGTGTCGCACTGCTCACACGCATCTTTTCCTTCAGGCGACTTTGGGTCAGTGGCATCGATATCGATGTCAAAAGATTCACCCATAGTACCTCCTACCAAAAATAACAAACGGCCGTACAAAATCTCACACTTTGAAGATATATATAAATAGGCATTCTTCAAAGCACCGTCACGGCAAACGGTATTATTACTACCGTGAATGGTATTTTTGATTGTCCAATGAACAATAGTTCAGAATTCTTCTGTACGTAATTATGGTATTTGTAGTATATCTTCCTGTTAATAGGGAGAATAATTACTATAATGAAATCTAGTATGTTAGATACAAATGTTTTAGTATTAAACAAAAGTATCAACTGGAGGATGGATGGACGAGCAGACATATGCACTAGCCACCAAGGCTGCGTGGTATTACTACATGGAAGATAGCACCCAGGCTCAGATTGCTGAGGTCATGGGCGTTTCTCGTGCAAAAGTTATCCGTCTCCTTGAAGAGGCTCGCGCGCAGGGTATTGTTCAGTTCAGCTTCAGAAAGAACGATAGTCAGCGCGTTTCCGCAGAACAGCTCCTTATTGACCGCTTTGGCCTCAAGGACGCTTTTGTGGTCCCAACTCCCCTGGACAGCTCTGCCATTAACCAGTCTATTGCCCAGGGCGCAGCTCACTACGTCTCCGATCACCTGCGCGAGGACGGCTATCTCAACATTGGCTACGGCGATACCGTCAGTCGCATGCTGGGATTTCTTGCCAAGAACCGCGAAGAGTCACTTAACGTTGTAAGCCTTACGGGCGGCGTGAGCTACTACCTGCCATCCGTTGGCACCACCGCCTACTCCATGCATCTGTTCCTGACGCCGTCTCCACTTGTTGTATCTTCTCGCCAAGTGCGCGATGCACTTCTTGACGAGAAGAGCCTGCAAGACGTATCCACTATGACGGAATATGCAGACATGAGTGTGGTCGGCATCGGCGCCGCAGTTGAGGGCGCCACCGTTTTGCGCAATGGCATCCTTAACGAGGGCGAGCTGACCGTGCTTAAGATGCAGGGAGCCGTCGGTGACGTTTTGAATCATTTTATGGATAAAGACGGCAATCTTATTCAGACAGAAATTGAAGATCGCGTCATTAGTACCGATCTAGACAAGCTTCGCCAGCTTAAGAACGTTGTTGGCGTTGCTGGTGGCAAAGATAAGGTTACGGCAATTAAAGCAGTGCTTAACGGCGGCTATCTGAACGTGCTGATCACGGATTCAGACACCGCTGCTGAACTGCTTCTTTCGTAAACAAGGAGGATCTGATGAGCAAGTATCTTCTTGCACTAGACGCGGGAACAGGAAGTATTCGCGCCGTTCTCTTTAGTGTTGACGGTGAGCAGGTTGGGGTTGCTCAGCGCGAGTGGGAGCACCATGAGGACCCTCGTTGGCCTGGCAGCATGGACTTTGATTGGGTTGCTGACTGGCAGCTTGCTCTGGACTGCATCAAAGAGGTTCTGGCAAAGACCTCCATTGATCCTAAAGAAATCGCTGGTATTTCCACTACCTGCATGCGCGAGGGCATCCTCCTGTATGACCAGGACGGCAACGAGATTTGGGCGTGCGCTAACGTTGACGCTCGAAGTGTTGACGAGGTCAAGCAGCTCATTAATATGGATCCAGAGCTTGAGAAGAAGATTTACCAGAAAAGTGGCCAGACCTATGCACTAGGCGCCCTACCTCGTCTTCTGTGGGTTAAGAACAAGATGCCAGAGATCTACAACAAGGCGGCCAAGATTGGCATGTTCAACGACTGGCTTGCCTACAAGCTCACCGGCGTTCTGGCAGTTGAGCCATCAAACGGCAGCACTACCGGCATCATGAGCCTGGAGGAGCGCGCCTGGGATCCAGAGATTGCTAAAGAGTGCGGTCTGCGTGACGACCTGTTTGGACAGGTTATCGAGTGCGGAGAAGTACTTGGCGCTGTAACTGCAGACGCCGCAGCAGAGACCGGCCTTGCTGAAGGTACACCTGTTGTTGTCGGCGGCGGTGATTGCCAGCTGGGCATGATTGGCGTTGGCGCTTGCGAGCCTGGTCAGGCTGGTGTTTTTGGCGGCAGCTTCTGGCAGTACGAGTTCAACACCGATAAGAGCACTCCAGACCCAGATTATCGCGTCCGTGTAAACTGCCACGCTATTCCACAGATTTGGCAGTACGAGGCTCTGGCATTTAAGCCTGGTCTGGTTATGCGTTGGTATCGTGACGGCTTCTGCCAGGCAGAAAAGGCCGAGGCAGAAGAGCGCAGCATTGACGTCTACGATGTCATGAACGAGCACGCTGCAGAGATTCCTGCTGGTAGCCACGGTATGCTTTGCTGCTTCAGTGACGTTATGAACTACATCCACTGGATCCACGCAAGCCCAACGTTCACCAACTTTGAGCTTGATCCAGAGCGTTTCAATAAGTACACCTTCTATCGCGCAATTTTGGAGAACACCGCCCTTCTCGTCCGCGGCCATATTGAACTGGTCAAAGAAGCTACGGGCAATGAGCCAAGCGAGCTCATCTTTGCAGGTGGCGCTTCCAAGTGTTCTCTGTGGGCACAGATTGTTGCCGACGTTACCGGCAAGAACGTTCGCATTCCAGAGGTCAAAGAGGCAACTGCTCTGGGCGCCGCTGTTCTTGCAGGCTACGGTGTGGGCATCTACCCAAGCATCGCTGAGGGTGCAAAGCGCGTTGTTAAATGGGATAAGACATTCTCCCCCAACCCAGACAACAAGGCTGTTTACGACCAGCTCTATGTCCAGTGGAAGGATGTTTACAAGAGTCAGCTTGAGCTTGCAGAAGAGGGCAAGGTCAAGAGCATGTGGAGAGCACCTGGTCTGTAAACGCCGGGACTCCACCGCGCCGCGGTTACGCGGGCACGCAAAAAGAACGTTTGGTCGCAGTACAAGTTGCGCCTGAAAGGAAAGCAAGATGTTTATTGTCAACGAGAACGATTTTGAGTATAGGTGCGGAGATCACGGCCCTAAGTACCTGATGAAGGGCCCTCGCATGAACTATGCCATGGTCCAATTCCAGCCTGGCCAGGATTTCCAAGCTCATTACCACAACATCATGGAGGAGAACTTCCACATTCTTCAAGGCAAGATTGACATTGTGGTTGACGGCGAGGTCCACACCCTCTCGGCTGGCGACTTCATCCACATTGAGCCCGGCGAGGTCCACTACGTCAACAACCCTTACGACGAGCCAATCGTTATGGTCTCAACCCTTGCTCCTTTCCAGGAGGTCGACAAGGTTGAGGTAGAGAACCCTACCTACTAAGATCAACATCTGGCGAGAAGATCGTTCAAGTGCAGCGTTCTTCTCGCCAGCGCAAACGCGAAGAGGGCTGCCTGGTGGTGGCCCTCTTTTTTGGACAACACGATATCAGACCACAATCAGATAGCGCAGCCCATATGTTTTTAGCACCAACAAATAGGATGTTTTGTTTCTATAGATGCTACAAGGAGATTCCTAATTTTATTTAGCCTCCAAAAATGACCGGTTTCTTTGAAGTCTAAAGTTGCCTTTTGAACAGAAAAGCTTCTTAAAACAGAATTGTCTAATTCACTATCAATCGGACCTGGTAAAGTCATTTTAAAGTTTGACGCACTGTTATTTGGTTCATCGCAAAAAACAACCACCTTATGCGTCTGCTCAAAATCATCAGCTGGAATCTGGCAAAAATGGTCAGCGTAAAATATACGTGAAGGCTTAAGCTGATGGAAATACATTGTGTCTTCTGTAAATCCATAATCAATATATTTGTCACTGTAAAGACAAAAACCGTCATCCACCGCACAGGAAATAAGAACTTTATTCGTCTCCTCATCAATGAGCTGATATCCCGGGATCTTTGAATGCTCTTCTATGAATCTATCAAGTTCATCAAGGGTAGGCTGTGCTTTTTCAACTGGATAAACACCTCCATTGCCATCAGGAAGCATATTATTTAACAGAGGATACTTTGACTCGCCTTCATCTGAACTTAAAACTGCACCAATGCTTAACAAGCCGCAAAAATTACCAACTCTTTCGGAACAAATTTCACCATCTTCATGCTCGCAGGCATTATATGTCCAATCAACAAAATCACGCTCTAGGCCTCCATAGAGCTCCTCAAACTGTTCAGAGCTAAGCTCTTTACGCTTCTGATCTAAAAGCTTTGAACAGATAAACTCTTCATCGTCAATGTAAAGATCTTCAAAGGGTATTGGACCAGGTTTAAGTTTTCCCTCTTCAAAACACCTGCAACGAACAAATGCATCAAGACCCATTACAACTCCTTTCTCTGTTGCAACAAATCTAGATACTCATAAGATTTTATGTGTCCATCAAAATGGACACTAAGTCTATTGCCACTACGAGGTGCTCATCTAATTCGCCCAATCAAAAAGAAAATCGTTTATAGCGGCCTTCTTTTACGCTGATTTCAGGTCAGGTAAGCAGCATTTCTATTAATCTGTTGTCTTCATGCTTAGAAATATGTGCGGACGCAGAAATGACAATGTGATAGTAGAGCGGGTAGCCACAAAAAATGCCGCCGGGAGCCCGACGGCATTTTCAGTTCATATGGGAAAGAAAGAAACACAAGGTTTAGCCGGCCGTTTGAACCGGCTGGGTATTTGCCAAACTTACTTGTTGGACTGCTTAATCATCCAAATGGTCTTGGAGAGAAGAGCGATGTGCTCGTCCATTGCTGCGGAAACAAGGAAGTTGTCCTCAGCGTCTGCGTCCTTCTTGATCTCTGTTGCGAGTGCACGAATTGCCTCGTAGTCAGCAAGAATGGACTGGTAAATCTCCTGGGGATTCTTGAATCCCTCTGCTGCCTCGGAAAGAGTTGCGTTCTTGAGGAAGGAATCCATGGAGCCCAGTGGAGAGCCGTCGTTCATCAGAATGAGCTCGGCAACCTCGTCAAGCTGGTCATACATTGCACCGTAAACCTCGTCGAGGTCAGTGTGCACGTTGTAGAAAGAAGGGCCGCTGACGTACCAATGGAAGTTGTGAATCTTGTGGGCCTCAACAGCGTAGTTAGCAAGAAGAACATTAAGCTTATCGTTTAGCATAGGTAAAACCTTTCTATCTGATCCCTATTAAATAGGAATGATTACTATTTAATAGTTATATTCCCCTCTTTGAGAGAGGTATACAAACTTTCAATAATTTTTTGGATGCAAGGTTTGAAGCCACAACCCCACAATAACCTGCATGATTTTTGCTATTGCAGTCGACCTGCACTCGTCTTTTTGACAAAACGGTTAAATCACACGGGTTTCTCGCCAAAGGGTTAAAGAAAGAAGGCAAAATCAGCGCAATCGATTTTTTAGCGTTCTCTTCCAAGGAGACCACATGACCAAGATTCCCGAGGGCTACCGTTCAAGCCTTTCGCTTTACGATACTCAGAAAGCAATTGAGCAGGTCAAGAACGTGTTTCTGACCAAGCTGTGCGCTGCGCTGAAGCTGTCGCGCGTCACTGCTCCGCTGATTGTTGACCCGCTTACCGGCATGAATGACAACCTCAATGGCGTTGAGCATCCGGTTGCTTTTGACCTGCCAAACGTAGGCAAGAACGCCGAGGTAGTTCAGTCGCTTGCAAAATGGAAGCGCTATGCACTCTGGCGCTACAACTTTGCCGTTGGTCGCGGTCTGGTCTGCGATATGAACGCTATCCGTCGCGACGAACAGCCCGATAACCTGCACTCCATTTACGTGGACCAGTGGGACTGGGAACGCATCATCACGCAGGACGAGCGCAATACCGATACGCTGGAAGACGCCGTTTGCCGCATTGTTGAGGCAATCTGTGGCACACTCGACGAGCTCAAGTGGCACTATCCACAGCTCAACACGCAGCTCAGCCGCGAAGTTACCTTTGTGACCTCGCAGGAGCTTGAGGACCTCTACCCTACCCAGACGCCCAAGCAGCGAGAAGATCTGTTTGTTCGCGAGCATCCAACCACCTTTATCGTGGGTATTGGCGGCGCTCTAAACTCTGGACAGCCTCACGACTTCAGGTCTCCCGACTACGACGACTGGTCGCTCAACGGTGATCTGTTGTTCTGGGATGAGACCTTGGACTCTGCGATTGAGATTAGCAGCATGGGCATTCGTGTTGACGCTGAGGCGCTTAAGTCACAGCTGGCAATCGCTGGATGCGAAGACCGCCTCGAACTGCCATTCCACAAGATGCTCATTGACGGCGAGCTGCCCTTTACCATTGGCGGCGGCATTGGCCAAAGCCGTCTTTGCATGCTGCTGCTAGAAAAAGCGCACGTCGGAGAGGTACAGGCATCTATCTGGGACAAGCAGACCGAAGACCGCTGCGCAGAAGCAGGCGTTTCTCTGCTCTAAACAGCGGGCCTGAACACGCAAAGCGAATCTACATCGCGTGTCACTAAACGCGCGCGACCGCCTTCAAAACTAAAAACATTTTGGCGTTTCTCCTGTTAACGCTACAATAGTAACCCAGTGTAATTAAAAGCCACTGAGTCTAACTGGCGATTTAAGGAGCGACTCTATGAATTGCCCCAACTGCGGAGCTGAAATTAGCAAGCACGCAAAGTTCTGTTCCAACTGCGGACAGAAGCTTTCTGACGTCGCGGACGCCGCAGACGTCGAGAAACCCGATGCGCTCGCCGAGTCCACAGAACCCGCACCAGAAACCGCACCCGACAACTCCACCACAGCCACTGAGGCCATCGCACCAGCAGAAGCTGATGAGCCAGCTGAAACCGTAACTGATCCAGACGCAACTGTCCTGGCAGAGTATCCAGTCGATGACGAAGACGCCACTGCTGCAGAAACCTCGCTCCTAGAGGTATCGACAGACGACTCCTACATCACCCCAGATGAGGCGCCTACCGCTGTCACCGACTCTGACACCGTTGCAGACACTGACGCAGATGCTGACGCAGACCCCACCGTAATCGCAAACTCCAACACTGCTGACGAGGAGCCTACAACCTTCATTAATGACCCAGATCGCATCGACGTCTTCACCGCCGATGACCTTGATTCAACTGCTATTTCTCACTTCGACCCTTCGCAGTTCACTGTTGTTTCAAGCGGACCTAGCTCCGTTGAACGCAAGCAAACTGAAGATGGCTCTGATTCTCTGCGTAAGGTGGCATTTGGCCTGCTTGCGGCCGTTCTGGTTGTGGGTGTACTGGCCATTGCTTGGGTCATTCAGTCCCACCAAGACGACGCAGCCAAGCGCAGCGCCGTCCAGCAGCGCATTGCAACCTATCAGGAGCAGATTGAGAGCGTTGGCGTTGATCCTCGCAGTGACAGTAGTCGTGTTGAACTTCTTAACCAGTACGAGAAACTCAATGAAATTGAAGAACAGATTCAGACTGATCAGAAGAACGGACAGTTCCGTGTGCCTAATGGCAGTGACGATACAGGAATCAACGTTCTGAATAGCTCAATCTCTGATCGACAGAAAAGCATTCGCGACTGGTTTGAGGCCGACTACAAGCGCAGACTAACCGCAAACAGCTTCAACGACACAGATACCGCAAATACTATGGATCAAAAGTCTGTGGCAAATAAGCTTGTTGAGCTACAGGCTCTTCTCGGAGATATTGAGCACGAGAAGGTTATCTGGGGCGACGATACAGGCAACAATTCAACCTATGATTCATACCACTCTCGCGTATCCGACCAGATAAAGAAGGGTGAAACTCTTAAATCTGGCGTGGCCGAGAAGACCAAAAAAGAGCAAGAACAAAAAGATAAGGATAAGAAGTCCGAAGAAGACCGCAAAAAAGCTCAAAAATGGGTTGGCACCTATAGCGGTACTGGCACCGACGGCAAGCCGATGGAGGTTGTCATTCAGAAGGACGGCACGGTCATTTGGCGCACTGGTGGTCAGCCAGAAGTTCGTGGCACCTGGACCGGTGACGAGTCAAAGCTTGAACTTGACTTCAACGGCCAGGTCAGTGGCAGAAGCGAGCCGTTCACCCTCTCTTCCACCAACGGTGGAAGAACCGTAACCATCAGCTCTCAGAGCAGTACTTGGAATACTGACACACTTTCTAGGAAGTAACGCTGACTAGAAAACCGCACGTTACAGACACAAATGGCGAGAAGACCGATCGATCTTCTCGCCATTTGTTTACAAAGCGAACGCCGTTCTACACGGTAGTTGTTCTTCTTTCCAAACTCCTACGCACCAAGTGCGCGCTGTCCAAGCACCAAAGCACCTAGAATGCCCTGGTTTCCCTCGCAACCTCCAGGAACAACGTAATTCTGTATGTCCTCTATCTCTGGAGTGTTGATGTATCCATTGAGGTACGCAACAAGTTTCTGCTGGATAAGCGGGAACAGTTGCTTCTGCTCCATGACACCTCCGCCCAAAATAATGCGCTGAGGTGAGTAGCACATTACATATGTGGAGAGGGCTTTTGCAAGGTAGGCAGCCTCAAGCTCCCATACCTCGTCTTTCTCGGTAAGCTCAACAGCTGGAAGTCCCCAGCGCTCTTGAATAGCAGGACCTGATGCCAGCCCCTCAAGGCAGTTCTGGTGATAGGGACACTTTGTCTGCTGCCACGGATCGTTTGCCTCACGTTCAACGAGGATATGACCAGCCTCGGGATGGAGCATACCGTGCTGGAGTTTTCCTTCAAGCAGCACGCCAGCGCCAATTCCGGTACCAACCGTCAGGTAGACAACGTTATCAAGGCCGCGAGCTGCACCAAAAACTGCTTCTCCTAAACAAGCTGCATTAACATCAGTGTCGTATCCAACAGGGACGTTCAGTCCATCCTTCAACGCCTGCAACAGATTGAAGTTGCGCCAACCTTGCTTAGGAGTCGAGAGAATCTTTCCGTAGCTAGGCAGGTCAGGATTGACTCCCGTGGGGCCAAATGCGCCAACACCTAGAGCCTGAATAGAGCGAGCTTTGAACCAGTCCACAATCTTTGGCAAAACAGACTCTGGCGCTGTCGTGGGAAAGACCTCACGCTCACAAATTTTACCGTCTGGTGTACCCGTGGCAAGAACAATCTTTGTTCCGCCAAACTCAATACCACCAAGAAGCGTCTCTGCACACATGTTTTTCTCGCCAGTTACTTGTTAAGGAGCTTCTCGTACACGTCAATAAAGTCCTCAGCAATAATGCGGAAAGACTCGGCCTGCATAAGTTGGTCCTCAGCGTGGAGCAAGATGAGCGAGAACTCAACATTGCTGTTATCAATTGCGGACTGCTGCAGCATGTTCAGATGCGTGCTATGGCCCTCATTAAAGATCTCTGTACCAGCAAGAATATCTGCACGAGCACCTTCAATATCGCCCGTTTTTGCCTTCTGGATTGCGCCAATATACATTGACTTTGCTGTTCCAACGGTAGCAATAATCTCAAAGGCTGCTTCTTGCGTAGCAGTCATGCCGTCTTCTAAATCCATTTTTACCCCATACTCTTTTCTTGAGCACCTGGGAGCTCAGGAAATCTTTTACCGCTTATTTAATAAGCTCAAGTGCGTCGTCAAGGATTTTTGCAGCGTTCATCCTGCCGTAATCAACCATAGGAATAACAGCTACAGGAGTAGATCCTGCTGCAGCCTCAACGTCTGCCTTTGCATACGCAATCTGAGGTCCAAGCAAAAAGACGTCTGCGCCATCGATAAGCTCAAGTGCCTTATTAAGAGGATTTGCAATAATCTCTGCATCCAAACCACGAGAAGCAGCCTCTTTCTGAAGCTTCTGAACAAGCAGACTCGTGGACATTCCGGCGTTGCAAGCAAGTAAGATTTTCATGTGATCTCCTTTTGATGAGCCAGCCACCAAATACGATGGCTGGCTTCAAGTGATACTCAGATTATAAGCTTACAAACTACTCTGCATCCTGAGCGTTCTCTGCAAGAGCTTCAGCCTGCTTGGCCTGTGCACGCTCGGAAATCTTCATAAATGGCAGGTAAATTGCCATGGCGAGAAGAACCTCGATGACCTGCCAGATAACGGCACGAATGTCGCCACCGGTTGCCAGCCAACCACTCAGGAAGACTGGGGTTGTCCAAGGAACCATTGCAACGCAAGGGTTAATCCAACCAAGGTTGGTGAACAGGTAGGTCAGGCCGATGAACAAATCTGGAACAAGAACAAATGGAATCATCAAAGGAAGGTTAAAGACGATTGGGTAACCGTAAATAACTGGCTCGTTGATGTTGAAGATACCTGGAAGAAGAGAAAGTGCTGCAACATCTTTGGAAGCCTTGTTCTTTGAGAAGACAAAGGTGTCAAGAAGCAGCATCAGAGTACAACCAGAACCGCCGATCAGCGCAAAGGTGTTGATGATCTGCATGTTCATGTAGTGGTCCTGAGGAATTGGCTGACCAGCTGCAAAGGTTGCCATGTTATCAACAATAAGCATGGTCAGGATTGGCTCGATCAGAACACCAGAGATGGTGGACTGGTGAATGCCAAGGCAGAAGAGCAGGTTTGCAAAGGTGTAGATGATGATGACTGCAAATGGACCAGCATTCATGAGGCCCTTCAGTGGGGCAGAAATGCTTGTTGCAATGATGGTCATAAGGTCAGTACCAGCACAAACTGCAAGAAGAGCAGAAGCAATACCAAAGACGGTCAGGGTCAACATCATTGGAATCATGGTGTTAAAAGAATCTGCAACCGCTGGTGGAACGCCCTCACCAAGGCTGACCTTCAGCTGTTTAACGCTGGAGAGCTTAATGAAGATAGTGGTAGAAAGCAGGCCAATGATGATTGCACCAAAGAGGCCGTTAGTACCGGTGAAGGAAGTGGAGAAAGCACCAGTTACATCAACGCCAGTAACTGCATAGCCGGTTGGCAGAAGCTTAGCAACATCAGCCACAGGAAGTGCAACTCCTGCAGCTGCTGCATCAGCGGCGTTTGCTGCATGAAGAACAGCACCTGCAGTAGCAACAATGCTCTGAGGCATCATGATGATAAGTGCAGCAATACCAATAACAACGCAAGAGATTGCGTTTTCAAAACGCTTGTTACGAGCGAGGCAATAACCAATAATGCCTGCAAGAATAACTGCCGAGAAACTCAGAGTGCCCTGAGCAATTGCTGCGCCCCAAACCTTGAAATTAGCCAAGGTAACTGGGTCATTTGCAAAGATGAGTGGGAACAGAACGTTGTTGATCAGTACTGCAATACCAGCCAAAATGTAAATTGGGCTGACAGTTGCAAATGCATCGCGCAGGCTTCTCAAATGAACTTGATTACCTACTTTTGCAGAAACTTCTGCAAATTTATCTAGAAACGATGCTTGGCCATTATCTTTTGCCATGAGCAAACTCCTTTCACGAGTTTCTAGTCAACTATATGTGTAGTGGCAACTTGCTTAAGCCACTCAGCTGATTTCTTAAGACGACGGTTGTAGTTATCTTCTAGATCAACCTCAACAAAGCCATAACGGTTCTTGAAGGCATTTGCCCAGGACCAGTTATCGATGATGGCCCAGTAGTGATAACCACGGCATTTTGCGCCGTCCTGAATTGCACGAGCAATCCACTCAAGATGACGACGGACAAAATCAACACGATAATCGTCTTGAATTACGCCGTTTTCGTCTTTCTTAAGATCTTCTCGCTCTACGCCCATGCCATTCTCGGAAATAAACCACTCAAGCTCTGGATACTCATCGCGAACCTTCATGGCAAAGTCGTAAAGACCCTGTGGGTAAATCTCCCAGCCACGGGATACATTCATCTCTGCTTCTGGCCAGATATATGGATCAGCAAAGTTTGGAATGCCATTCTCGTCAGTATCTTTTGCAGGAGCTTGAATACGCTCTGGGTGGTAATAATTGCAACCCAGCCAATCCACAACGCCGTCGGCAAGAATAAGTTTGTCCTCAGGGCGAATAGGCAGGTCAACACCACGGGTCTGCAGCGTATCGATGACATCCTGTGGAAGCTCTCCCTTAGTTACCAGGTCAAGCCACCAGCGAATGTTGACGCCGTCGGTCATGCGTAGCGCCTCAAGATCTGCCTCAGATGGATTCTCTTTGGTATATGGTGGTGCAAAGCAGTTGATGAGGCCAATGCGAGAATCCTCAAGCATAAAACCTGCTGCTTTTGCACGGCGATACTCGCGCACGCCAAGTGCGTGAGCAAGTGAAATGTTGTACTGAACTGCACGAGCACGCGAATAATTCTTAACAAAGGGGTACCAGCCACCAAGTGTGTAGCGGACCTCTGGCTCAACAATTGGCTCGTTAAAGGTAAACCAATAACGAATCTCTTTTCCAAACGTTTCAAACGCAATGCGTGCGTAATGCGCATATGCCTCAACAACCTCACGCGACTCCCAGCCACCGCGATTGAAGAGGTATTCAGGCATGTCAAAGTGGTAAAGGTTTACAAAAATCTCAATACCAACCTTCTTAGCAACAGCAAAAAGGTGGTGATAGTACTTCTCGCCCTCTGGATTAAGGTTGCCGTTAATGTCCAACAAACGACTCCACTGAATAGAAGTGCGAATGGAATCCATGCCAAGAGACTTGAGAAGCTGAAGATCGTCTTCCATTCTTTCTGTAAAGTCATTTCCAGCGTAGGAACCAACGCGGTTGTGGAATGCATGAATGTCCAGATTAGACCAGGTGTCCCAAAGGTTTGGCAGCTTTCCTCCGTCTTGCCATTTACCCTCGGTCTGTGGACCAGACATTGCCCCACCAAAGAAGAAATTCTCAGGCAACTGATACGACATGTCTATCCTTTCTCAAAAGTATCTAAACCTGACATGTCAACTTTATGAAATAGATATGTTAGGTTTTCTATGTAGTATACTAATGCAAATCAGATAGAATGCAAAGTAAAAATTTTGCTACCTGAGGAGGTGTCATGAATAAGTACGACTTGATTGTTCAGGATCTTAAAACTGATATTACTATAGGCACATATCCTGCTTATTCTCGCCTGCCTTCTGTTGCTCAGCTCTGCGAACACTATGAAGTGAGCAAAATTACCATTAATAAGGCACTAGAAGTTCTTGAGCAGCAAGGACTTATCTTCAGGCGAAAAGGCTCCGGCACTTTTGTCAAAAAGCTGGAAGAAGGAACACAAATTAAGCCAAGTAAAGAAATCTCCGGTCAAATGGAAGGTTTCATGGCTGAACACGCTGCCCGAGGCGAGCGCGTTAA
Source organism: uncultured Atopobium sp. (assembly GCA_937905925.1). GTDB lineage: Bacteria > Actinomycetota > Coriobacteriia > Coriobacteriales > Atopobiaceae > Lancefieldella. Next base: position 19,216 of record CALCXO010000032.1, read on the forward strand.
ATCAAAGGTCTATACCTTTGAAGTTGAGCGTCCCTCTGAATACATTGCTAAAGCTCTTGATATTACTACCGAAGATTTTGTATACAGAATTGTGCGCGTCAGACTTGTTGAAGGGATTGCGCAGGTCATCGAGTATACCTACATGCCCATTAGCCTAATTCCCAATCTTAAAATGACCCATCTAGAGCACTCGATTTACAACTACATTGAAGACGAAATTGGACTTAGAATTGCTAATGCACACCGTGTTATTAGGGCAGTCATGCCTACTGAGGTTGAGGCTTCGAGGCTAGAAATTAGCACGGGCGACCCCCTCCTGGAGGTTGAGCAAATTGGCTATATATACGACGGCCGTGCTTTTGAATATTCTGTTGCGCGCCATGCGCATGGCTATGAGTTCATGACTATTTCTATGCACTAAACCTCTGACACAGCGACACAAATAAGGCGAGAAGACCGATCGATCTTCTCGCCATTTTTTTGCGTGTGGACAACACAGACTTACTCGCCCAGGATGACGTGCCTAAACTCGCCGTCCTCGTAGATTCCGCAGCTGTGAGTGCCGTCCTTTGGAATACCTACAGAACCTGGGTTGAACACGGTGACCTCTGGGTGGTCAGCGCTCTGCATGTTCACTTTTCTGTGAGTGTGGCCGTACACAAACGCGTCCATACTTGGCGTCTGAGGCCATTTATCAACGCTGTTATGAATACCAGGGCCAAAGACGTGACCGTGAGTAAAGAAGATAGTGAACTGCTTGCCCGTCTTTGGATCTTTATCAAACAAGATGTTGTAATCAGCCATGCAAGGGAAGTCCAGAACCATCTGGTCAACCTCTGCCTCGCAATTTCCGCGGACCGCAATGACCTTATCGGAAATGCTGTTCAACATCTCAATAACGCGCTTTGGTGCGTAGTCTGCAGGAAGATCGTTGCGAGGGCCGTGATAGAGCAAATCTCCCAGAAGCAAAACGTACTTTGGCTGCTCCTCCTCTATGACCTGCATGAGCTTCTCGCAATAGTCGGCAGCGCCATGAATATCTGAAGCAATTACAACCTTCATCAACGTATCCTCTCTATACGTGTTTCTACACGTAGCCTCATACGCGTGTATCAATAAATTATTTTATGGTATTGATGGCGTCCAACCAGTTACAAGCGCCGGCGATTCGGTCACCGTGCAAATGCCTGCTTAGAACCTACCGGTCATCCTTGCGTCAGGATCAGCCTCGGAAACACGTTGACGAAGATCTGCAATAGCCGCAGGTATCTCGTCTGTGTTGTACGGCGTCATCTGATACACCCAGTTAATCCAGTTGCGATACAGCAAGTTGGCATGTGCGCGCCAGGTAAACAGTGGCTGCTTTTCTGGATCATTATCAGGGAAGTAGTTCTCTGGCAGGCGAATAGGCAGGCCCTTGTGGAAGTCGCGCCAATACTCTTCTGCAAGTGTGTCGCGATCATATTCAAAATGACCGGTTACAAAAATCTCGTGGAAATCTCTTGTGGCGAGAAGTGCAGGACCGCTGGTAAATCCCTCAGAAAGCACCGCAAGTTCAGGATGATCCACCAGAGCTGATGTCTCAATCGCAGCATGACGAGAATGCGGCATGTAATGTACCTCGTCAAATCCATTGGTGAGGAAGCAATACTCATCGCATAAACGCTGTGGGAAAATACCAAACAGCTTAGCACCCAGCATTTTCTTAGGAATATCGTGTAAGTAATACAGGCCAGCTAGTGCGCCCCAACACAGGTACATGGTAGAAAAGACATGCTCCTGAGACCAATCAACAATGCGACAGAATTCATCCCAGTAATCAACGTCCTCGTATTTAAGGTCCTCAATAGGAGCGCCAGTAACAATCAAACCGTCATAGTTTTTATCTTTGAAGTCATCAAAAGTTGAATAAAACGTAACCAGATGGTCCGCAGCGGTGTTTTTAGATTCATGCGAAGAGATACGCATAAAGTCACACGTAACCTGTATAGGAGACTTTGAAATCAAGCGGAGAATCTGTGTCTCGGTCTGAATTTTCTTAGGCATTAAATTCAAAATTGCCAGGCGCAGCGGGCGAATCTCCTGGTGTTCTGCAACTTCTTCCTCAAGCGCAAAAATACGCTCTTCTTGCAGCGTCTTCTTAGCTGGTAAACCATCTGGAATATTAATAGGCATGGCAACTTCCTTTAGCTAATCGTTGCACATAAGTATACTTGTTTGTATGGAAATAACTTTTGCCGAGCTCGGGCTAAACGAGCAAATTCTGGCAGGCGTAGCAACACTTGGGTTCAGCGCGCCTACTCCCGTGCAGGCCGCGGCAATTCCCGCCGTCCTGGCGGGCAAAGATGTTGTTGCGTCTGCGCAAACGGGAACAGGTAAAACTGCAGCGTTTATGTTGCCTACGCTGCAGCGCATTGCTGTCGAGAAACCCCATGAGGCCGAGAACCCCGACGCCAAGGAGCGCGACGCAGCCGCTGGGCCCAACGCGAGTGCCAAGCGTAACGCCAAGCGTGGTGACACCAAACGCGGCGGCGTCAAACGAAACGCCTATCCCCGCGCGCTCATCATCACCCCAACACGAGAGCTTGCGGCCCAAATTGACGATGTTGCCAAGAGCGTTTGCGCATCCACCGGTCAGCAGGCCGTCATTGTTACCGGTGGCTCTCGCTACAAGCACCAGATAACAGCGCTGCAAAAAGGTTGCGATGTGCTGGTGGCAACACCTGGCCGTCTGATAGATCTTCTCGACAAGAAGCATACAAGCCTTGAGAACATCCAGGTACTGGTGCTCGACGAGGCGGATCGCATGCTTGACATGGGATTTTGGCCAAGCGTTCGCCGCATTATGGAGCAGCTACCCAAGGCGCACCAAACGCTGCTTTTCTCGGCAACGCTCCCCGCATCAATCACATCGACTATAGACGCGCTGCTTAAAGATCCAGAGCGCATTGAGATTGCAAGAACCGGACAGACTGCAGCAACAATCGAGCAACATTTATGCTCGGTCACTCAGGGACAAAAACCGCAGCTCTTAAAGGCGCTTATCGACTCGTTTGATCCTGCGCCAGAGCGTGTGTTGGTGTTCTGTAGGACAAAGTCGCGCGTTGACAGCATTTACAAAAATCTCAAAGCCGCAGGTCTCAAGGTTGATGTTATGCATGCGGACCGTCCGCAAAAGGCTCGCGCAAGAGCACTGGAGCGATTCCGCAGTGGCGCCATTCAGGTTCTTGTTGCAACCGACGTCATGAGCCGCGGCATTGATATCCAGGGCATTGACGCAGTCATTAACTTTGACGTGCCGCTTGACCCTGAGGATTATGTTCACCGCATTGGCCGAACAGGCCGCGCTGGGGCCGCAGGTCAGGCATTCACTTTTATGGGACCAGATGAGGTCACGCCGCTCAGAGAAATTGAGTACTTCACAAAAGCGCTCATTCCTACATGGGATCTACCTGGTTTTTCTTATGACTCGGGTCGCATTATGCTTCAAGACTCCCGCTCTACCACCAAGACCACGCGTTCGATGTTCTCGGGCTCAAGGTCAAGAGGTAAGGGATTTGGTTTTGGTGGCAGATATGGCCGACACACGTAATCTATAATCGGATGCAGTCAGCTCATACAGTAAAGGAATCAAAATGGGCCCTTTTAATGGCGTTGGTATAATTTTTGCTCTTGGAGCAGCAGCTCTTCATGTGGTTATTTTTTATCTTGAGTCATTTGCCTGGACTTCTGACGGTGCGCTCAAGGCCTTTAACATGACAAAAGAAGAGGCAGAGAGCACCGAAAAAATAGCTTTTAACCAGGGATTTTACAATCTCTTTCTTGCTATTGAGGTATTCGTTGGCGTCTTCTTGATGGCCACCAGAAATCCAGCAGGTAAAGCGCTTGTTATCTTTGCTGTATGTTCAATGGCATTTGCCGCAATTCTTCTCTATGTAACTTCTCCCGACAAACGCTCCGCAGCCATCAAGCAGGCAATATTCCCCCTTATGGCGCTCTGCAATTTGATTCTGTAACTTTTAAACATCAACGCTGAGCACATACAAGCACCCAGCTTTTTTGTAAGCGCTTCTCGCGAGAAGGAACATCATGAAGCAACTCCGCCCATATCCGCAGGTTATTATCACCAAGAAAGCAGCTCGCGCGCTTACGGGCGGACATCCTTGGGTCTTTGAGGGCGAGGTCATCCGTGTAGAGCCATCTCCAGAAAGTGGCGAGTGTGCTCAAAATGGTTGCATTGTTGATGTCTTTGAAGAGAACGGCACCTACCAGGGAACTGGTCTTCTGTCAGAAATGAGCAAGATTCGCGTCAGAATTGTGACAAGAAACGCCAACGACAGACTCAATGAAGCATTTTGGAGTCGCAAGATTAGCTGGGCATGGGAACATCGTAAAACCGCTATGGGAAACCGCGCTCTACCTGGGACTGAGCCCGATACCAATTGTTGTCGTGTCATCTTCTCTGAGGCTGACGGTTTTCCTGGCTTAATCGTTGACCGCTACGAGAATGTGCTTGTTGCGCAGGTAGGAACCGTTGGCATGGAGCATCTGCGTGATGCTATCTATCCACTGCTACTTGAAGTTTTCTCTGCAGACGGCCAGGTAATCGACGGCATTTACGAAAGAAACGATTCTCCTTCGCGTCTTAAAGAGGGACTTCCGCAATATAAAGGCTGGTGGACAGGCTCTTCATCAGACGAGAATAGCTTGATTGCAGAAAGCACCCTTACTCTGCCTTCAACTCACGTTCTTGCAACAGAAAACGGACTTAAATTTAATCTTGACCTGGAGAACAGCCAGAAAACCGGCTTTTTCTTAGATCAAAAATATAACCGTCGAGCAGTCTGCCAGCTTGCACGAGGTCGCCGTGTACTGGATTGCTTCTGCCACGTTGGTCCTTTTGGTCTTAACGCCGCAGCTGGTGGAGCAGAATTTGTCCGCTGCGTAGACGTCAGCCAGACCGCCATTGACCTTGCGCGCCACAATGCAGAACTCAACAACTTGGCAGATTGTATGGACTTTACCTGCGCAAATGTTCTTGAATATCTGCCAAAGTTAGCTCGAGACCGCGCTCAGCTCAAAGCAGAGGGAGGTCCGTTTGACCTGATCATTCTGGATCCACCCGCATTCACTAAGACACGCGACAAGGTTCGAAGCGCTATGCGTGGCTATAAGGAAATCAACGCTGCAGCCATGAAACTGTTACCCCGAGGTGGCTACCTGGCAACTTGTTCCTGCTCACACTTCATGACCAGAGATCTTCTCGCCCAGGCAATTGCTGAGGCAGCTCACCATACCAACGTGCAGCTTAAACAAATTGAAGAGCGACAGCAAGCTCCTGATCACCCAATTCTTTGGGGTGTTCCCGAGAGCCATTACCTTGATTTCTTTATTTTCCAGGTGGTTTAAAACCTACAGTCCATTCTTCAAAGAACATTTTATGAGATTTATTCCATATTGTGATATAATACTCTTATAAATTATTTTACTAATTTATAAGAGTATTTATTGCATACTTTGGAGGCTCTTATGGCTGAGACGGATGTCAGGGATTTATCTAAACAACCAATCTTGAACAAATACCAGCCCTACTTAGCCTATGGGTTATTAGCTTTTATTGGCGGTTTTGCAGGTCTTCATTCATTTTATAGAACAGGTAAGGTTTCATTTTTTAGGACTGCATTATCTGGCTGCTTTCTTTATTTTCTCGTTTCTTACAACTATTGGTATCTCTATGCTCTCCTCGTGCTTATAAATTCTTTTATCACACTTTCCATAGTCTTTAATAAGAATGTGACTGTTCAAAATATCCAAGGAGACGCAGTTCAGGCTCAAGACGCTGAAAGTAATGACAAATTGATTTTGATTACACTCTCTGTATTTGCGTTATTTCTATTAGTAAGCGCGTCTCTATCTTTTGTATTCAGTATCTCAATGGCTATAAAGCTCATTCTTGTAATAATCTTCATTGGTCTGGGAGCTTTGCTGATAAACGCTAGTGGAATCAAAATCTCTTTTAAATAATTCCTCTAAACTTCTCAGTTTCCCTAAATTTTGCTTTTACGACGCTCTTTGAAGAAGGCTTTGAGCTGTGCAGATGCCTCGTCTGCTAACACTCCGCCTGAAACCGCGAACTCGTGGTTAAGCCTTGGGTCACTACTCACGTCAAATAACGTACCCGTTGCGCCGCCCTTAGGATCAAAGGCACCAAACACACAGCGATCAATACGAGCGTTGACCATCAATCCCGCGCACATCAAGCAAGGTTCCAGTGTCACGTAAACCGTACAACCCGAAAGCCTCCAGCGTCCAAGCTTTTTTGAGGCCTCTTGCATGGCGATAAACTCAGCGTGCGCAGAAGGATCGTTATCAATCTCACGACGATTATGTGCAGCGGCGATAACCTCTCCATCGCACACCACAACTGCTCCGATAGGCACTTCTCCTATCTGAGCCGCAAGTTCTGCCTGTTCAAGAGCAAGTCTCATGTATTTCTGGTCAAGAGCAGCCTGTGGGCTCAAAAGCTCTTGCGCTTCGTTACTCATAGCTGCTCCTCACTTGTCTAGTTGTTGTCGTAGTTCTTACGCAGTTCCGACGCGAATCCATCACGAACCTGACGCTTATCTTTCACATTCTGACGTAAATCCGTCACGAACCTGACGCTTATTTATCTACTCTTAATTATGAAGCAAAACCTAACTTGCTAAATCCCCTACTCGCAAAAAACTGAATTATGCGGTAGGATATTACCGCTTTGGAGAGGTGGCAGAGTGGTTGAATGCGGCGGTCTTGAAAACCGTTGAGCGGTGTCCCCGTTCCGAGGGTTCGAATCCCTCCCTCTCCGCCATTTTTTGGCGGACCTCAACTTAACGTTTTGCCTTCAGAACTTACATTCCATTCCACGTCATTTCTAGCTCAACGTTCTTCTCGCCAGTGTGTGGACGAGCATTCCATTTACCAAAAGACTCGTTAGCAAGTTAAAAGCTTTAATTAAAAACGCCTTAGATTTTTACTTTTGGGTATAATTAACCTGTCCAAATGGATGGCTGACACAGGATTGTCAGTGATTGAAAGGATTTAGCATGATTATTGCCGCAGTTGTAGTTATTGTCCTTCTGGTTTTCTGGGCCATTAGCATTCACAACAACATCATTCGCGCAAGCAACAGGTGCGACAACGCTTGGGCAGCTATCGATACGCAGCTTCAGCGTCGTAACGATCTGATCCCTAACCTGGTCAACACCGTTAAGGGTTACGCAGCTCATGAGTCTAAGACTTTTGAGGCAGTTACTTCTGCTCGCGCTGCAGTCGCAAACGCTCGCACTCCTGAAGAGAAGATGCAGGCTTCCGGCACTCTTTCCAATGCTCTGACCAACCTGTTTGCTGTTGTTGAGAACTACCCAGAGCTCAAGGCTAACCAGAACTTCCTGGAGCTCCAGGCAGAGCTTACTGACACCGAGAACCGCCTCAGCTATGCTCGCTTGAGCTACAACGATGTTGTCATGAACTACAACAACATCATCGCTGTTTTCCCAAACAACCTTCTTGCTGGTGGACGTTCCCCACGTACAAGCTTCCAGGTTACCGACGAGTCCGCTCGTCAGGCACCAAACGTACAGTTCTAAGAGCTGTTTCGTTTACACTTTGTACCAGTACAACCCGGTATCTGCATTCCCGCAGGTACCGGGCTTTTTTTGTGCGCCACGTTACCTCGCGGATTAAGCTGGCTGTTCGCTGGCCGCGCGCTGACCGTGCGCCGCTCGTACGCCGTTTGACCGTTGTTCGTGTGCTGCTCGTACGCCGGTTACAACCAAATCCGAGCAGCTAGATTATGTGAAGAGTCTTTACAGCCTCGCAGGAAAATCGTTAAAATAGTTACATCTGTGAATTGTCCTCGCAAGCACAATTCACGTTCTATTGGATGAAGAGAAAGGTCAGCATGAAACCTCGACCTCACAGTCGCTGACCTCTTGCGGTGTGCCGATTTGCACCGTGAGGGGTGAAATCACAATGCAGTCCCCGTGGCAATTACGCCGAGTTTCTCGCCAAAGCCACGCTTTAGTCTTCGGACGCATGTAAGGAGCACACATGATTTATCTTTCCCAGTTAATGGGTAATCCGGTTCTAGATTCAGAAGGCGAGAAGATCGGTTCTGTCTCTGACCTTGGAATTGCTACCGGAGAAGTTTTTCCTCGCATCACTTCCCTTGCTTTTATGGGCCCTGGCCGCACGCCAATGATGATTTCTTGGCGTAAGTATGTTGATACCTACGACGAGGACGTCATCAGGCTCAAGGTACCTTCAACTGAGATTCGCTTCTCGTACCTGCAGCCTAACGAAGTTCTTCTCGCCCGAGATATTCTGAACAAGCAGATCGTTGATACGCGTGGCATTCGCGTTGTCCGCGTAAACGACCTCAAGCTTTCCGATACCAGCTCAACACAGCTGCGCCTTCTGGGCGCAGAGGTTGGTGCACGCGGTCTGCTGCGCAGCCTTTCTCCCCAGCTTGAGCACCTAGTTACCCGCATTGCACGCGCGATGGGCCATCCCATGCAAGAGCGCATCATCGCGTGGAGTTACATGGACCTGGTTGAGCGCGATCTCTCCAACGTTAAGCTCTCCGTTTCCCACAAAACGCTGGACGAGCTGCACCCTGCTGACGTCGCTGACATCATTGAACGACTGGACTCTCGTCTGCGTAGCCAGGTGTTTGCCCAGCTTGATGACGAGCAGCGCGCCGGCGCAATGGCAGAGTTCAACGATGACGCTATGGCAGTTGAGCTCATCGGCGGCCTGAACGAAAAAGAAGCATCTCGCATCCTGTCCGAGATGGACCCAGACGACGCAGCCGAGCTTGTCTCCGAGCTGAGCTATGACCGTGCCGAGAAACTCCTGCGCTTGATGGGCGTTAAGGAACAGCGCGCTATTAGGCAGCTGCTGGGATACCGTGAGTACACCGCCGGCCGTATTATGACGTCTGAGGCGCTTTCTGTTCCTGAGGACCAGACCGTTGCGTACGCCTTTGATCGCCTGCGTAACCTGGACGAAGACTTTGAGACCGTCCGCTATCTCTACCTTACTGACGAGGACGGCCGCCTGTCCGGAACCGTTTCGCTGAACCGCCTGATTGTCTCCGAACCAGAAACTCGTCTGGAGGAGATTGCTAATAAGAACCTGGTCACCGCCTCACCAGAGGACGACCAGGAGGACGTTGCTCGAAACATTGCAAAGTACAACCTGCTGGCCATGCCTGTTGTTTCTGACGACAACCGCCTGCTGGGTATTGTTACCGTCGACGATGCTCTTGACGTTCTTGAAGAGGAGCACGCCGAGGACCTGCAGATTGTTGGTGGCGGCAGGAGCGATTCCGACTCTGGCGACCGTGGCCGCAACATTATTTGGTTCCTCCACCGCAACCTCTGGCTTTTGTTCTGGGTTGCTTCCGTTGTGATTGCTGCCTTTGTAGGAACAGCTGCAACATCTAATCCAACCATGGGTATTTTCGCAGCTCTTTGCACTATTACTATGCCAATCTCACTGAACTTGAGCGAGAATACCGTCAACTACGTGACAAACTTCTTCCTCACAGACGATCCTGGCAGCGAGAAGTCTCCTTCTATCTTAGGCTTTGCCTTCCGCTCGCTTCTACTTGGTCTTCTGGTCAGCGGCCTCATTTGCATCCTTGGTGCCGCAGCCCATGCCCTGCTAGAGGCTCTGTTCCACCCCTACGATCCAAATGCAGGCGTATTCTACGCCGCACTCTTTGACCAGACCATTATTCAGATCTTTGGTGCAGCAGCTGGCTCTACGCTTATTTCCTTCCTGCTAACCCCAATTTTCTTGGCTGTACTTCGCCATCATGACGAGAAAAACCAGGAAACTTCAGGTCTCACGCTTACCCTGATTTCCATGAGCCTTTCGGTGGTGACATTCTTCGTCCTCTCTTACGCTCTCTCGCTTGTGAGTGTGATGTAAATGGCGCAAGAGAATACAGAGGTAAAGAGCGCGGTTGCAGAGCAGGACGTTGCTGCAGAGCAGAGCGCCGCTGCAGGACAGGACGTTGCTGCAGAGCAGAGCGCCGCTGGTCAGGACGCCATCGAGCAGGACAAACGCGCATCTAAAGAGAAGGCTCCGATCAACAAAAACAGCCTCAAGTACATCTTGATGGCAATGGGTCCCGGTCTTCTCGCCGCATTTGCTGGTAACGACGCCGGTGGCATTGCAACCTACTCCAGCGCAGGCGCTACCTTTGGCTATTCGCAGCTGTGGACCGTGCCACTCATGTGCTTCTTGCTGATTGTGGTTCAAGAAACTGCAGCTCGAATGGGCTGCGTCACCGGTAAAGGCATTGCATCGCTGGTGCGCGAGCGCTTTGGTATTCGCCTTTCCACACTGGCGATGGGCGCTCTGCTGCTCTCCAATATTGCTGTTACCTTCTCCGAATTCGCAGGTATTGCGTCTAGTATGGAGCTCTTTGGCATCCCAACGTACGTCTCGGTGCCCATCAGCGCTCTGATGGTGTGGCTCCTAACCGTTGGTGGATCGTACCGCCGCATCGAGAAGATTTTGCTGGCAATTAGCTGCATTTTTGTCACATACGTGGTGGCTGGCGTGCTTGCTCAACCAGACTGGGGTGAGGCTCTGCGTGTCACCATCATTCCGCAGCCTTCCGCTGAACCGTCATACATTTCTCTGTTGGTTGCAAATATTGGTACTACCATCAGTCCGTACATGATCTTCTTGGTTGCATCAAATGTTGTCGAGAAGAACCTTGATACCAGTGACATTCCCGCACAGCGTGCAGACAATGTTGCCGGTGCAATCCTGGCCGAGGTCATTACCTGGTTCATTATGCTGACCACCGGCGCTGTCCTCTTCCCTCGCGGAATCTCTGTTGATTCCGCTGCCGACGCTGCTCGCGCACTTGAACCACTTGCGGGTCAGTATGCTAGTACCCTCTTTGCACTGGGCATGGTTGGCGCGTCCTTCCTTGCAGCATGCGTTCTACCAGGCATTACCGCAAGCGCTATCTGTGAGGCATTTGGTTGGGAGCGCGGAGCCGACCGTAGCTGGCAGGAGGCCCCTGTCTACCACGGCATTATTACAACCGTCCTGGTCATTTCTGCGCTGGTTGTTCTGATTCCAGGCATGAGTCTCTTTGGCATCATGATGGCCGCCCAGGTCATCAACGGTATTCTGCTGCCAATTCTGCTTGTCTTTATGGTTATCATTGCGGCCGACAAACACATCATGGGCAAGTACGCCAACGGTCGCATCTGGAACGCTCTGACCTGGTTTACCATCATTACCGTCATCATCCTGACCATTGTGATGTTCATTCTGCAGGCCATGGGCTTGTAGCAAACGTCACGCAACTGCAACACAAAAATAGGGCGAGAAGATCGATCTTCTCGCCCTTTGTTTTATGCGATTATCTGCGGCTTATTACTTGCTTGCCTTGTCAAACTCGTCCTTGAAGTCAGAGAACATCTTGCCCATGCGGCCAAGCTGCATGCCAAAACCCTTAGCTGCCTTGTTAGCGGTGACCTGCGTGGACGACTTGCTTGCGGGCTTAGCGGTAGGCTTAGCAGCGGCCTTCTCTGCAGCGGCTTTGTCAGCTGCGGACTTGTCTGCCTCACCTTGCTCCTCCGCAGATGGTTTCTCGAGGCGAACATCCTCTGCAGCAACGGGAGCTGGGCGCTCGGAATCATCTTCTGCGTCAGGCTCAGTAGCATCTTCGATAGCACGCTTTGCCTTGGCCAGCGTCTTACCCAGGGCAAACGCGCCCTTCTCGGTGACCTCTGCAACAGCCTTTCCGGCTTTAGCTGTAGCCTCAGAAGCCTTTGCGGCAGCTGCCGCGTAACCCTCGCCCGCCTTTGCAGCTAGACCACCGGTGAGCTGGGCATCTGCTGCCTCATCGGAGAGGACCATTGCGCCGTTGGAGTAGCCCAGCAACCACTCAGGCTTGATGGCAAACGAACCTACCAGAGCTTCCGATCCGGCACCGTCACCTACAAGAAATGCCGAGACCACACCAGTAACCTGGTCAAACTCAGCGCCACTCACGTAGCCCAAGCTCTTTCCGCTCTTAGTGCGAGCCTCCATACCGTGCCATAGAATGCAGGCATCAAAGTCCAAGTTCAGGCGTTTGATTGCTGCTTTATCAACGTTATTCTCGGGATCTTTAACGCAAAGTCCCTGCTCAATGGTCTCCAGAGACTCTAGCGTGACAAACGCGTCATCCTGCTTAATCATGCCAGCAATGTCAGGCCTCTGAACCATCACGCCCACTACCTGCGAGGACTGACCCTGTTTGAAGGGTGCAAAAACCACGTTGTGGATTTTTCCTAACTTGGAAAACCGCTCTTCTCCCGCATGCTTGCCCTTTGTAGCAGGCTTTTTAGGGAGAAGAACCTTTGCGCCTAGGAGCTCGGTTGTTTTCACGTGAAACCTCTCTATAAAAAACGGGACGTCATAAGGCGTCCCGTCACATTGCTTGTAAGTGAGGCTTATGCCTCCTGGTAGCCCTCGCCAGCGTGCTCCTGCTCGAGGGACTCAACGTTCTCGATGCGAACAGCCTGAGCCTCAGCGGTTGTGGCGGTTGGCTCTGGAACAACAAAGGAGTCTGCAACAACATCAGCAGCATCTGCGACAGTGTTAGAAGCAGAGGTCACAGCGTCAGAAAGTGACTCACGGAGCTGATCCATGCGCTCGCGAGCAAGGTCAACCTTTGCGCGGAGCTCGTCGGTCTTTGCGTCAACAGTAGGCTTGACCTCGTCAATCTTAGTGCTTACAACCTTAGATGTGCGCTCGTAAGAATCAAGTGCGGAATCCCATGCGTCATTGACAGCATCTGCAGCCAAAGCGCGAGTCTCCTCGCCGGAACGTGGAGCTAGGAAAAGACCAGCTACAGCGCCAGCAGCAGCACCAAAAATAGCGCCTAGAAAGAAACCAGCAGACTTCTTGCTCATAAGTACCTCCTGTTAAACAGCAAAACGCTGTACGTAATCATACCGCAATAAGAGCGTTTATCGAACGGGCTTTGGACGAGGAACGTTAATCATGTTCCAGTCGTCTGGGACGTCAGTGACCTCGGAGTCGTCCGTAGCGTCCTCAGCAGCTGTTGCCTCGGCAAGCTCGTCGGCGGGTGCCTCGGCGGCGTCGGCTGCGGGCTCGGCGACGTCTGCGGGTGCGACGGCGTCCTCGCCAGCTGCGTCGATGCCTGCGACCTCGGCGTTGTTCTCCTCAGCGTCCGCAACCTCAGCCTCAACTGCATCAGCAGCAGCTGCATCAGCGACGTCCTCGGAGGAGTTGTCGGCAGCGTAATCCTCTGTGTCTACGCTCTCTGCCTGGGGTGCAGCATCTGCCTCAGGTTCCGCGGAGTCTGCGAGCTCATCGGTCTTCTCGCCGTCAAGGCTCTGGATGAGCGCAACAAGGCCAGAGACGATTGCGTTGATGTCCGGATCGGCGTCCTCCTGGTTGCCATATGCCCAGTTGAGGAGCCATACAGCACTGGACAGCGAGGCTGCTACCAGCACGTCGTCTGGGCATACGAGGATAATCTCGTAGAGGCCGCGACGGGAATCTACCAGGGAAGTCTTGCCCGAAGCAACGTCTCCCGCGAGGTTGGTCAGGGCCAGGAGCTCGACGGTTACGTGCTCAAGCAGGTGCGCAACCTCGGTGTCCTTGGCAACAAGGCCAAAGCGAGCGTCGGCGTCACCCAAGCACAGGTGCTCGGAAAGACCTGGCAAAAGCTCAAGCACGCGCTCAGTTGCCTCAGCATTTTCCGAGGTCAAACGTGGCGCTTTAGCCGAAAACTCAACGGTAGCGGTCAAGTTTTTAGGTCCTACCACAACTTTTTTGATAGAAATCAACTGCGCCATTTCAACCTCTTTCTATTGGTTCACTCTATTGTAATCATTCTTTTAGTTATTCATTTTCTGATGTGTCAGAGTTTTCGCTGGCTGGCTCAGATTCACCGTCTACCTGTGGTTCTGGTGCAATTACACGCAACAAAGATAGTCGGCGACGACGCATCGACTGCACGCGAAACACATAGCCATCCTTCTCAAAAACCTCACCTGGACGAGGCAGATGATTTGCCAAATCCAGCACAAAGCCCGCGATAGTCTCGTACTCCTCAGATTCCCCAACCGGCCATCCAAGTTCAGCTGCATCATTGAGCGAGAAACGACCATCTACCAGCCACTCTCTATCAGAGAGCTGCGTCAGGTACTTGTTGTCCGGATCAAACTCATCCTCAATCTCGCCAACAATCTCCTCGACGATGTCCTCAACGGTGATGACACCAGCGGTTCCACCGTACTCGTCAACAACGATGACCATCTGGTCGCGGCTTGTCTGCATCTCAGTAAGCAGCGGAATGATGTCTTTGGTATCGGGCACGTAGTCAGCAGAACGTACGAAGCGCGCGATCTTCTCGTCACTATCGTGCTGGTCAAGCGCCGGCTCCAGCAAATCTTTGATGTGAGCGATGCCCACGATGCGATCGATATTCTCGTGGTAGATAGGGATGCGGGAGAAACCTGTTTGGCGCATGACGCGCAGGACCTCGGCGATAGTTGCGGTGTCTTCCATGGCGGTCATGTCAACGCGCGGGACCATTACCTCGCGGACAACGGTGTCGCCCATCTCGATGACCTCGTGGATCATGGATTTTTCTTCTTCAGAGAGGTCCTCGGAATCCTTGACGATGTAGCGAAGTTCTTCCTCGGTGACCTCTTGATGATCGTTGGTGGTGTCAATGCCTATCAGCGTGGTAACCGCATCTGCCGAGGCAGACGTGATGAACACGAGCGGACGCACAATCTGCATGAACGCCTTCATAGGGCCGACGACTGCTTTGGCCACTGCCTCGGAGTTTGCTAGGCCAATGCTCTTTGGAACCAGTTCGCCGATGACCACGGAAAAGAACGAAACAATCAGCGTAATAGCCACGACGGCCAAAGGAAGCGCCAGGTCAGCGTGGACTCCGATACTGACCAGCCAAGCGCCGAATGGCTCGGAAAGGCTTGTCGCAGCAAATGCCGAGGAAGCAAAACCTACCAGGGTAATTGCAACCTGGATTGTTGCAAGAAAATATCCTCGATCAGTGGCAATGTCAATGACAGCCAAGGCTCTTGGATCGCCCTCGTCTACGTCCGCCTCAAGTGCCGCGCGACGAGAGCTGACAATAGCCATCTCAGCCGCAGAAAAGAAGCCGTTTACCAGGGTAAGCAGCAGAGTTATTCCAATACTTAACGCAATGTCCATCGAATGTATGGGCACCTACCTCTTCGAAGTTACTTTTTTGTACAGACCATTGTACTCTAACGCGCTCTACCTTGTGGTCTGCAGGAATTTGACACAGTCTCGCCATGAAACGTCAGTCGCGAGACGCGACAACGCGAACGACTCCGCGAGGTGATAGCGTCAACTAAGCGCGAGTTACACGGCGCGGCTGACGGAAACGCGGCGTGCTGACGTCAACTATACGAGTAGCACGCTTTTCCCGCGATGCGAATCACTTTTCTGCGGTTCAAACCGCAATTTTAATGTCATGCTTCTCTATTTTTCTGCGTTAATTCTGACTAACAAGCAGTTCTCAATATTTGATACAGAATTTTGAATAACTTGTCCAATTAATTCATTGCCATGAATACGTAACTTTCACGCCTAAAATTATGTGCCGAAAAAGGTAAAAAACCCGTTTAGTTGGAAATGAAAACTTAAAATTAGCCAATTTATCTCCAACTAAGACGATTTTTTACCGCTTCAAAAACTTTTATCTGGGCAAACGCTATATACAGAAACCTGTATTCTCCAACTAAACGGATTTTTTACCACTTCGGGGTCGCTCCGGGGTCACTCCGGGGTCGCTTCGGGATCACTCTGGGGTCACTCCGGGGTCACTCCGGGGTCACTTCGGGGTTATTTGAATCATTCTTACCCACTTAACTCCCCCTACAGTAAAAGACCCCCACATTCAGCATGAATGTGGGGGTCTCCCTCAATATACCGCTGGATTAGAGCTGCTTGCCAGCCTCGACCAGGTCCTTAACCTGTGCGCGAACGGCATCCAGGTCCTCATCGGAAGGAAGCCAACCGATAGCGTGAACCGGCAGTGGCATGGTGAACTCTGCTGCCTCAAGCTCGGCCTGAACCATCTTTGGTCCAAGTGGAGCCCAACCGTAAGAACCAAACGCAAAGCCAATACGGTGGTCATTCTTTGGAGAAAGACCGCTCATATAGGTCAGGAAGGAAGAGACGGTAGGCAGGAACTTAGAGTTCAGCGTAGGCGAACCAACGCAGACATACTTGGAATCCAGGAAGTGATACATGACGTTGGAGATGTGAGTCTCTTTAAGATCGATGAGCTGGGCAGGAATGCCTTCAGCCAGAAAACCGTCCAGAAGAGCGTGAGCCATCTTGTCAGTTGAACCCCACATGGAGTCGTATACAACCAGGGCTTTCTCCTCAAGCTTGCCGGTAGTCCACTCCTCGTACTTGGAGATGATGTCGGCAATGTGAGAGCGCCATGCAACGCCGTGAGCTGGGGCGATAATATCGATGTTCTCCAGACCAATGCCCTTAACTGCGGTAACAGCAGAGTCAGCCTGACGACCGTAAGGGAGAACGATGTTTGCATAGTACTTGCGAGCCTGCTTCATAACCTCGCAGTAGTCGGACTCGTCCTCAAAGCGGGTGCTTGAAGCGTAGTGCTGACCAAATGCGTCGTTGGAGAAGAGGATCTTGTCGTAGTCGGAATACGTGACCATGTTGTCTGGCCAGTGGACCATTGGGGTCTGCACAAAGGTCAGGGTGCGCTTACCAATGTTGAGCGTATCGCCCGTCTTTACGCCGTTAACGTTGATATTCTCGCCATAGAAAGCCTTGAGCTCCTTAACGCCCTGAGGCGCGCTTGCGTAGACCTCGGCGTTTGGCGCAAGCTCCAGAATGCGAGGAACGCTGCCGGAGTGGTCCATCTCGATGTGGTTGCAGATCAGAACGTCAATCTTTGCTGGATCGATGATGCTCTTAATGCGCTCGACCAGCTCCTCGGAGAATGGACGCTTGACGGTGTCAATGAGCGTGACCTTCTCGTCCAGGATAAGGTATGCATTGTAGGTAATGCCCTGCTCAGTGGTGTAGCCGTGGAACTCGCGAGCGTTCCAATCCAGGGCGCCTACAAAGTAGACATCGGGTTTGATTTCGACAGAACTAAGCATGTGTCCTCCAAAGACCACAGTGCGAAAATTTGACACTACAAGGATATCATTTGCCGGCTTGTGAATGTATGTTCACGTAAACTTTCCAGATAACTTTAACCCAATAGATTATGAGAAATTGAGTTATGACTATCTATATTTCCTGTAATGGATAGTAAAAATAAGGGCTATTACCACAAGAGTAATACAGCCTAAACCAACATAAGTTATTCCAAATCCTGAAAAGTCTAAGGCAATTCCAATTAATGGATCCGAAACCACTGATGCGATTTCTTCAATCTGATTTGATACAGAAAGTAATGTTGCGCGATTATTCTCTTCAGCGATTAAATTCATTTGATTGTTTATCAAAATACTTAAAGTGGTTGAGAATAAATTAATCGCTACATAAGTAAAAATACATACGTATATACTTGGGATTAGCCCAGCGCATAACATCAAGATCGCAATCACGGAAAGAATAGCTAAAATAACGAGAAATTCTACGTTTCCTGAAAACGCAATAATATCTTCAGCGGATTTCTTATAAGAATTTTTAAGTGTTTTCACTATCTTTGCCGTAAGCCTCGATCCAAAAAACTCGCCTAAACTTGCAGCAGCAGTAACGATTCCTAGGAACTTTATATCAAATCCCATACTGGTTAAATTTGGGGCAATAAACTGGCTGTAATTACTAACTAAAATTAATGAAATTGCTGAAACTGTACAAAGCGAAATAAATATATTTGTTTTCACAATCTTTATAAGTTCCTGAAAAAATGTCTGTACATTTTCTTTCAGATTCAATTTACTAGTTCTAGTCCTTATAAATCCATCTTCTTCTGGTAGACAATTGTTTCTTCTATTAGGACTTACATCATTTTCTTTAAATTCCAAAGTGACTAATAGCCCAAGAAAATATACAAAGATCGAAATAACAAAAGGAGTCAAAGGATTGATACTAAAAAGAACAGGAGCTATTAAACGAACAGTAATTCTAATGATTGACTGAGTCCCTGTCATTTTTGAAAGAATTAGAGCATATGCGCCATTCTTCCTATCCATCCCAGAATTTGCATTTGTCGCTTCGAAAAGAAAAGCACTTCCAGCTCCTGACTGTGACGCACTTGCTAAAGAAAAGAACAATTCAGAAGCTACCATCAGTAAAAAACTATTTGCAAAAGTTAAAGTCACTATTGCCACGAGTCTAGAAAAAGAAGCAATTTTTAAAACAATATGGTGTCCACAACGATCAGATATCCATCCTGTTGGAATCTCAAGCACTGCTGTAGCTATTGCTCCAACACTCTGAACTAGTGCAATATCAAAATAACTTAAACCACGCCAAAGATAATAGAGGGTTAAGATGGTCCAAATCAAAACACTTGAATTTATATAATTTGACCATTCGTAGAGCAGAATGTTCTTTTCTGTTGTTGCTAACTTTCCTTCAAACATTCATTTCCTCATTAGATTATTTCTATCCCCCATTTTGATTTCCCCATATTATAAGTTCTCCAAATAGAATTATTTCCAATCATCCTGTTGCTTTAGTGAGGCTAACTTAAAGTAATGCTCCACAGAAATATTTTCCTTGCTGTTATGTTCTTTTGACAGTGTTACCATAAATTACATAGGTCTAAAACGTATCCGGAGAGGGGAACCTATGAAAATGCTACGCGCAATGCGTGAGCCACTGAAGTATGTTCAGGGCAAAAATGCTTGTCTCGAGTTCGAAAAAGAGATGGGCTACATGGGAAAGCGCTTCCTGTTTGTTTGCTCTAACAGCGGCTACAAAGCAACCCACGACATGATCGAGCAGAGCTTCGAGGGCAAGGGCGACTATTACCGTCGCTACGAGGTCTTCGGTGGCATCTCTTCCAACGGCGAGATTAACCGCATGAAGGCTATCGTCGAGGAGGACAACATCGACGTAGTCGTCGCTATCGGCGGCGGCAGCGCTGTTGACACCGCAAAGGCAACCGCATATTACGCTGGTAAGCGCATCGTTATTCTTCCTACCGTTGCAGCTACCGACGCTCCATGCACCGGCCTCTCCGTTATTTACAACGATGACGGTTCCTTTGACAAGTACCTCTTCTACCCACAGAACCCAGATGCAGTTATGGTCGACACCCAGATCATCGCTAACGCACCTGTTTCCTTCCTGGTAGCAGGCATGGGCGACGCACTGGGCACCTACTTTGAGGGCCGCGCATCTATCCGCACCGAGTCTCCTTCCCTTGAGGGAACCGGCATTACCCGCGTCGGTATGGCAATTGCTAAGGAGTGCTACCTCACCCTTCGCGATTACGGTTCACAGGCAATTAAGGCTTGCGAGAACAACGTTGTAACCCCAGCTCTTGAGGCTATCTGCGAGGCAACCGTCTACATGAGTGGCGTCGGCGCTGACAACGTTAACTGCGCAGCAGCTCACTCCTTCTACAACGGCCTCACCTCCCTTGGTGGCCACAGCGCACCTCACGGTAACTGCGTTGCTTTTGGTACCCTGGTCCAGCTTGTTCTTGAGGGCGTTCCTCAGGAGGAGTTCGACGAGGTCCAGGACTTCTGCCTTGAGGTTGGTCTTCCAACTACCCTCGAGGAGGTTGGCATCACCACTGACGAGCAGATCAAGAAGATTGCTGAGGCTGCTTGCGTTCCTGGCGAGACCATCCACAACCTTGCTGGCGACGTCACTCCTGACGAGCTCTATGCAGCTATCGTTCAGGCTGACGCTATGGGCCGCGCTCTTAAGGCTTAAGCTTCTAGCTGCACGCCGCGCGACGCACACCGGCGCGTCTGGCGGCAGGTCGCAACGGCACCGCAACAACACGCTACGGGTCGCAACGGCACCGCAACAGCACATTTGCTTGAAACAGAAGAGGGACCGCAGATGCGGCCCCTCTTTTTTGTTGCAGTTTTGATGTAATAGCGAGAAGTGCGGGCGATGCCGCAATGACAAAGCCGCAGCGCTGGCGCGGCTCACGCCGGAGCGGCAGTGCAACAGCGTGGCGGCGCCTACCTACCAGCGGCGACGCACTTACAGACTAAGCGCCTACAGGCCCAGCACCTGCTTAACGTCTGCAGCAATCAGCTCGGGCTCCAGATGACTTTCTCGCATAAGATCCGCGATGTTGACGCGGTCGTAGAAAGCCTTTTTGACGCCGTAGTTCAGCACGCGTGCGGGAGAAGTTCCCAGGTAGCTGGCTATATTCTGTCCCCAGCCGCCTTCGATGATGCCGTCCTCAATAGTTACGATGACGTCATGGTCTTTTACCAGGTTGTCGAGCAGATCCTGGTCAACGCCCGAGGCAAAGTATGGTTTGACCAGCGTGGCTTCAATTCCCAAGGTAGAGCTGAGGGCCTCAACGGTTTTCTCGCCAAGGTCGTAGAAATCGCCCAGGGCAAGAACGGCCACCTTGGAGCCCTGGCGCGTGACCTCGTAGATATTGAGGTCGTCGAAGTTTGTGCGGACGGGGCCCTCGGCGTGAACCACGGGACCGGAAGGGATTGCGATGTAGACGGGGTGTTTGTCCTGGTCAAGTGCCCAGTCGAGCATGGCAACGTACTCCTCGGCATTGGACGGCGCGAGGTATACCATGTTAGGAATGTTTGCGATCATGGAAATGCTGCTGAGGCCCTGGTGGGTGGCGGCCATCAATCCCCTAATGGAGCCGGAGCCCACGATAACCGCAGGATTCTGGTTAAGCGCCAGGTCCTGGGTCAGCTGGTCGTAGGTGCGCTGGATGAAGGTTGCGCTTGAGCCCCAAACCACGTGCGCACCGGCGTGAGCTGCGCCGGAAGCCATTGCAACTGCGGTTTCCTCGGCAATGCCCACGTCAAGGTAGTGCTTTCCCAGCTCTTCTCGACGTTCCTGTGAAAGGCCGAGAAGACCAGGAACAGCCGACATGAGCACCAGGAACTTCGGGTCAGTCTTTGCGCGCTTGAGCGCATACTCTGCGAAGATGCTGGCATACGACTCGGAGGAACCGGATGCAGGGCTCTGACCAGTCTGGATGTCAAACGGCATGTGCCAGTGCCACTTCTCCTTGTTTGCCTCCGCGGGAGCGTAGCCTTTACCCTTGAGCGTATTGATGTGAACCACGACCGGATGGGTCGAGTCTTTTACCTGCTCAAACGCGGCGATAAGAGCCTCGATGTCGTTGCCGTCATTGACATACAGGTAGTCCAGACCCATCGATTTAAAGAGGTTATTCTCGGCAGCTCCGTTAGTGCGACGCAGCTCAGCGAACTGGTCGTACATGCCACCGTGGTTCTCGGCGATGGACATCTGATTGTCATTGAAGACGATGATAAAGTTGCTGTTCAGCTCGCCGGCAACGTTCAAACCCTCAAGCGCCTCGCCGCCGGACATGGAGCCGTCGCCGATAACTGCGATGATGTTCTCCTTGCCGCCCATGATGTCGCGAGCTTTTGCCAGGCCAAGCGCCAAGCTAATGGACGTGGAGGTGTGGCCGATCTTGAAGAGGTCGTGCGGAGTCTCGGCGGGATCAGTGTAAGGAGACACCGAGTCGTAAAGCGCGGGATCCATGTATGCCTGCTTGCGGCCGGTGAGCATCTTGTGGGGATACGTCTGGTGCGAGACATCGTAAACGATATGGTCAACGGGCGAATTGAACACGGTATGAAGCGCGATAGTTGCCTCGACGATACCAAAGTTTGGGCCAAAGTGGCCGCCATGCTTTGACTCCATGACCAGCAAGTTGTCGCGAATCTCCTGCGCAAGTACTGCACGAGCCTCCGCGTCCAGCTTCTTTACGTCCTCTGGTCCATTGATATTCTCTAGGTACATGTGCGACCTTTCTTTAAACGATACAGAAATGAGCAGCTTGTTTGCTGTGTGACGTACGGGATCCGCGGTGTGCGCGGGCTGCGTGGACTGCGCAGGGCGTGCACCTGCGGACAGCCACACCGTACGAGCGATGCGTTAGACGCGCGGGTCAAACGCACAGGTCAAATGCACGACAATCTAAACATAACTTTAAAGTGCGAAGATACGTTTTTCGTTTACCCAGAACGCGTCCAGGAATTACTCGAAATTTAGTTTTTGCAGCATTACTTAGCTGCTTGCACTGTTTTGCTGATGGCCGAACACACCTATGTCGGATAATCTGTCAAAAAGACGTATACATGACGCCAAAAATAGCTAAGGCATGCAGATTATCGTCATTAGGTGTGTAATATGCCCGTAATTGAGCAGAATATCCGCCATAGGTGTGTTCCTTAAGTGCGGAATTTATCGATGATTAAATTTCTTATATATCTATATTCATTTTCCAGCATATTGATTGAAGTTTATGCACAGAAATGTATATCAAGTAGCGAGGCTCTCTAAATGTCAGACATTGAGCCCAGTCGTCCGATCATCTTGACTAGAAACGTGACAGTTCTTCAGCGAGGCGCGGCTAAGCTGCACCGTTTTGTACGCCAAGCCTAAGAAACCAACGCTAAACGCATTGCAGGAACGCAAAAGAACCCTCGCACCTGAAAGATGCGAGGGTTCTTGCTTGAAGCGCTTCATCTACCTGTGGTTTCGCGTTCGCAGCGCCTGCCGTACTCGCAGAGTACGTCTGCCTGCGGATTAGCGCTCGCCGGCGGCGCGACGCTCAGCGTACTCGGCAGCAAGACGAGCCTGAATGTCGTGTGGTACCTGCTCGTATCCTGCCAGCTCAACGGTATACTCGCCTGTTCCGCGCGAGAGGGACCTCAGCCTTGTAGCGTAATCGGTAACCTCAGCGTATGGAATCGTCGCCTTAATGGTGGTTTCACCAGCCGAAACACCGGTGCCGGAAGACATTCCCTCAACGCGACCGCGAGAAGCGGAGACGTCGCCCATGACGGAACCTGCGTAACTGTCTGGAACGGTAATCTCCAGGTGAGCCATAGGCTCCAAGAGAACAGGTTCTGCCTGGTCAACAGCCTTCTGGAAACCAATGCGAGCAGCGGTCTTGAATGCCATCTCGTTGGAGTCAACGGGGTGGTATGAACCCTCGTAAACAGCAACTTTAACGTCAATCATAGGATAACCAGCCAAAACGCCTTCGCGCATGGTCTCCTGAACGCCCTTGTCAATTGCAGGGATGAAGCCGCGTGGAATGTGGCCACCTACGATTTCGTCCACAAACTCGTAACCTGCGTCTGGGTTTGGCTCAATGCGCAGCCAGCAGTCGCCATACTGACCCGAGCCGCCGGTCTGCTTCTTGTGCCTACCCTGAGCACTTGCAACTCGACGGATCGTCTCGCGATATGGGATGCGAAGCGCCATTTTATGTGCGGAAACGCCGGCTCGCTGCTCAAGACGCTCGAGAAGAACGGCTACTTGTGCCTCTCCAATTGCAGAAACAATGGTCTGGCCGGTGTCCTCGTCACGCTCAACCTTAAGGGTTGGATCGGCGTCGGCGGCCTTCTCCAGGAACGCGAAGAGCTTGCCCTCGGTACCGCGCTCATCAGGCTCAATAGCCGTGCGATACAGGGAGTTGGGGAACCTAAACGCGGCAGCCTCAACCTTACCGGTAACGGAGAGCGTGTCGCCCGTCATGGCCTCGAGCTTTGGAACTACTACGATATCGCCGGCTGCGGCGGTGTTGACGTCAGTTGTTTCTTTGCCGCACATGCGATACAGGTGAGAAAGGCGCTCGGGCTTGCGTGTGCGAGCGTTGATAAGCTCGGAACCTGCAGAAACAGTACCTGCAAGCACCTTCACAAAGGTAAGCTTACCGTTCTGTGGATCCTGCAGCGACTTGAAAGCAAACGCAACGGGGCGCTCGTCATCAGGGGAAATATCAAGCTGCTCGCCGTTGACCAGTGGAATGCGGCCAAAGTCGGACATAGTTGGGAACCAGCCATCAACGGCGTCAAGCAAGGAAATGACGCCCTCCTCGCGAACGCAAGAGCCCGAGAAAACAGGAACAAAAATGCGCTCCATAAGGGCCTTGCCCAGCAGGCCTTCAAGCTCTTCCTGCGTAATCTCCCCGCCCTCAAGGTAGCGCATCATCAGCTCATCGTCGGCCTCAACAACCAGCTCGGTCAGGGCGGCGCGAGCAGCTTCTGCCTCTGCCTGGAACTCGACAGGAATATCGGTGACCTCAGGCTTGCCGTCTACCAGCTTGCGAGCCTTCTGATGGACAACGTCAATGATGCCGGAAAATGCTTCGCCGGAACCCATTGGAATGGTCACCGCACCAAGCGAGGAGCCAAAACGATCCTGGAGCATAGCCATCGCGGTTTCGTAGTCTGCATCAGGGCGGTCCAAGCGGTTGATAAATAGCGCACGGCAGAGAGATAGATCCTCAGCAGCAAACCAAAGCCTGGTAGTAATAGTGCCAGGTCCACTAGCTGCATCAACAACAAACAGCGCAGTCTCGACAGCGCTCATTGCCGAATAGGCGTCACCCACAAAGTCAGGATAGCACGGTGCGTCGAGCACGTTAATACGTGTATTTTCCCAGGTAATTGGTGCGATAGTAGTAGAGATGGAGAATCCGCGCTCTGACTCCTGTGAATCGTAATCAAGCGTGGGCTTTGTACCTGCGTGGCCGCCTAAACGAGTGGTTGCACCCGTCAGATGCAGCATTGCCTCGGCAAGCATGGTTTTGCCCACGCCACCTTGGCCCACCAGGACCACATTCTTTACCTTAGAAACATTTTTTTCGGCCATGATGCCTCCTCTGACTGCGGTAAGCAGCCGAGAAGGTCAGCCGATAGTACGCGCCCGAGTCTAGCGCGATATGCTTCGGCCCTTCCTGCTACTTACCGAACAAGAAAACCTCTAGCCACCCTACCGTACCGCAAAGCACAAAAAGAGACACCCACCATTCGATAAACGACATACGGTGGGTGCCTCAAAGTTTCTTCTCGGCAGAAGAATTTGTGCTGTTACCGCAGGTAAATGACGCGAAATTTTGCCATATCACCCTTGTGCATCACAAAAGTTAGATTCTAACTCCTCGGTGAACGGTGTTGTTAAAGATCAGGTAGCCGATAATTGCGTTCACCAGCGACAGTGTGACAAAGATAATGTTTGGCAGCGTCTCGTTAATCACGCCTGTTGACGAGCTAAATGAGTCGATAACCGGAACAATCATCATCATGAACGTTCCGCCGATGACAAACATGGAGCCCAGCGTGCCCGCAAGAGAAGATACGGTGACCGAAAGGCTTCTCTTGGTGATATCGATGACAGAAGTCCAGTCAAAGTTTGGACGTCGAATATCAATGGCCAGGCCCACGTTAGACACCAGGAACACAATGCAGAGCGGCAGAATGACGTTTCTCAGGGCCGTTTCAATAGTGATGTGACCAGGAATCAGGAAGAAAATCTGGGTCATAACACTGAAGATGAGCACGT
Organism: uncultured Atopobium sp.; assembly: GCA_937905925.1. Lineage (GTDB taxonomy): Bacteria > Actinomycetota > Coriobacteriia > Coriobacteriales > Atopobiaceae > Lancefieldella. Next base: position 44,791 of record CALCXO010000032.1, read on the forward strand.
AGATCATGTTAACGGCAATCTTTGCGCCAAAAATCTGCTTTGAAGATACGGGCATAGTTGCCATCAGCCAGTTTGAGCGGCCTTCCAGCGAGTACGAAATGGCAGCGGAGTTGGCAGCGCAAAACATCGAGGTGCCAAACCAGGTGGTTACCATGCCAAAGATGGTTCTTGCCAAAGGGAGATAGCGCGGGACTTCGGAAGCAGGAACAAAGTAGGCCACGATAGACGACGTACTAAAGAACAGAGAAATAAAGGCGAGAATAACCATCAACAAGCAGCCAAAAAGCATGTTTATAAAGACTGCTGGGTAACCCGTGATGGTCTGAATCTCTTTTCTGATCAGAGCAACAAAAGGCGTCGCGGACTTGGTGGAAATCTGTTTGGTGGTGAACTTCTTCTGGACCTTGTCCTCGCTTACCAGCGCATTAATGCGGTCGTTGAAGCGAGAAATGATTGCCACAATTGCTGCAGGAGCTCCAATGGAGACCAAGACAAACAGCAAGAAACTGACAAGGGATCCGGAGTTAAAGAAATCCGCAATCCACAGTGATGGAAGATAAACTACACCAACTGAACTTGCCACGCTAAAGACGGTGTTCTGGAAATTATCCACCACACCTGGGACAAACTTGTCTGCATTGAAAGATACCGTAAAGATAACGAACAGATAAGCGACCATAAACAGAAGACCGAACGCTCCGCCGATAACCACGCCGAGTGACTTGAAGTGCAGTTTTGCAGCAAGAGCAGAAACAGCGAAAGCCAAGAGAATAGCTACGGAAACCGCAAGGTTAGGCCCAAGAAGAAGCGCGAACAAGGCACCAATCAAGCGTGGAAGTGTAACAGCCTCAAAGGTGAAGTAAGCCAAAAAGACTGGCAGCATAATGACAATAGACCAGATACCCTCTGCAGCATACAGAGCTGCTACGCGAGAATAAATAATGGTGCTCTTTTTGATTGGAAGCGACATGATAAAGTCGTAATCCTTGTACGCAAAAAGCACGCCATTGGCCTTTACAAACGTCAAAATAATACCAGGTAGAGCGCCAACAAGAATTCCTACCAGAGGAAGCAGCCTTGTGAAGCCAGCAATGGCTAGAGTTGTAGCAATGCCGTAAATGTAAACCATCATGAAGAGCGTGCCAACAACTACAAAAATACCACCGACAATAGGCAGAGCGTTTGCGCCAACCTTTTTCTCAAAATTCTTTCGAGCACCTATAACCTGCGTAGTCCAAATCATGGTGATCTGAACCTTAAGCAGCATCCAAAACACTTTGAGATTGGAAGGCAGTTTGAGCTCAGAGCGATCGAGAACAGGAACTTGACCAGCACTTACTTGAGCTGGAATAAAGACATCTCCTGATAGTTGCAGGTTCTGCTCAGGCACATCGGGGCGCTGAGGAGCCTGTGGAACATTGTTTGCCATGACTAGTTCTCCTTAGGGAAGGAGGGAGGAACTGGAGCACCTGGAGGCACTGGTGCGCCAGGCACGGTTGGTGCTGCAGGTGCTGCTGGAGCCGCAGGTGCGGCGGGCGCTGCAGGTGCGGCGGACGCTGCAGGTGCTGCTGGTGCTGCAGGCGCGGCTGGGGCTGCAGGTGCGGCTGGTGCTGCTAGTGCGGCAGGTGCGACGGGTGCTGCTGGTGCTGCTGCGGGCGCGGCGGGTGCAGCCGCTACAGGTGCGCCAGGAATGACTGGCTGAACAGCGGCGCCGTCCTTTGTAGTAGCCATATCCTGAGCAATCTCGGCAGAAACGCCAGGAGCGCCAGCTTCAAGACCAAGGAAGACTTCCTCAAGAGAAGCATTGCCTCGAATCTCGTCCGTTTTACCTGCAGCAAGAAGCTTGCCCTGACGAATAATTGCAATTTTATTGCAGAGTTTCTCGACAACCTCAAGAACATGTGACGAGAAGAACACGGCAGATCCGCGGTCGGCAAGCTCGTGCAGCATCTTCTTCAACTCGAAGCTTGCTGCTGGATCCAGGCCAACAAATGGCTCGTCCAAAATGATGAGCTTTGGCTCGTGGAGCAGGGCGGAAATCAGAACCAGCTTCTGCTTCATGCCGTGAGAGTAGCTGCCAATAGCATTTGCCAGGGAATCGGTGATGCCCAAGCGGTTGGCCAGCGTAGTAATGCGCTCGACGCGGTTCTCCGCAGGAACGCCAAAGATATCACTGACGTAATTGAGGTACTTAATGCCGCTCATGAACTCGTAAATGTCTGGGTTATCTGGGACGTAAGCGATGACCTGCTTTGAGCCAACAGGGTCAACCAGCACATTCTTGGAGTCCACAAAAATGACGCCGCCCTCAAATGGCTGAGCGCCAACGATGGACTTGATGAGCGTGGTCTTACCTGCGCCGTTGTGGCCGATAAAACCGTAGATGTCGCCAGGCATAACGTCGAGCGAAAGGTCAGAAACAGCTACCTTAGAGCCATACTTCTTGGTAAAGTGCTGGACGCTCAGCACGGGAACAACCTCGCCAGATGCCGCTGGAGCTGGGGCTGGAGCTGGTGCGGGAGAAGCTGCAGGCGCAGTAGGCGCAGCAGCGGCGGCTACAGGTGCGGCAGGAGGTACGGGAGCGTTAGGAACAGGTGGCTGTGGGATGTTGTCGGCCATGTTAGTTTCCTTCTTCCAATTTATCTATCTTGTTCACACGAGTGTCTTGAACTTTTGGAGATCGCTTTGCTCTTCTTAGGGCATCGCGAAGTATCCATTCTACCTGAGCGTTGGTTGAACGCATGTCATCTTGCGCCCAGCGTTCAACTGCCTCCCAGACTTCTGGAGCTACACGAAGTGGATATTGTTTGCGAGGTGCCATGGGTTTCTCGCCATGCTTTACTGCTGCAAGGAACCGGTGTTAAGCACAGGCTGAGCTTCGGACTCGCCGCAGAGAACAACCATGAGGTTGGAAGCCATGACGGCCTTGCGGTCCTCGTCGAACTCAACAACGCCATTCTCGGAAAGCTGGGTGAGAGCCATGTCAACCATGGAAACGGCGCCCTCGACGATCTTTTTACGTGCAGCGATGATTGCCTCTGCCTGCTGGCGGCGGAGCATTGCCTGCGCAATCTCGGGAGCGTAGGACAGGTGCGTGAGGCGAGCGTCGTCAACGGTGATACCAGCGACGGAAAGGTTGCGGCTCAGCTCGGACTGAAGCGCCTCGGAGACCTCCTCGATGTTGGAACGCAGGGTAATTGCGGTGTTGGACTCGGACTCGTCCTCCATGTGGTCGTAGCTGTAGATGCTCGCGACGTGCCTAAGAGCGGTCTCTGCCTGCATAGTAACGTAGCTGTCGTAGTCGTCGACGTCAAAGAGGGCCTTTGCGGTATCGCTCACGCGCCAAACAACAACCTCGGCGATCTCGATTGGGTTACCCATGCGGTCGTTGACCTTGAGGACTTCGCCGTTCAGCGTGCGAGCACGGGTGGAAATGATGGAGGTGTGTACGCTTACACTGGGAGTAACGCCTGCAGCGAGAGAAGAGAGGTCACCCAGGTTTGTAGAAAGGGTCTTGGCGTAGTAAGGATTTGCCCAACGAAGGCCCTCGTCCTTAACGGTGCCAATATACTTACCAAACAGCACGCAAACCTTTGCCTGACCAGGCTGAAGACTGAATAGTCCGCTCGAAACAAACAAACCTGCAAAGAAGAATACCAGCGCACCAATGATGCTTGGGAACGATGGGTCCAGGCGAGGATTTCTGTCTGCAGCGATAGCGCTGAGTACAAAATTAGCCAAAAACAGGGCTGCAACTGCAAAAAGAGCAATGGTAATCAGCAGGAACAGCCAACCACTCTTGGACTTAATGATTTTCTCGGTGCTCATAAGATCTCCTTTGTGACAATGAGCTTTCTGTTGGCATCATTGTGATATCACATTGATTACAAGTCAATAGAAATTTTTATTTAAATGTTGTTCAAAAATCGCAGGTAAGGCGGTAGTTTTGTTGGCCTCGGCGCGCGGCGAGAGGTGAGCGGTGAGAAAAACGCTTGATGCGGCGCATGGCGAGAAGTTCGTCTCTTCGAGAAAAGTAACCGATCTGTAAGGCTTGGACTAAGCGCGCCTGATTTCTGCAAAGAATCTGTAACGTTTGCCTGAAAACATCAAAGAATCGGTGGATTCTGCCTGATTTCATCAAAGAATCTGTGTCCCAAACACAGATTCTTTGCACTTTTCAGGCAGACCTTTCGTGACGTGACTTTTGAATCCGAGGTTAGTTTCATGAGCACTCTTATGGAGCCTGATTTTCTCGCCATGTCTGAACGATTTGCCGGAAAAGTGCACCAAGTCTGAGCTATTTGCCGGTTTTGCTCGCCATGTCTGAGCTGTTTTACTCAGACTTGATGCGGTTTTCAGGCTCATAACTAGAGGCAATCAAAAGATGGTGGAGAATAGCTCGGTTGCACAAAAACACACCTCGGGAGAAGCCCCCAAGGTGTGTTCGGTGTGCACTATTGCCTGGTCGCAGCCCACGACGCGATGTGACTCGCGGCCACAGCGGCACGGCGTGCGGCGTGCTAGTCAATACGAGCGTCTACCTCAAGCCAACCAAGCTGGTCGATGTTACTCTTGACATGCTCGCAAGACTTGCGCCATGCCTCAATCTCGGAGTCGGAGAGCTCGGGCACAAAGACCTTCTCGACACCATTGGCGCCGATAACCGCAGGAAGTGAAGAGTAGAAGCCAGAAACACCATACACGTCGTTGAGCAGCGTGGAGACTGGCGTGATCAGCTTGGTGTCGTGGACAATAGCCTTGATAACCTCGACAGCTCCGTTTGCAATGGAGTACTCGGTGCACTGCTTGCCGCTGTAAGTGACGTAACCACCCATGCGTCCGGCCTGCTCAAGCTCTGGGAGGTCAAAGGTCTTGCCCGTCTGAGTTGCAACTTCGTCGAGGGTGAGGCAACCAATGGAGACATGCGACCAGCAAGCAAACATGCCGTTACCGTGCTCGCCCAGCATCCAAGCGTTGATGCAAGATGCTGGATAGCCGGTAGCGCCAGAAAGCGCATGGCGGAGTCGAGCGGAGTCCAGCGTGGTGCCGGAGCCGATGACCTTATTTGGATCGGCGCCAGTCAGATACTGGAGCTCAGTGGTAACAACGTCGCAGGGGTTTGCGATGTTGACCCAAACGCCATCGAAGCCAGCGTCTGCGATGCGCTTAGCGAACTTCTTGGCCTCGTCAGTGGTAACAAAGAGCTCGCCATCGCGGTTGCCCGCAGCAGCAGCTACATGACCTGCGGCGTTAACGATAATGTCGCAACCAGCAAGCTCCTCATAGCGGTCATCAAGCTCAAAAACGCGAGCAGGGTGTGGATAAAATGGCATTGCGTCCAGCAGGTCGTTTACCTGAGCTTTGCAGAGGACCTCATTTGTGTCGCTAATGTAGAGCTCAGTAGCAAGTCCCTGGTAAAGCAGGGCGTTTGCAACATGTGCGCCTACGTGATTAGCGCCGATAATACCAATTTTGCTGATGAGAGCCATAGTCCACCTCTTTTGTCTCGCCAAAATACTGTGCCTGTTAGCTTAACGGTTTTTTAGGTAAACGGGAAACGATACAAAAAATGAAACATATTAGACACAACAATCCCCTCAACGTGCCATTTAAGCCCGCAAACGGTATAGTAGTAACCCAAGATTTGGAGAGGAACTATGGGATACAAGACACCAACATGCTCTATTGCGCGTAGCTGCGGAGGCTGTGAATGGCTTTCGGTCCCCTATCCTATCCAACTTAGACGCAAGCAAACGCAGGTAGAGGAACTTCTCGCCCCGCTGGCAAGCATCAATAACGTAACTATCGAGCCCATCCGCGGAATGGACGAGCCTCTAGCGTATCGTCATAAGGCGGCAACGCCATTTGCGCCGGGCAAGGGCCGCACGGTTCGCTCTGGTTTTTACGCAAGCGGAACGCACAAAATTATTGCTTCAAAGGAATGCCTAGTAGAAGACGGTCGAGCTCGCGCCATTCTCAACGACGTAGCGTATCTTGCCGGCCAATTCAACATTCACGCTTACCAGGAAGATCGCGGCAAGGGAGCACTTCGCCATGGCGTGGTTCGCTGCGGATATGCCACCGATGATGTCATGCTCGTGCTGGTGGTCAACGGCCAGCACCTGCCTCATGAGCAGGAGTTTATTGCTGCGCTTCGTAAGGCGCACCCCGAGCTGACCAGCATCTTCTTGAACGTCAACCAGAAGCGCACCAACGCAATCTTAGGGCGAGAAACCCGTCTGCTTTGGGGCTCAACGTCTATGAGTGACAAGCTTTTGGGCTGCACATTTGAGATTGGCCCAACCAGTTTCTACCAGACCAACCCTCAGCAAACTGAGGTGCTCTACCAGCTGGCCATCGACGGCGCGCTTGCTGGCTCCGAACAGACCAGCACTACGCAAGTCGGCACCGCGCAGGCCAGAGCTACGCAGACCGACGCTTCCACTCAGGCAGCCACTTCCGCACCGGCCAGCAACCTGCGAGTCCTCGACGCCTACTGCGGCACGGGAACCATTGGACTTTGCTTGGCTCACGCTGCTGAAGCTCAAGGCATCAACCTCTTACTCACTGGCGTTGACCAGGTTGAAAACAACATTCAAATGGCTCGCAGAAACGCTCGAAACAACAAACTTGAAGCCGAATTTATCTGCGACGATGCCACTCGCTACATGCAAGCTCTGGCAAAAGACGGTCAGAACTTTGACGTTATTATTCTTGACCCGCCTCGCGCGGGCTCAACGCCCACCTTCCTCAAGGCAACTGCCCAGCTAGCCCAGAAGAAAATCGTGTACGTGAGCTGCAACGTTGTGACGCAGGCCAGAGACCTCAAAGTTCTTCTCGACAGCGGGTTTGCCATTGAGCGCGTGACACCTGTGGACATGTTCCCTCACACCAAGCACGTGGAGTGCGTTGTGGTGCTTTCTCGGGCTTAGATTAAAAGCACAAACTGATTCGAGCTGCTATGAAAACGGTAGAATTTGGAAAACAACATAACGACGTAATCATGCTGCTTCACGGCGGCGGTTTATCTTGGTGGAATTATAAAGCCGAGGCTGACCTGCTGAAGGATCAATATCACGTTGTATTGCCGATCCTTGACGGACACGCAGGCAGCGACAGTGATTTTATAAGTATTGAGAAAAACGCAAGTCGGCTCATTTCTTTTATTGATAAAGAATTTGGAGGCTCAGTTCTCCTTATTGGAGGGCTGTCCCTTGGTGCACAGATTTTAGTAGAAATGCTGACGCAACGAAACTCAATTTGTCAAAACGCTGTCATTGAAAGCGCCTCTGTCATTCCGTCCAAGCTGACAAATGCCTTGATTAAACCAATGTTTTCTCTAAGTTATGGCTTAGTGAAAAAGAAGTACTTTGCTCAAATGCAATTTGACTATCTTCATATTCGTAAAGATTTATTTGAAGACTATTATCGGGACACGTCACAAATCTCAAAAGAAAACATGATTGCATTCTTGGAAGCAAATACATCCTATGAGATAAAACCCAACCTTCAAAATGTCCACGCCAAAGTCCGTATACTTGTCGGAGAAAAAGAACAGAAAAAGATGATCCGTTCAGCAGAGCAATTGCATAAAGCACTGCCTGGTAGCGTTCTTGAGATAAAGAAAGGCTTATATCACGGCGAGTATTCCATCAATTGCCCCGAAGAATATACAAAAGAGCTTCTAGACATGATTAATGCTCAATAGGCCCTTGCCGTCCACCGCCCATCGTTCTGTCCTCCAAAACTCAGGAGCTCCCGTGATTATAAAAAACGAAATACCTCTTTTAGAATATGACGATGCCTCCCCAGAGGTTATTTCAGCAGATCACGAATGGACCGCAGGTCAGCTGCCAGAAAAGTGCCTCTTTGCATTTCTCGGAGACGTTGTCCATGATTACGCCAACCAGCACGGAGCAGAAGTCGTAGAAACAATCGTGACCGTTTCTCGAGACATTAAAGTCTACGTTTTAGATTCATATGGCGAGAAAATCTGTTTAGTTCAATCCCCTACTGGATCCGCTTCATCCACACAGGTAATGGACATACTGGTTACCTGTGGATGTAAGAAAATAATTGCAGTTGGTTCATGCGGCGTTCTAAAAGAGATACAAGAAAATGCCTTTCTCGTTCCAACTAAAGCTCTTAGAGCGGAAGGGACGTCCTATCACTATCTTCCGGCATCAAGGTATATAGAGCTTGATAAGGGGCCAATTTCTGTCATAGAAGAGACCTTCAAAAAAGACGAACTCCCTTATGAGACGTGCACCACCTGGTCTACTGACGGTTTCTTCCGTGAGACAAAGGATATGGTTGAGTATCGCCTGCAAGAAGGATGCTCAGTTGTAGAGATGGAATGCTCGGCACTAGCCGCTTGCTGCAGAAAACGAGGGGCGCAGTTTGGACAGTTCCTCTTTACAGCAGACTCTTTGGCAAACGTTCACGAATATGACGAGAGGGACTTTGGCAAAGATTCACATGAAAAGGCACTGCTTCTTGGCCTGGAGATAGTAAAGAACTTTACCTAAGCCATTACCGGGCATCCACCCTCTCTGCGCTTCGTAAAATTTAAGCGTACAATTGTTGATGTGCACTACTTAGCTTTTCATCAGGGCGTTTCTACAAAATAGTGAGGCTCATATGAAAGTACAGCAGCTCATTAAAGATACGTGCGCAATAGTCGCCGAAGACCTCGGCAAAGCAAAAGCGGATCAGATTGCACAGGCAGCTCAAACGCGATTCGAGGCGCTCTGTACAGAAAATGCATCCGATTCCAAAGAACTCCGTGCTCACTCTTTCAAACGCATTTACCCTGGTATTGCAGTATATGAAGCTCTACGCGCAGAGGGCATCCCACAAGAAGAGGCCGTCTGGTATATTCGCGAATATTTCCAGCGATTTGCTGCCAAACGAGTACCACTCTTCCAATGGGCCATCAAAACGTTTGGTCTTGCACGCAAGTTTCCTCGCCTCTTTAAATCAGGTATCGAGAAAAGCTGCACATCAAGTGCTGGATTTACCTTTGAATATCCAGAAAGTCACGGTAACGAAGCGCGCCTTAACATTGTGAGCTGCCCTTATTATGAGATAACCAAAAAATATGGCTGCCCCGAAATAACCGCTGCATACTGTGATAGTGACGATGCAGGATACGGTAATCTGCATCCTCAACTCATCTGGGGTCGTACAAAAACCATAGGCTACGGTGGCGATTGTTGCGATTTTCTCTTAGAGTATAAGGAGAACTAATCACCGGTAGACGCTGTCTGCTGCTATCGTCACTGGACTTCCGTCAGTTTTATGACGTACCTTGAGTGACACCTACTAGGAGTTTTTATGCAAGAAAATCGTATGTTTTCTGACGTCAAGCTGGCAAAAAGACTGACTCCTGCTTGGCTTAGCCCCTTTTTTGCCTTTTTTACTATGATTGTTGGACAAATTGTCGGCGCCATTGTAATGGCTTTCTCAGCAGCTCTTGCCGCAGTCCCCTATTTCTTAGCAAATCCACAGCTTACAGATCGTCTTTCTAATCCCTCAAATATGCAGGAGCTTTTTGGAGATTACTACCTCCTACTCTCACTCTTTTCTTTCGTCTTTATTGCTGGTCTCTTTTTACTATGGGTTAAGTTCTTTGAACAACGTCCGATTATTACTCTGGGGTTTTACAAAGATAACTGGAAGAAAGAGCTTCTCAAAGGCTTTGGTCTAGGACTTCTTCTCTTTTCTATTGTGATGTTGATTCTGATTTTGTCCGGATCTTATCAATTGGTTGGCACTACTTTTACACCTTATACATTCGGCTTTGTTCTTCTCACCATTCCGTTTTGGCTGATTCAGGGAGGAACAGAAGAGCTTGTTACCAGAGGCTGGCTTCTTCCTGTCATGGCAGAGAAATCCAACAAAATTATTGCAATCGTGGTCTCGAGCAGTCTGTTTGGCCTTCTACACATGTTTAACAGCGGCTTTACTATGCAATCCCTGATCGACCTAATTCTTTTTGGCGTCTTGGAAACGTTCTACATCATCAAAACAGACAATCTCTGGGGAGCTGCTGGCATTCATGGAGCTTGGAACTTTGCTCAGGGCAACATCTTTGGAGTTCTGGTAAGCGGTAGCACTACAGGCAGTTCTTTGCTGCAGTTTGCCCCTGGCAGTGGCCCGGATTGGCTTACCGGCGGTAGCTTTGGCGCAGAAGGTTCCATCGTTTGCACGCTTGTTATGCTGGTAACTATCCTGATTCTTGCCTGTCAGCTCAAGAAGTCCGGCAAGCTCTTTGTAAAGAAATCTGCCGAGGCCGAAAGCAACAATTTATAACTTTATATTTTGATGAATTTCAATATCTACTCTCTAAAGGAAGAACTAAAGAATGTGTTTAATTTGCGACAGAATTCAAATGATCAAAGAAGGAACTAACCCGTATTTTGTTAAAGAATTAGAAACTGGTTACGTTGTCCTAGGCGATAACCAGCACTTTAAGGGATACACAATTTTTCTATGTAAGCAACATGCATCAGAACTTCATGAGCTGGATACAGACTTTAAACTAAAGTTTCTTGAGGAAATGTCCCTTGTTGGAGAAGCGGTATCGCGCGCATTTCCATGCGAAAAAATGAACTACGAGCTGCTCGGTAACGGAGATTCTCATCTTCATTGGCACTTATTCCCTAGAGTTTCCGGAGATCTAGGCGAATACGGCCATAACGGCAAAGGTCCTGTCTGGTGGTACCCCATGGAAAAGATGTATGACAGCTCAACCTGTCCTTCTCCAGAGGAATTAGGAGCCCTGAAGACAAAGCTCTTACTTGAACTTACTAAGGTGCTGTTATCTACAGAATAGTCAGAAACGATAGGATTTTTAACAAGCTGTCGTAGGGAGAGTGAAAATAGTGGCATTTGATTTTAAAAAGGAATTTAAAGAGCTCTATGCGCCAAAAAATAAGCCAGGCATAGTAACTGTTCCGTCTATTAATTATCTTGCAGTAAGAGGGTCTGGAGATCCCAACGTAGAAGATGGCGAATACAAACAGTCAATAGGGCTGCTTTACGGTGTTGCTTATACCATCAAAATGAGTAAAAAGAGTTCACATCAAATTGAAGGGTATTTTGATTTTGTTGTTCCTCCATTAGAGGGCTTCTGGTGGCAAGAGGATACTCATGGTGTTGATTACGCTCATAAAGAAAACTTCAAGTGGATTTCAGTTATTCGCCTACCCGACTTTGTTACCAAAGAAGATTTTGATTGGGCCATTGCTGAAGCAACTAAGAAAAAGAAGTTAGATTTTTCTAAGGTAGAATTCTTTACCTATGAAGAAGGCCTCTGTGTACAATGCTTGCATATTGGACCTTATAATAGTGAACCCGAAACTGTTTCCCTTATGCATGAATACATGGAGAGCCAGGGATACGTTTTAGACATCACTGCTGAGCGTATGCATCATGAAGTTTATCTGAGCGATGTACGTAAAATAGCTCCAGATAAACTAAAGACCGTCATCAGACATCCAATCAGAAAAGCCTAATGAACTTCTTTGCTCTGGATTAAATCTGTAAACCAATCTTCATAACTAACCCAATTTTATTAAATTCTAATTTCACGGATAGGGTAACTTTTTCGTCACCTCCTCCTTCTAATTAAAATAACAAAGGAGGAGGTGTTTTATGTCAAAGAAACAAATCAATCTATTTGTAGGCTCTATCGGAGCTTTTATCGGAGTATTTGTTTTTATCGCTTATATTCCACAAATTATTGCAAATCTACAGGGAGTAAAGGCTCAACCTTTTCAGCCACTATTTGCAGCAGTTTCTTGTCTAATTTGGGTCATCTATGGTTGGACTAAAGAGCCCAAAAAGGACTGGATTCTTATTATCCCAAATACTGCTGGTGTAATTTTGGGCGGTTTGACGTTCCTTACTGCTTTATAACAGCTAAACAGCAACTTTACATTAGAAATCTGGTGACATGAAAAATGCCACCGGATTTCTATTTTTCTCCTGGCAGTGGCCAGGATTGGCTTACCGACGGTAGCTTTGGCGCAGAAGGTTCCATCATTTGCACGCTTGTTATGCTGGTAACCATTCTGATTCTTGCCTATCAGCTCAAGAAATCCGGCAAGCTCTTTGTAAAGAAATCTGCCGAGAAACCCGCTGAGCCCGCAGGTTCAGATTTATAAATTTCATACTACGCTGAATTTCACAGAAAGTTTGACCTTCTCGTCCACTTCTCCTACAACTTAAGGAGAAGTGGATTGTGTATATACGGTTAATTTACAGCTTGAACAGCAAGTTCTTCTCGTCATTTATTATGATTTACCTATCTTTTTTGCTGTTTGAGGAGAAATAATGCGCGCTAAGAAAGTTTTGAGCATTTTATTTGCTCTTGCTCTTGTGTTGAGCAGCCTACCTGCATCTGCAATTGCTGAATCTATTGAAGACGCAGGTAAATACTCTGTTGTAGTCTCGTACGTTAATGTATTAAACGACGAAGAGATTCACGCTCCTTCTAAACAAGTTGTAAATGAGGGAGAATCTTGGTCTGTTACAGCTCCAACAGTTACTGGCTATGACTTGGAAGATCCTGCTCAGGCAACCGTTACTGGCGTTGCTTCTGGCTCAGATCACTACATCAAGCAGACTGTCTATTACATGCCTGGTTATGTTACCTACACCGTTAAGCGCATGAAGGAGATGACTACCGGCAATTATGTTGAGGCGTCCTCCGAAGAAAATTACGGTGTGCCCGATTCGATTGTTACTGCTTCCGATGTTACCTATCCAGGTTTTGTGCGCACAACTACAGACCTTTCGCTCAAGGTTACCGCAGATGGCAAGGCTGTTAAGTACATCTATTACGACCGCAATCCTCGCAGCGCAATCTACTTCTCAACTTCTGGTAGCGAGCTTTCTCCTGTAATTGGAAATCCAGGAGATCCTGTTCCTGCCGTCCCTAATCCAACACGAACTGGCTATACCTTTGCTGGCTGGGACCTTAATGACGATGGTATTGCAGATTCTTTGCCTACCACCATGCCTCAAGAGCCTGTTACTGCAAAGGCACTTTGGACTCCAGCAACAGCAACGTATCACTACGCCTATTTTATTCAGGATCCAAACAACCCTTCTAACTACAACTACGTCACAACTACTGCAGCCTCCGGAACCGTTGGAACAATGACTGCAACTGCTCCTGTTCAGCCAAATACAGGTGTTTTCCGCTTTGAAACGTACAGTCACGAAAGCGATCCAACCCCTATTGCAGCAGATGGCTCTACCACTATTAACGTTTACTACAACCTTGCAACTATCACCGTCAACGTGCGTCCAAAGAGAAATGGCTCCATTCTTGCAACGCTTACGCTTCGTTATGGTGACTCATTTAATCCTTATGCCATCAACCCCAATACCGGCAACAAGTACAGCGACGACATGCTCGCCGCCATGCGTGCAGACGACCCTTCTGGAACCTACTATTGGTACGGCATAATCCCTGGTGTTGGCGGCACCGCAACCACCTTCCAGGCAAAAACAACTGACCCGGGTTCTAAAATCACTGCAGATAATGTGCTTGAAATTTACGGTCGCTATACCAATTCCACCGCTCTTGGTCCACGTTACCGCTTCTACTACTATCAAAACCTTGATGGCACCTACGATATGGGCGGCGACCACACACTTTCTCGATCCGGCATGATTACAGAGATTGCAAGAAATGCTGGTGATGGCTATCTTGAGAGCGAGAATAGACATCCTGGTTTTTCTTATGACGGCTACCGCATGAGCATTGGCCATTTTGATGGAACCAATTACGATACGCTCGGTTGGACCAGTTGGCAGCCATACAACTACGATTACCTCATCACTGATTACAATTCCAACTTGATTGAGCACCGCTATAAGCGCAATACCTATACCGTTACCTACGTAAGCTCTGGTACAACTGTTGCTACCCACTCTCATCTCTTTGGAGAGCCCTTTAATGCCAGCACCGATGTTCCTGGCACTTCTTTAACTTCTCCACGACCTGGTTATGTTTTCAAGGGCTGGTACGACAATTCAGAGACTGTGGGTACTCCTATTACCGACACCACTATGCCCGCAACTAATACCGTGTTGTACGCCAAGTGGGCACCTCTTACTGCGACCGTTACCTTTGACTCTGAGGGTGGTTCACCAGTCAACTCGCAGGAGCTTACCTACGGAGATGCAGCTACAAAGCCAGCTGATCCCGTACGAGATGGCTACACCTTTGCTGGTTGGATTCTCTATACCAACGGAAACCCCTCTGTATACAGCTTCTCAGCAGCAGTTACGGGCGACATCACTCTGCATGCACTGTGGAAGAAGAATGATTCTTCCGTCTCCTACACGGTCATTCACCAGACAGATGACGGCCAGATTCTCTCAACCACAACTGAAACTGCCCCAATCGGCTCCCTTGTGAGCAAGTGGGCTCTCGACGCAGCTGACCGCGGAGACTATGCCTATGTAGATGTGTCTTCTCGCTCTATGGTCCTTGACGAGAATGCCGAGAATAACGTCTTGACCTTCACGTATAGCAAGGAAGCTCGCTATAGCTATACCGTCCATTACGTTGACGCGCAGACCGGCGAGCAGATCCACTCCGACGATGTCATTGGCAGCCAGACACTCAACCTGCAGAATGTTTCTGCTCGTGAGATTGATGGCTACACACTTCAGGGCGATAGCACTGGATATGTTTCTGCTGACCAGCTTGAGTACACGTTCTACTACACAAAGAACCCTGTGGCTCCTGTTGCTCCTCAGGCACCAGCAAAGCGCAAGAGCGCTCTGCCCGAGACTGGCGACGCCTCAAGCGTAACTTTTGTCGGCGCAGCTCTTGCGTCTGCGGCCTTCTTGGGAACCTCTCTTGTTTTGCGTCGTAGGAAGCGTAACTAGAAGTAAAAGACAGCATTAACGCAAGTAAAACCCGGGTGCCTCGCACTCGGGTTTTTGTTTGCGTATTCTTGAAGTAGCTACAGGCGGGCACAACTCTACAATCAGAAAAGCCTAATGAGGCTCATTACTTTAGCCATAAATCTGTAAACCAATCTTCACAACTAAAGCAACAGTATTAAATTCTGATTTCACAGGTAGTTTGATTTTCTCGTTACCTCATCCTTGTAATTAAAATAACGAAGGAGGAGGTGTTTTATGTCAAAGAAACAAATCAATCTATTTGTAGGATCTGTCGGAGCTTTTATCGGAGTATTTGTTTTTATCGCTTATATTCCACAAATTATTGCAAATCTACAGGGAGTAAAGGCTCAACCTTTTCAGCCACTATTTGCAGCAGTTTCTTGTCTAATTTGGGTCATCTATGGTTGGACTAAAGAGCCCAAAAAGGACTGGATTCTCATTATTCCAAATACTGCTGGTGTAATTTTAGGCGGATTAACATTCCTCACCGCTTTATAGTGATTAAGCAGCAAGTTTAATTTAGAAATCCGACAGCACCTAATGGTGTTGTCGGATTTTAATTAACACGCATCTCACCTCTGTAGCCATTCTTGACACTTTTTTCGTTCTACATCATAAACAAACTCAACAAACTAATTCTTAGACATCCATTCCCGGAAAGCCAATCTGTCGCAGCGCCTCATACAGCACAATGGCGGCAGCATTTGAAACGTTTAGCGCACTGACCGAGAACTCGTTAGGATCGATAAAGTTTCCGCAGATATCCTGGTGCAAAAGCGCTGGGTGAGCATACTGGTCATCGCCATCATGCGCATCGTGTTTTTGACTCCAGTCCTCACGATTAACCAGGCTTGCGGAGTCTTGCAGCATTGGGATTCTCTCGCACTCATCTGCGTGCTGTGCCAGAAGCTCCTCGGATAATCCCAGGCTTTCCTTGCCAAAGATGAGGTAATCGCCATCGCAATATGTTGCCTGCGTATAGGTCTTTTTAGCTTTCTTAGTAAGGAAGTGCAGCGGGGATCTACTGGTTGCGGAGGTGCCGTCGACCGTGGAGACAGCGTCGTGTGCAGCGTCCCCAGCAGGTGCACCAGATGCTTGGGCAAGACCGTTCTTCTCCAGAAATTGATCCCAGTTTTCGTAGACAGAAACGGTAAGGCTTTGCCAGTAGGCCATGCCTGCTCGTTTGAGGCTTTTGTCATCAAGCGAGAAACCCAATGGGCCCACTAAGTGCAAGTGAGTCCCACTCACTACGCAGGTGCGGCCAATGTTTCCCGTATTTGCAGGAATCTCGGGCTCTACCAGTACAACGTTGAGCATAGGTTATGCCAGAACAAAGCTGGTCAGGAATGCAATAAGTCCGCCGAGCGCCATGGTGGCTGGCAGCGTCACAAACCAAGCGGCAATAATCTTACGCGCAACGCCCCAGCGCACGGAGCTGCGGCGACGAGCAGATCCTGCACCCATGATAGATGTGGTGATGACCTGTGTAGTGGAAACTGGTGCTCCAAGTGCAGTCATGATCTCAATTGCAACGGTAGAACTTGTTTCGGCGACAAAGCCAATAACTGGCGTGAGCTTGGTGACGCCGTCGCCAACGGTACGCATGATGCGGCCGCCGCCAATGGAGGTACCCAAAGCCATAGTAGTTGCGCAGAGAAGCTTGACCCACAGAGGAATGCCGTTAGAAGGGTCGTGAAGACCGGCGGTAACCAACGCCAACGTGATGATTCCCATAGTCTTCTGAGCGTCATTATTACCGTGGCTGTATGCCATAAACGCAGCTGAGAGCACCTGAAGACGGTGGAAGAGACCGTTCGCCTTTTTAGGTGGCCAATCAGCAAAGATCTCAAATACCAGCTTCATAATAAAGTAGCCCAGTGCCATACCAATGAGCGGTGAGGTAAACAGAGGAATAACAACCTTCTCCACAACGCCAACCCAGAGGATGTGACCAGTACTGCCGGTAAAGACGATGGTTGCACCAATAAGGCTGCCGATAAGCGCATGCGAAGATGAACTTGGGATTGAGAACCACCAGGTAAAGAGGTCCCAAACAATGGCGCCCATCAGTGCAGCAAAAATAACGTAAAGCTGTAGCTGAATATCAACCAGACCAGACGCAATGGTCATAGCAACTTTCTCGCTCATAAGCGCGCCGATAAAGTTCATGATAGCCGACATGATAATTGCTGTGCGTAGAGGCAAAGCCTTGGTATACACCGTGGTAGCAATAGCATTTGCGGTGTCATGGAAGCCGTTAATGAACTCAAATATCAGAGCGGAAACAAGTACCGCAATAAGCAGGATGCTAGCCATTTTTCACGATAACATTCTGAACAGCGTTTGCAACGTGCTTGCAAGCGTCAAGGGTAGACTCGAGCCTATCCAGAAGACTCTTCCACTTAAGAACCTCAATTGGATCATCAACATTTCTGAAGATAGAGCTCAAAGCGTTGCGGTAGACAACGTCACCCTGGTCCTCATACTCATTTGCAGAGCGTGTATGGCGAATGACCGAGTCGTCCTTGTGATAATCAGGGAGACGATCAAAGGCCTTTTGCAGCTCCTCTGATGCAAACAGAATCAGATGGGCTACCTGAACAGCCTCTGGACGCATTTCTTTGATGTCATACATGCTGAGGTGTGCAGAGACGCTCTCAATACCATCTGCAATCTCGTCCATAAGCAGGGCAAGACGTGAAATGTCCTCGCGATCAAATGGCGTAATAAAGGATGTGTTGAGGGTGGAAATAATCTTTCCTACCTGGTCATCGCAGAGTGTCTCGTAGTTCTTGATTTGGACTTCATAATCTTCTGAACTTGGGAATGACTCCATATAGGAGACAAACAGTTTTGCCGTAGAAACAATCAACGCTGAAAACTCAGAGAACATGCTGTAGAACTCATCTTCTCTACGAGAAACTCGGCTCATATGACGCCCTTCACTTGGACTTTTTATTACATGTACAAACACATTTAGTATAGCTGTTTAGGGCGCGTACGCTGGAGATAATGACAATTTCAACTTCTCCATAGAGAAGCTGTCGATCATAATAAGATATGGACCAGGAAGGCCAGATTATGCGAGAAAAGCTGTTTGAATACGTTGTGAATCAGTACGGTGTAAACCCCGACTATCCCTTCTCGACAGCTCCAACCTATGCGGTTTTAGATGGCTCTGTTGACTTTGATGAGCTGTGTCAATGGATTGATGCGAGTTGTTCTGCAACGAACTGACGAATATCTTCTTACGTAATTGGGTAAGTATCAGCAGTCTGTTTGTTAGACATTGGAGGTTACTTTATATGACAAAAAAGCACACACTTTCTTTTGACGAGAATTTCTTCAACAAGCTAGGTCAATTTGGCAGCATTCTCTCAGTCATGATGTATGTTTCTTATATCCCACAGATTACTAATAATCTTGCTGGCAATAAAGGTAGCTTCATCCAACCACTAGTTGCCATGATCAACTGCATTGTTTGGTTTGTTTACGGCGCTTTCAAGAAAGAACGCGATGTTCCCATTATGATTGCTAACGCCCCTGGTATTCTCTTTGGACTTGTTACTGCGCTAACTGCGCTACTATAATCTGGCAGCCGGTCAGGCCTATCAGCTTACTAAGACTCAACGATAAGGGCGGTTCACGTGGCACTTATAGGTTTCTTTAAAGTTATCTATATTCCCCTGGCCGTCCTGTATCTCATAGCGGCATATGTCCCTCTTGCAAAGCAAAGCTTGAGCAAAATCTTTAAGCGCACAAATTTTGACCTCTTCCGCGGTGGAGTGCTCGCACTTTATTACTTTTTTATAGCTATGGTCTTCTTTGTAAACATAATGCTTCTTACCACTAAAACTGTAGTTAAGCAGCAATTTCTTGTTCCTTATATAGTTGGAATTATTGCTATTGCTGTTGCGTGCGCAATCTTTACGCAAATAGCAAAACACTCTAAATCAGATTGTTTTATTACTATTAGAGACTTGGTTGTTCCGCTTATTTGGCTTGTTTCCTCATTTGTTTATACGCAAAGAATATTTGAGCTTTTACTTGCAACAAAATAGTAACGCAGCCGTTCCATTACTGCTTAATGGACTTCTCGCCTTTAGAAAGTTCCTTATTCTTGTCGGCATTTTCTCTTTAAGCGCCTGACTACTCTACAGAGGGCTCTTGCGCTTCAAGAGCTTTCTGACGGCGCTCTTTAAGATATCTTCCAAGCGGTGCGGTAACAACAAAGTGATTCACAAACGCTCCGCAAGTTGCTAGCAAAGCCGCAACCAGTGCATTTACATAAGGATGCCATGCTGGGAAGAACTGAACTAATACTTGCTGAATTGGAAAAGCCCAAAGGTAAATGCCATACGAAAGCTCAAACTTTGTGCCAAATTTACTAAAGTGGTTGCCCATTCCGTATGCAAGGCAGAAGCAGGCAATAGGGAAAACCGTCAGCATTGCCAGATTATCGATGCCGCCGAAAACCATAACAAACCACAGAACAATCGCCGCAAGGCCCAAAACAGGCGAGATAGTAATATGGTCTCTGAGCACCCAGATCAAAACACCCAGATAAAATAGAAGAACCGCGCGTACAACACTGAGCTGAAGCGGAGAAAACTTCACGTAATACACTGCTGCCAATGCAAAAACAGGTATCGAGAGCAGCAAAAATTTCTTCTTATCAAACTTGGTGAGCTTATAGCTGATAAAACACAAGATATAGCAGATAAACTCAACAGGAAGCGTCCATAGCGCAGCATTAACCACGTCGCCCGAAGGATTGTTGGTAAACACTCCCGGCAACTGATGAACCATAATCAAGACACCATTGAGCAGGTACTTGTACGTCTGTGGATTAGTAAAATACTCCACAGGTGAAAGCGTTGAAAGCATTGGACCAAGTACAAACGCAGTCAAAATAACAACAAATAGAAGCTCGGGAAAAAGCCTCAAAATGCGTGCCGAGAAGAACTTTTTTGCCTCAGGATAGTGCTCACAGCTACGTGCAATCAAAAATCCACCAAAGAGGAAGAAAACGCCAACAGAAACACCGCCTGGACTCAAGCGGTCACCAGTAAACTTCAAAAGATAGCTACCAGCATCGCCACCCAAAACAACTGCATAACAGTGGGACACAATAACCATCAGTGCAGCAACAAACCTTATAAAGTTCAGGTTATTGACTCGCGATGTTGCTACGTCGCTCAGTTTGATCTGGGCACTTCTCGCCATTTACTCGCCTAACTCTATACGAACCTTTTGACCCTCAACGTGAACTCTATCCTGAGCGAAGAGCTGCAACACCTCAGGATACAGCTGGTGCTCTACCTGGTGAATTGCCTCTTCAAGCTGATCAACGGTCCAGCCCTCTTCAACCACAACGGGGCGCTGAGCAATAATGGGACCGCGGTCGTAATCAGCATTTGCCAGGTGAACGGTAACACCCGTCACCTTGACACCGTACTCATACGCATCCTGAATAGCATGTGCACCACGGAAGCTTGGCAGCAATGCCGGATGCAGATTGAGCACACGATTAAGGAAGGTGTTCAGAATAGGAACGCCGACTTTGCGCATGTAGCCAGCCATAACAACATAATCAACGTTATAGCGCTTGAGCTCGGTAGCAATAACCATATCTGCAACAAATGGGTCTTCGTACGTCTCTTTTGAGAGCGTCAGGGTTTGCAGACCGGCTGCCTCCGCTCTCTTCAGACCATATGCATCGGGGCGAGAAGAAACAACCAGTTCAATGGTTGCGTCTAACTTGCCAGCATCAATGGCGTCAATAATAGCCTGCAAGTTGGTACCTGAACCGGAAAGAAGAACGCCAAGCTTAATTGGCATCGTTGTAGACCACCTTTCCGGCACCTGGGATAATCTGACCCATGACAAATGGCTCAAAGCCCTGGTCAGAGAGGGCTTCTGCTACATCGTCAACGTCATCCATGTCGACGATAAGTGCCATACCAACGCCCATGTTGAAGGTGCGATACTGCTCGTCAAGAGACAGGTTTGCTGCGCTAGAAACGTATGAAATAACTGGTGGAATATCCCATGCAGGACCAGCCTCTCCACCACGATCAACCTCTGCATCAAGGTGAGCTGGCAGCGCACGGTTAAGGTTCTCGGTGATTCCACCACCGGTGATGTGTGCCATAGCCTTGATAGGAGCTCCTGCGCGGAGTGCGGCAAGCAATCCACCTGCGTAAATAGTAGTTGGACGCAAAACAGCGTCTGCGAGTGACTCTCCACCGAGTTCCTCTAGTGGCTGGTTAAGCTCCTCGACAGTCTTACCCTCAATGGCTACCTTACGTACCAGCGAATATCCGTTGGAGTGAATGCCAGAAGAAGGAAGTCCCAGAATGACATCACCTTCACTGACCTTCTCGGGACCTAAGATCTTTGGTTTGTCGACAACGCCCACGACAAAGCCAGCAAGATCGTAGTCGTCAGGATTCATAACACCTGGATGCTCGGCCATTTCGCCGCCCACCAGCGCGCAGCCGCTCTTGCGGCAACCCTCTGCAATACCGCCGACAACCTCGGCAACAGCCTCAGCTTTGAGTTTGCCCACAGCCACGTAATCCAAGAAAAACAGCGGCTCGGCACCCATGGGAACAATGTCGTCGACGCACATGGCAACCAGGTCCTCGCCTACCGTGTTGTGGCGGTTGAGCAGCTGGGCGATGGCAAGCTTAGTGCCAACGCCGTCGGTACCGCTGACCAGTACAGGTTCTTCCATGTCCTTCAGAGCTGCAGCCGAGAAGCAAGAGCCAAAGCCACCCAAGCCGCCAATGACCTCGGGACGAGTAGTTGTAGCAACAGCAGCCTTGATGGCGTCAACCGCACGAGCGCCTTCATCAACGTCAACGCCTGCGTCGGCGTAGGTAATCTGCTTGGTTGGATCAGCGGAAGTAGTCATTATTCTCCTTCTTACTGCTTTGAGGGGACAAAACCCTCGTCAATTAACTGCTGTTCTACCTGGTCAAACTTACGTGCAAAAGATGGGTTTAGATTATCTGGGGCGTTTTCTGGCAAGAACCTCTGGTAGAAGTCTTTCGGAATTGTCACAGGATACCTGCCGCTAAAGCAAGACTCGCAATAACCGCGAGAAGGAACGCAGGCAAGCAGACCTTCCAGGCTCAAAAAGCCTAAGGAATCTGCGCCGATATAATCGCAGATCTCTTCTGTACTCATTTTTGCCGCAACAAGCTGGTCCTGATCGGCAGTATCAATACCGTAGAAGCAAGGCCATGCAACCTTAGGAGAAGCACTTCTCACGTGCACTTCTGTGGCTCCTGCATCTCTAAGCAGCTGAACAATCTGCTTAGAAGTAGTGCCGCGAACAACAGAATCGTCTACCATTACGATGCGCTTACCTGCAACAACGTCAGAAAGTGCGTTGAGCTTCAAGCGTACACCCAGCTCACGAAGCTGCTGTGTTGGCTGAATGAATGTTCTTGCAACGTAACGATTTTTGATCAAGCCAGTGCCAAAAGTCACGTCCAGCTCTTGTGCAAAACCCTCAGCTGCAGGAACGCCGGAATCAGGTACACCGATTACCAGGTCAACGTCTGCTGGGGTCTCTTTTGCCAGTTGGCGCCCCATCTGATGACGGACAGAATACACCGATCGACCACTAATAATAGAGTCAGGGCGCGAGAAATACACCTGTTCAAAGATGCAATCTGCTTGCTGACGAGGGGAAAGTCCCATCTCAGAAGATAGGCCACTGTCGGAAATGCGGATAATCTCGCCAGGAGCCACCTCGCGCACGTACGTAGCACCCACGATATCCAGCGCGCACGTCTCAGATGCAACTACCCAGTTATTCTCGCCTTCCTCGCCAATATGGCCGAGTACCAGCGGACGAATACCGTTAGGATCCCTAAACGCATAGAGGGCGTTCTCGCGGATGAGCACCATGGCGTAGCCGCCCTCGATGAGGTTCATGGTTGCGGCAATACCGGTGCGCAAACGGTGTGTACGACGAGTAAAGTAGCCGATGAGCTGGGCCGCTACCTCGGAATCCGTGTGCGATCTAAAGGAAATCTGGCGAGAAGACAGTTCTTCTCGCAAGGAGTCAAAGTTGACGAGGGTGCCGTTATGCGCCAGGGCAATGAGGGTCTCGTCGATGGACGACATGTGAGGCTGGGCCGACTCCCAGCCCTTGGCGCCTGCGGTGCCGTAGCGGCAGTGACCGATAGCCACTTTACCTGGCATTGCGTTAAGGTCGTCGTTGTTGAAAACTTCGGTTACGAGGCCCGTATCTTTTCTGATAAGTACAGTATGGCCGTCGCCGACAGCTATACCTGCAGAATCTTGTCCGCGATGCTGCAGGGCGTGCAGAGCAAAATAAGTGAGTCGAGCAACGTCACGGTCAGGCGCCCATACTCCAAAGACGCCACATTCCTCGTGAAGTTCCATTGGATCCTCTCCGGATGCCTCAGCTTGAGCCACCCTTGATCAAACGCCTCTCACGTCTGGCAACAATACATACAGTGTACCTGGAAATTTGCAAGAAAAAGCGCTCCGAACAAATATGTTCGGAGCGTGTAACAATTTTTTAAGAAAGTAGCATTTTGCTGCCCTGACTGACAGCTTCTAGCTGTGTCCAATGCTCTTTCTGAACCGTCAGCATGCCGACTACTGAGCCTTTGGCTGAGCCTCGGTTTTTGGAACACAGATGAGCATAGTCCTGCCGTATTGGTCAGTGTAATTGCAGGTAAAGAGCGTAAGAACGTGATCAGCGCGAGAAATAACATCTGCTGCATCAGAACGCGAGCTTACTGCCCTAGAAAGCCTATCTTTCAA
The DNA here is from genome assembly GCA_937905925.1 of uncultured Atopobium sp. Taxonomy (GTDB): domain Bacteria; phylum Actinomycetota; class Coriobacteriia; order Coriobacteriales; family Atopobiaceae; genus Lancefieldella. The sequence goes on from CALCXO010000032.1 coordinate 68,536, forward strand.
GTAAGACCTGAACTCATCAACAGAAGCAAAGTTAAACTGCCTGACTTCCTCGTCGTCTTCGTCGGTGTGATAGGTAAATACCGGCTCAAGCTCATATGTTTGAGTAGGTGTGACATACCAGATAGTCTCAACCTTATCGAAGGTAGACTGGTCGTTCATTGCTCCAATGTACTGGAACATGGACCCGTTTCTCATATGGTGACCATAGAGAATGGTTTGCTGGTCAGTAAGGCCATTTGGATTGTTCTGGTAGTCCATAAAAATCTGACCACCGATTGACCACTCACCTTTTGCGTTTGTATGCAGGTAGTGATCGTTGTCTGTGGTCTGATACACAGGGTAGTTGACCTGCGTATCTGGAATCTGAATCCAGCCGACAACCTGGTTGTTTACTGCCTGAAGACCAGCCCAATCAATAACTGGAGCTTCGTCTTTTTTCTCGGAAACTGTTGCGTATGTAGCGAGCTCTTCGTTGATGACGTCTTGCTCGTGGTATTCAAGCTGAGTCTTGCCAAACATGACGCCAGCGACAACCAAGAGACCAATGCCAACTACCAGCAAGAGTGTAGAAAGAATATAGGCAAAACCCTTCTTCTTAGCGGGTTTCTCGCCAGACTTTTTAGGAGAGGTTTTTTTGTTGCTCTCTTTTTTTGAGGACGCGGAATTTTTCAAAGAAACCATCTCGACGGAGGTTTTTGAGGTGTGAGTATTTCCAGCCGTCTGGTCGTCAGCGGCGAATGAAGCAAAATGCTTGCCGTTTTTTGATTCCATGCACTTCCCTTCTGAAGGTACTCTTTGTCATACCTTTGTCATACCCCTTAAAAGTTTAGCTATGCACGAAACAAAAATCTCTGTGCATCTTATGAAGTCATCGCATAATCACATTTTGCAGTATGCAAAACCCGCGCCTCAGGTCTCCTGAAGCGCGGGTCTCGTGTGTGATTGCTGCGGATGCAGGTACGCATGCATGCGAGTTCTATTTGCGGACTACGTGCATGCGGGTACGAGTTTATTCGCGAGCTGCGTGCGTGCGGGTACGAATTTATTCGCGAGCTGCGTGTGTTCAGTACGCGTCAGCTTATGCGTCAGCCATCTCGGCTTTAAGCTGGACGATCTTCTCGCGATACTCTGGAAGAGAAGCGCCGAGAATCTGAGTAGCGTAAATAGCTGCGTTTTTGGCGCCGTTGATGGCAACGCAGGCAACAGGTACGCCGGATGGCATCTGGACCATGGAAAGCAGGGAGTCCATGCCGCCGAGATCGGAGGTCTTCATTGGAACGCCAACGACAGGCAGCGGAGTGAATGCAGCAACAACTCCACCCAGGTGAGCGGCCTTTCCTGCGGCCGCGATGATTACCTTGAGGCCACGGTCAGCAGCGGTCTCGGCCCACTGGTGAACCTTGTCTGGAGTGCGGTGTGCGGATGCGATGACCAGCTCATATGGAACGCCCAAGCGCTCGAGCTCAGCGGTACATCCCTCCATAGTTGCAAGGTCGCTCTTTGATCCCATGATAATGCCGACAACAGGCTGATCTGCCATCTCTGCTCCTTTGTTACGTCTCTTAAAATAGGCGGATACGTCAAATATCCATCTCACAGTATAGAGTATGATTTTCTAGAACGTTGGTCCATCAGTCCACGTGAAAGGAAACTGTAATGAATGAAACCAACTCTGTTCTGTACCAGCGAGAAGGCTCGTACATCCCTCGCATCGCCGCAGTGCATGACCTCTGCGGATACGGAAAATGCTCGCTTGGCGTAGCTATTCCGGTTCTGTCAGCAGCGGGATGTGACGTTTGCCCCGTGCCTACGTCGCTTTTCTCGGCACACACCAAGTTCCCTACGTTCTACATGCACGACACCACCAACATGCTCGAGGATTACCTGGATGCATGGAAGGAAGAGGGCATTGACCTGGACGCCATTTATTCTGGCTTCCTTGGTGCAGCAGAGCAGGTTGCAAGCATTCAGCGCTTGTACCAGGAGCATCCAAAGGCACTTCGCGTTGTTGACCCAGTTATGGGCGATGGCGGCAAGATATATCCAACCTATACGCAAAAGCTTTGCGACGCAATGAAGTCCCTGGTAAATGGCGCAGATATTTTAACACCAAATCTTACTGAGGCTTCAATTCTAACGGGCATTCCATACGCTGGTCAGGATTTGACTGATGAGCAGGTAGATGAGCTGCTTGATGCACTGCTTGCGATGGGCGCAAAGTGCGTTGTCCTTAAGGGTATTGTTCGCGGCGATGACCTTATCCGCAATTTTGTTGCCACCGAGTCCGAGCGTGGCGAGATTGTCTCCGAGCTTCTGCCTTACATGCTGCACGGCACCGGCGATCTGTTTGCTTCTGCGCTTTTAGCTGCAGTTATGTGTGGTCAGGAAATCGCTGACGCGGTTGAGTTCGCTGGTGAGTTTGTCTGCGAGTCCATGGAAATTACTCGCGAGCAGCCAAACTTTGAGCTTCGTGGCGTTTCGTTTGAGACAAAGCTTGGGCTAATTGCCCAGCTTCTGCAGGAGTAAGAGCTCGCGCAAGCTGCGCTGCTAATGTAAAACTTTACGTTTCAGCAAAATCAAACATGATTCTTTGCCATAGATGCCCACTCACATAGAGTGGGCATCTTTTTTATGCCAGCGGTTATCGTTATGCATGAAAATGCATTTTCCTAGTCCTTTATTCGTTTCATTTTTTATCAAACAAACATTGAGCCTCAAAACATAGCGAAAAAGGTAAAAAAGCTGTTTAGTTGGAAATCAAGGGAATTACTTAAATATTTGATATTACTAAAAGACCAGTTGGCGTTTACCAAGCAACATATTGCTGGCTATAGATAGCTCAAAATCGTCATGCATAAAGATTAAAACTTCCAACTAAACGGCTTTTTTACCTTTTTGGGACCAAAATCGTCTTGGAAACACCGATTCCATAACTTTCAGTCAAATTAACGTGCAAATCATTCGCCGCGCCACCATTTTGAGGCGAGCCGACCTCTCGATAAGTCACTTCCAGCAACAAAGCAAAAGAGCCGCTGCTGTCAGCGGCTCTTTTGCTTTGTTGCTTGCAGGTCCGTAGACTACTTAGTGCCTGAAGAGCTGTCGCTTGTACCTGTGCTGTTAGTGGTACCAGTGGTTCCTGTTGTTCCAGTTGTGGTGTTCTTCTTTGTTGAGGGGTCTCCGCCAACAATACCGCCAAGCACGCGAACTGGCGTAAATGACGTGGCAATCTGGTCTCGTAGCTCTTTTTGGATGGTGTCGTTTGCACCAGTAATGACCATAGTGATATTTACTCCATCAGAAGACTGCGTCTTTGAGAACGTAAAGGTAAAGATAGGTGTTGCATCTCCACCAGGTTTAAGGAATCCGAAGAGTTGAGATTTCTGAAGCTCACCTTGGTCATTTCTGTGAACACTGACGTGATAGACAACGGTATTGATTCGTGGGTTGAGCAGTGCGTTAATAGCAAACGCCTGAGCCTGGACACTGGATCCCGCATAGCATTCAAGCACGTCTTTTGAGGTTGTATCGGTAACCGTTACCTCAACGCGACCAGTGTTCTCGTCAGCTTCCTGAACCGAGAAATCCTCGGGGAACTGCGTAAATCCATTACCCCATTCAACACCGCCGCGTAATGCAGATGCAACAGATCGCACCGTAACTGATTCAGTTAAATTTGCTGTGTTAGCTCGACGAATAACACCACAAGAGACCTGCATCAGAACTACGATTATCAAGAAAATCAGGACAAAAAGGACCGCCGTCTTTGTAATGACCTTCTCGATATTTGAGCCCGAAGGATCAGATCCCGAAAGTGGATCAACGTCCACTGCCACAGCTCCGCCCTGCCTACGAGCACGCTCTAGAGCTGCGCGTTCCTCGTTAGGATGACCCGTCTCGTCTACCTTGGTAAACAATTCTTCAGCTGCGTCAGCATCAAGCGCGCCCTTCTGGCGGCGCGCGAAGCGTGAACGTTCTGCATCATCTTTAGCCATGTAGCTCTCTCATTCAACCTGCATAAACACACTTTAAAGCGTGCGATGCGTTGACTTTTGATCTTAAGTACAACCCGTCGGTTTACAAGCTGCAAGTTGCAAGCCGCAAACCTGCAGTTAAGCACATCGCGAGAAAAGCGGTTGCTGTCGCTAGCCGCAGTTCGCAAAGCACTTAATGCTCTATTTTACCGCCTTGCGATGTTTGGTGCACCACCAAACTGCATTTGATAGTAATGAGCGTAGATTCCACCTTTTTCTAGCAGTTCATCATGGGTTCCACGCTCAACTGCACGGCCTTGGTTGATGGTGATAATCTCATCAGCGCCCATAATAGTCGAGAGTCGATGGGCAATGACCAGCGTAGTTCTGTTCTTAGCCAGCTCGGAAAGGGACTCCTGAACCGCGCGCTCGGACTCGTTATCCAGAGCGGAAGTAGCCTCATCCAAAATGAGTAGCGGCGGGTTCTTCAGGAACACACGCGCAATGGAAATGCGCTGCTTCTGTCCACCGGAAAGTCTAGTTCCACGCTGTCCTACCTGCGTGTCATATCCATCTGGCAGCGACTCAATGAACTCGGCGATATTTGCTCGCTTTGCTGCTAGTGCAATGTCTTCTTCAGAAGCTTCAGGGCAGCCGTATGCAATGTTCTCCGCGATAGTACCGTCAAAGAGGTACACGTCTTGCTGGACCATGCCAATTGCCGAGCGCAAACTGTGCTGCGTAACAGAGCGAATATCCTGCCCATCAATGGTGATGCTGCCGCTTGTCACATCGTAGAATCGTGGCAATAAAGCGCAGGTAGTGGACTTACCTCCACCAGAAGGTCCAACCAGTGCGACGGTTTTTCCACTCTCAATATGAAGGTTCAAACCGTCAATAACCTCTTCAGCATTGTTGTAAGCAAAATGAACATCCTGGTAGACGATATCACCCGCGGTAATTTGAATGTCCCGGGCATCAGGTGCATCTTGAATGTCCGGCTGCGTTTCAAGAATCTCCGAGAAACGCTTGAAACCCGCAAGGCCCTTCTGGAATGTCTCGGTAAAGTTCAGAATGTTCATGATTGGCGTGGTAAACAGCGAGATGTAGAGCGCGTACGTAGCCAGGTCAATGGCTTGCATCTGACCCTGAGCAATCATCCAGCCGCCCAAAACCAACACAACGGTGTTCAAAACACCCATCATGCCTGAAATTGCAGCTTGGTACCTGCCCATAGCCTGGTACATATTGGCCTTAGAGTCTAAGTATGCCGAGTTACTTGCTATGAATTTCTTACGCTCGTGATCTTCCGCCGCAAAGCCCTTAACCACGCGAATACCAGAAAGTGAGTCCTCTAGCTGGGTATTTACGTCGGAAATGCGTATGCGGTTCTCTTTGAAAATGCCGCGCATGTGCATGTTGGCAAAGAAATTGAACACTACCAGTACCGCAGCAATTCCAGCAAGCACCAGCGTAAGTGGTACATTAATAAAAGCCAGAATAACAAAAGAGCCGGCGATCTCAAGCAAACCAATAATCAGGTACTCAGGACCGTGGTGCGCCGTCTCAGAAATGTCAAACAAGTCGGATACCAGGCGACTCATCAAATCGCCCGTCTTGTGACGGTCGTAATACGAGAAACTCATGCGCTCGTAGGCGTCAAACAGGTCTTCTCGCATCTTACTTTCCATACGCGCGCCCATGATGTGTCCCCAGCTAATAACAAAATAGCGACACAGAAAGTGGACAAAGTACATGACCACAAGACCAACAGCAATGAACACCAAACTGCCGAGAATGACATCTTTGCCCTGTGTGAACAGTCCTTTTGTGAGCGAACGCAAAATCTGAGGGAACGCGAGCTCGATACAAGCCAAAATGATGGCGCAGATAGTGTCCAGAATAAACAGATGCTTTTGCGGAGCGTAATAAGAAAGAAAACTGGCAAACAGCGATTTGCGGTGTTTGCCAGAAGCGTTGTTTCCAGAGTTTCTAAAGCCGTTTCTGCTAGAGGCTGAGGTCAAAGAACTACCAGGTACAGGGCGAGAAGAACGATCAAGCATGCGTAATTACTCCATAGGCAATCGGTGTGAAATTGAATCGCAGATAAGAGCTCCAATGATAGTCTTTGCGTCCTCGATTTTGCCATCGAGAACAGCGTCTACCAGCTCAGATAGCGGAACAAGATCCACGTTAATAAATTCGTCGGCATCTGGGTCTGATCCCTCAAAGGTCAGCTCAGTTGCCATATAAAGGTGAATGAGCTCGTCAGTAAATCCATCAGAAGTGGCGGTAGTGGTGAGAAAAGCCATCTTTCCCGCCTTCATTCCGGTCTCTTCCAACAACTCACGGTGAGCGCAATCAAGAGGATCCTCACCTGGGTCAAGCTTTCCTGCAGGTAGTTCAACTGTTACACGACCAAGCGCAGTTCGATACTGACGAACCAGACAAATTCTGCCTTCATCAGTCAGTGCAACTATAGCCACAGCTCCAGGATGACGCACAACATCGCGAAGAGCAGTACGTCCATCAGGAAGAGAGACACGTAAACGATTCACGTCAAAAATGCGGCCAACCCAAACGGTGTCCTCAGAGAGTGGCTTCTCTTCTAGAGAGGCATCACGCGCATCCTCTGTACCTGCAACAAAACTGCGCTTTTGTGGCTCCCCAGAATGATGGTAGGCAGCATCGCCCACAGCAACACGCTCTCCATCATAGGTAAGCGAATCAACTGCCGAGTGCAAATCATTGCGAGCGGAATCAAACACCTCTGGAGTTACCTGCATGTCAGCATCAAGAATCTCTGGCTCAGCAGACTGCATATCATCAAACACATCACTAAACTGAGAGCTGCCTTGATTGCTGGTCCAAGCACCATCCTGTGCGTTGGTTTTCTCGTCATTTTGATTTGCCATAAGCGCTAACCTAACTATTTTTCTGGACGACCTTGAAGAGCCTTAAGTCCAATATCGTGCCTGAGCTGCTTGCCTTCAAAGTTAATAAGGTCGCAGGCCTCATACGCACGAGCGCGAGCTTCCTCAAAGGTTGGTGCAAGCGCAGTGACGTTGAGCACGCGGCCGCCTGCTGTGACAATCTTTCCGTCCTCGGTCTGAGCAGTTCCTGCGTGATACACAGAAACGCCCTCAAGCTGCTGAGCAGCCTCAATACCGGTAATCTCCTTGCCCTTCTCGTAAGAACCAGGATATCCGGCACTTGCCAGAACAACAGAAACAGCCACTGTATCAGACCAGGAAACCTGCTGATGACGGAGGGTACCGTTGTCGCAAGCCATCAAAATTGAAACCAAATCGCCCTGGAGGCGAGGCAGTACAACCTGAGTCTCTGGATCGCCAAAGCGAGCGTTAAATTCAAGAACCTTAGGGCTGTCTTTGGTCAGCATAAATCCACCATAAAGGCAGCCAGAATAGTTGATACCCTCTTTTTTGAGCTGGTCAACAACGCGCTGCTCAATGGCAATCATCTGGGAAAGTTCTTCATTGGTCACAAACGGAACAGGAGAATAAACGCCCATGCCGCCGGTGTTGGGTCCCTTATCGTCGTCGTAAGCGCGCTTGTGATCCTGGGCTGTTGCCAGCGGAACAACGTACGTTCCATCAGTCAACGCAAGCAGCGAACACTCTGGGCCTTCAAGGAACTCCTCAACAACAACGGTTGCTCCTGCATCGCCAAAGTGACCGGAAAAACACTCGCGAACACCTTCGAGGGCCTGCTCAAGCTCAGTTGCAACAATAACGCCCTTACCTGCGGCAAGACCGTCCGCCTTAACAACTACAGGCGCACCGATGTGACGAACATACGCCTCGCAAGACGTCTGATCTGTGAAGGACTTCCATGCAGCAGTTGGAACGTTTGCTCGCTCCATAACGCCCTTGGCAAACGCCTTTGAGCCCTCCATCTGCGCTGCATTCTGATTAGGGCCAAAGCATGCAATACCGACCTGACGAACAGCGTCTGCAACACCCACAACAAGAGGTGCTTCAGGGCCAATAACTACCAGGTTAATGCCTTTTTCCTTGGCAAAAGCAACAACCTCGTCAGGGTTATTTTGATCAATAGGAGCAATCTCTGCCTGGGCAGCCATGCCGCCATTACCTGGAGCAACGTAAATTTTTCCTGCACGAGGCGATTCCTGCAGCTTAGTTAAGAGAGCGTGCTCACGACCACCTGCGCCGAGCAACAAAATATCAACGGTGTCATTCATAAGTACTCCAGCCTTCTGATACAACGCCTTTGGGATACAAGCAACGCCAACAGCGCCTTCTCCAAGATGTTTTTTAAACTCAGGGGAAGCAAGTCTTTCTGCAATACATTCTGCATCATATTCGTTGGTTTTAAGCGGCTTTTTGAGATGCTTTTCTATGCGTTTCTCGCCACTTGAAATCACTACATATTTGAGCTCGCCGCGCTTTACAAAACAAGCACTCATAAGACGAGAAATTCTTGCTGCTAGATCGGTAAAATCCGATGAACGAGCCACCTCTGTACATTTTCCGCCAACCAAACGATACAAATACATATCGTTTGAGATGCGCCTATGCAAACGCTCAAGTCGAAGTCTTAAAGAAAGCCTCGGATGCTTGTCCTTGCTTTTATGAAGGACGACCTTGTTCATTGCAATGTACATTGTGGCAACTACCTCAGCCAGCTCTTGTGCATACGCGCAAGCAGCTTCAAATGAAGCTCCAGACTTTCTTGCCGCACTTAAGCGCTCAAGCATGATCCCCATAGCAGTGGGCATATTTCCGCTATCTACCAGGAAAATTGAGCTTGAGATGTCAGGATTGTTCTGACAAGCCTTTTTTGCCGTAAGAAGCGAGTCAGAAAAATCTGCATACACATGAAGCGAGAGAATCTTTTGAACTCCTGACTCAAAAATACCTCGGTAAAACTCGCCCACCTGATCAGCATCTGAATTTAGAGCTCCAGGTATTACAGAAACCCCCAGGGCTTCAAGCTGGGAAGCTTCAAGCCCACAGGGGTTATCGCAAACTATTGCAAAAGTTGAGCAGTCCGAAGACGCCACGGGTTACCTCCAGTAGCGGTCGATTGTCTGCTCGCGATCTGGACCAACGGTGATGATAGAAACGCGTACACCAGCAAGTTGCTCCAGGAAATCAATGTAGTCCTTAGCCTCACGAGGCAGCTGGTAGAAGTTACGAACGTTAGAGATGTCGCACTTCCAACCAGGAAGAGTCTCGTACACAGGCTTTGCGTGATAGAAGACGCTCTGGTGCTCTGGGACGGTCTTGTAAATCTTGCCGTCGCACTCATAAGCAACGCATACCTTAATCTCATCCAGGCAGCCAAGAACGTCAAGCTTGGTGATTGCCAGGTCAGTGAGGCCATTGATACGAGCTGCGTAGTTAACAACTACTGCGTCGTACCAACCGCAGCGGCGCTTACGACCGGTAGTAACGCCATACTCATGGCCAACTTCGCCGAGAAGATCGCCCGTCTCGTCAAAGAGCTCTGTTGGGAATGGACCAGAGCCAACGCGTGTGAGGTATGCCTTTGCAATGCCCAGGACGCGGTCAATGTTGGTTGGACCAACGCCAGAACCAGTTACTGCGCCACCAGCGGTGCAGCTAGAAGAGGTAACAAATGGATAGGTGCCGTGGTCAATATCAAGCATGGTTGCCTGAGCACCCTCGAAGAGAATGTTCTTGCCAGCCTCAAGCTCTTCGTTGAGAAAGAGAGAAGACTCAACAATGTAAGGACGAATGCGATCTGCATAAGGCAGGTAGGTCTCGCAAATTTGGTCAACGGTATAGGTTGGAAGACCATACACAAGGCTCAAGATTGGATTGGTATACTCAAGTGCAGCTTCAAGCTTCTTGCGGAAGATTTTCTCGTCAAGCATGTCCTGAATACGCAGACCAGTGCGGTTCATCTTGTCCATATACGTTGGACCGACGCCGCGCTTGGTGGTACCAATAAGGTTCTTACCCAGCTTTTTCTCGTGCACGCCATCAAGATCTTTGTGATAAGGCATAACAATGTGAGCGTTGCCGGAAATCTTAAGCAGGTCGCAGGAAATACCCTTGCTCTCCAGCATGTCAATCTCGCCGAGAAGAACCTCTGGGTCAACAATGCAGCCATTGCCAATAACTGGATAGGTGTTCTCGTACATAACGCCAGATGGAACCTGGTGAAGCGCAAGCTTTGTGTCTCCAGCAATTACCGTGTGGCCCGCATTTGCACCACCTGCGTAACGGCAAACAACGTCAAAATCTCCGGAAATGAGGTCGGTAACTTTACCCTTACCCTCGTCTCCCCACTGAGCACCAACAAGTACGGAAGCTGGCATAAGTTCTCCCCTATCGCAGCTATCTACAAACACGACCATTACATGACGGTTGCAACCTCTTTAGGGGTTGCTTCATAAGTATATCTAATACCGCTCGCAAAAGCACAGAAGCGCAGAGGTTTTGTCACACATAAGAAACGATTAATGCGCGGGGTTTGCCATCGCAGCGTACTGTGCGGCTTCACTTTCTGAGTAATTATTCCCCTGGTAGATCTCAACAAACTTGGTGGATGTTGGCATAAACATAACAGGAACATCCCTCAGAGCACCTGCACGGTTCTTTGCAACAATGATGTTGGTAACGTCTTTATCAGGACGGTCATCGCGCGCAGCTTCTTCATCGCTCAGTGAGCGGTCAAGCAGCAAAACAATATCTGCATCCTGCTCGATTGCGCCGGACTCACGCAGGTCAGAAAGCTGTGGACGCTTGCCGTTTCTGTTCTCAAGCGTACGATTGAGCTGAGAAAGTGCAATAACAGGTGCCTTGAGGTCTTTAGCCATAATCTTAATGCCACGAGACATCTCAGAAACCTCAGTTGCACGACTGTCTGCACGGCCCTTCTCGGCTGGAGGAGACAGCAGCTGGAGGTAGTCGATGATAATGACGCCCTTCTCAGCCTTATTAAGCATTCTGCGGGCTTTTGCGCGGATTTCTGTAACTGTTGTGCCTGGAGTATCATCAACGATGATTTTAAGGCGAGAAATGCGCTCTGCTGCCTCCAGAAGGGTAGGCCACTGCTCATTTCTGATGTTGGAAGAACGGATGGTCTGCAAATCAACCTTTGATTCAGAAGCCAACAGCCTCTGCGCAATCTCAATCTTGCTCATCTCAAGCGAGAAGAGCGCAACAGTTGCTCCGGAAACCGCAGCGTTATAAGCCATGCTGAGAGCAAAAGAAGTCTTACCAACACCAGGACGAGCGCCGATAACAACCATCTGACCAGGACGAAGACCTTGGAAGAGGTTATCCAGGGTTGCAAATCCGGTTTGGACGCCCAACTCCGACGCATCTTTACCAGCATTTTGCTGAAGCTCTTCAAAGAGATCAGTCATGATGTCTTCAATGCCCTGCTCGGACTGCTGAACATCTCTGTTGGTTACATCAAAAATGAGCTTCTCTGCCTGGTCAACTACTTCTTTTGTATCTTCTGGAGCATTGTAGGCAAGCGCAGAAATCTTTGCAGAAGCACTAATCATCTTTCTGAGCGTAGTATCACGGTGCAGCATAACAGCGTGGTTTTCCCAACCAACCATAGCAAGTGGGTTGTTTCCAAGCTCTGCTAAACGGACAGCTCCTCCAGCGCGCTCAAACTTGCCGTTACTCTTAAGGTGGTCTGCAAGCGAAATGACGTCTACCGGCTTGTTATTGTCAAACAGGGACTTAATTGCCTCAAAAATAATTTGATTGGATGGAATATAGAAATCTTCGGAAGAAAGCCTAATGAGGCACTCTCCTCTGATTTCTTCCGAAAGAATCATTGCAGAAAGAATGGAAAACTCGGCGTCAGAATCTTGTGGCATAGAGGCGTTCTCTAGGGCCGTCAATTGCGTAGGATTCATCTCAAACGAGTCTTGTGCCATCGTCTTTTCCAATCATGTTTTTTGGGAATGAATCTGAATAGTAGTGTACTTTTCAAAAAAATAAAGAGTCATTTTGGCTTGCAAAATTCGAAAAGTTAAGTCTTCAACACGATTTTCCAAAACTCGCATACCCTGAGCGGGATTTCCTTGAGTTTTCAACGTTTTCAACATTTTTTGGACTTTTTTCGACACGTGGTATTTTCTACACAATTGCTTATCTGCATTTATACAAATCAAATTACAATTCCGCAGGTTAAGTGAATATGTTTTACATAACATTTTGAATAACCGCAGGTAGAGTATAAGAAAATATACCGTTCTGTCTACACATAAAAAGACCACCCCTTTGTTATGTTTCACAAAGGGGTGGTTCGAACAAACATTCCATTCTTTTAAGATGGCCTTGCTTTTTCTAAAAGCTTACAAATCTGTAGAAAACTGCAGAAATTGTATAAACCACCAAAAAATGCAGGAGAACAGTGTTTTATGCATGCATAAAACTACTCTGCGGACTCAACCTCAACCTCGACGGTTGCCTCAGCGGCGACCTCCTCGGTCTCCTCCTCTGCAGGAGCAGCATCGTCCTCGCCAACAAGAACAACGACGGTAGCGGTGATGTCACGGTAAAGCTCAATGGTGACATTGTGGCGACCAGCGGTCTTGATAGCAGCGCTACGAGCAATGCGCTTACGATCAACGGTGACGTTGAGCTGTGCCTCGATTGCGTCAGCAATCTGAGCGGTGGTGACGGAGCCAAAGAGCTGGCCCTCCTCGCCAATGCGAGCGTCAACAGTTACGAGCTTGCCATCAAGAGCTGCCTTGGTAGCATTTGCGTCAGCAATACGCTGCTCTTCGCGCTTAGCGATATTGTGACGACGCTCCTCAAGCTGCTTGATGTTACCCGGTGTAGCAGGCTGGGCAATCTTGTTGGGGAACAGGAAGTTCTCCGCATAACCCTGTGCGACCTCTACGATGTCGCCTTCGCCGCCCTTACCGCGAAGCTCGCCCAAGAGAATAACTTTCATGGGAAACTCCTTTGATGAGTCGATGGTATCGACTAGTTGTTGTTTATCGTGGACTCTGAATCCTGGCTTCCTAAGCGATTAAGCTTTCGGAAGTTTGCCCAGGCGTCAATAAGTCCTACGAGAGCCATAACGCCTAACTGAACTTCTAACATGCCTGCCAATACAAACAGTGACAGAGAAAGTGCTGGCGAGAAGTGCTTCTCGCGCACAAACCATGTGAGCACCGCAAGGCCCTGAAGAGCAAACACAACCCTAAGAGCCATAAACACATTCAACGTAATAAGCTGAAGTATGTCTTGTGCAGGCAAAATGGTGCTTGAGAGTGCATATACAAACAAGTTGGCCACGGTAAGAACACACATCCAAAATGGAACGTCCATCAGTTGGAACTGTGGTAATTTCTGTGGGTCTCTTGTCAGTGCTTTATACACTGTTCGAGCTCCAAAACGCGCAATTACAAAATATAAAAGCGCCATGCCGGTATAGCTGGTTGGCCAAAAGAGCATAAAGAGTGCCTTTGCTGTTGAAAGACCTTCTTGGATCTCTGGAGAAGCACCTGAGACCTGCGAGGCGTATTGATTAAATACGTTCTGAGCAAGCTCGGGAAGAGTTGTTCCTGCCATTGCGGCAAAGAACGCGTCGTATCCCAGAAGTGCCAAAGCCGTTGCTCCTACAAGAAGAGATCCAACACCAACGGTGAGTTTCTCTGTTGCAAAAGCGTAGCCAACTCCAAGAGCAAGTGCACAAGCGGTAACTGAAGTAGCCGCCTCCGTTGGTCCCGAGAGCAAATAAGCTGCTACACCCGTAACAAGTACTGAAGTAATAGCAGGACCAAACCATCCGTGCCCTTTTTTGCAATAGACAGCAATTACCATGCCATACGCAACCAAAGCTGCTCCAATAAAAGAAAGGAGTCCGGTAATTACTCCGCCAACAACGCAAAGAACAAAGCCTTGCTTGTAGGTTGGAGCTTCAAACGGACGCGGCTTGCCTCCGTTTTGGTTGCTTGGACCAGCAAAATTCTGTGGGCTACTCTCTGGGCGAGAATACCCTTCAGGTGCCTGAGGAATATTTGAATCCGGTCTATCCATTGCTAACCAACTCTACCTGAAGAACAGATAGGTTATCCGCGACTACGGCCACCGCGGCTGGAAACCACAGGGACAGTGTAGGGCAGAAGTGCCATCTCGCGTGCGCGCTTGATAGCAAGTGCAATGTCGTGCTGGTGCTGCGTGCAGGTGCCAGTGACGCGACGAGGCTTAATCTTGCCACGGTCGGTCATGTACTTACGAAGAAGCTGAGTATCTTTGTAATCGATGAACTCAGTCTCCTCCTTGCAGAACTGGCAATACTTGCGACGCGGCTGGCGCTGGAAATCTTGTTTCTGCTGAGCCATGTCTTTTACCTTTCAGATGACAGTAACGTCTGTGTTGCTGTCTGACGTTTAAAACGGAATATCAGCATCGTAGAACTCCTCGTCTGGCGGAGCCGGAACGGGAGCGGGTGCCTGTGGAGTTGGAGTTGCATAAGATGGTGCACCCTGTGACATAGGGGCTCCACCCTGCTGATTCCTAGAAAGGAACTCGACCTCATCAACAACAACCTCAAGCTTGCTGCGACGCTGTCCTTCCTTCGTCTCCCAGGAGCTGAAACGAAGTTTGCCTTCAATAGCAACCTTCGAACCCTTGGAGAGGAAGCGGGAAAGTGCTTCAGCACGCTGTCCAAATACTACGCAGTCAACGAAATTGGGAACATCTTCCCACTCACCGGTCTGCTGGTTCCTGCGACGATCGTTAACCGCAACGCCGAAGGATAGAATCTGGGTACCGCCTGCTGTGGAGCGAAGCTCCGGGTCACGGGTCAGGTTGCCCGAAATGTTAACCCTGTTAATACTCATAAATCTCACTACCTCTCATCGTGGAATAATTCCACTTTTCCATTACAAGGACTTAGTCCTTATCGACTCGACGCACGATCATGTGACGCTTAACAGCATCATTAATTCGCAGGACTCGATCGAGCTCTGCAATCTGCGTTGGATCTGCATGGAAATTGATGAGGGTATAGTCACCCTCGGTAAGATCGTCGATCTCAAAAGCAAGCTTACGCTTACCCCAGTCCTCGACGCTGTCGACTACTCCGCCGTCAGTGGTGATAGCAACGTCAATACGCTTCATTACACCAGCACGGACTTCCTCGGTGGAAGCTGGGTCAACAAAAAACAGCAGTTCATAGGCCTTCATATTGTCACCTCCTCTGGGCTAATGGCTTCGGGAAGTGAAGGTGCACCCGAAGCAGGAAAGTTCGACCAAGCATCATACCACATAAATGCTCAAATACGAAACTGACCCACAAACTTTCTCACATGCAGTCCACATATATAGCTTAAATTGGCAATTTGTTGCTTATTTGTCCCTAATCTTGCAACTATCTGACGTGAATCTTTCTAAGACATGGTCACTCGCTCAATTTTAAAAACATGGTATTGATAAAGAAAAACGACCATCACACAATCTGCATGATGGCCGTCTCTTTTATAGGTGCTCTACTTTACTGAGCTGCAGGTCCCTCAGGATTCTGAGTTGGTGCGTCTGCTGGAGCAGCTGGTGCCTCAGGAGCCTCTGGAGTTGTTGGGATAATTGGCTCAACAATAACAGTTGAAGCAGGTGCAGGCTCTGGAGCTGCGGGAGCGACAGGAACCTCTGGAGCTACAGGTGCTGCTGGCGCAACAGGTGCGACTGGTGCCGCAGGAGCAACAGGTGCGACTGGTGCCGCAGGAGCAACAGGTGCTGCAGGTGCAGCAGGAGCTACAGGTGCTGCTGGAGCAGCTGGAGCAGCAGGAGCCACTGGTGCAGCAGGTGCAGCTGGAGCAGCAGGAGCCACTGGTGCAGCAGGCTCAGCTGGAGCCGCAACAGGCTCAGCTGGAGCTGCAACAGGGGTTGCAGGTACAACTGGAGCTGGAGCAGCAACTGGTGCAGCAGGTGCTGCAGGTGCTGCTGGAGCTGGGGTTGCTACTGGAGCTGGGGTTGCTACTGGTGCTGCAACAGGAACAGCAACAGGTGCTACTGCAGGAGCAACGGTTGCTGCTGGTGCGGTAGGAGCAACTGGTGCTGGAGCTGCATACGTAGCAGCTGCGCCATCACGAGGATCGTTAATGAATGGTGGCAGTGGATCGTTGCTCTGTCCCCATGCAGCAACGTTGAACTGACGCATCCAAAGAGCAATTGCGTTCTGCATAAGAAGCATAACGATAAGACCAACAACGTTACCAATATAGCCAATAATCAGGAAAATTGGTCCCATCTGAATGACGCCACGTGCAAGCAGGGCAAGCATGATAAGACCCACCTGGCTCTGGTCGGTAACGTTCTGAGTTCTTGCAATGGTTAAAGCCTGAGTGCCAATGTTAACAATCATGCTAATTGCAGCGCTACCGCCGATGATGCCCATAATAAGTGAGGTAGCAATGCCAAGCACAATGCCCATACCAAAGATACGGAACAGACCGCCCATGTCATGCTTGATCATCTCAAAGATGTTCTTAAAAGCAAAACCTGCAGAGATGCGACCATAAACTGATGCGCGAACCTGAATAACATTGATGCACAGTGGATAAACAAATGCTGCAACAATAAAGACTGGGATAAGAATCAGATTGATAACTGGAATGAAAGAAAGAATTCCAGTAGCAATGCTGTATGCCAGACCAAATGCAAGTGCAATAACAACTGCCTTGAAGCCGGTAACAATATAGGTACCAAACTTAAGGTCTTTCTGCTTTGGACCAGCGTTGATGCCCCATGCAGTTACGCGTGCAGTCTCAAGTGCATAGCCAACAAGTGCAAGAATTCCGACAACTGGAATAAGACCAAACAGAGCCATAATAAGGACAGGCTTCCACCAACCCTTTTCCAAAGTCAGAAGTGCCCAGGAGCGTGCAAAGTAGCGATCGCGCCTGTAGCCATTCAACTCATCTGCTGAAACAGCCATTTAACTCTCCCCTCGTGTCAAAAAAGATGACATCGAATTACAAAGCCTAAACATTCTATATAAAATCGAAAAATAAATATATCTTTATTGGTAACAATTAATCAAATGAAAATGTTAAATGGCGGAGGAGGAGGGATTCGAACCCTCGTACCCCTAGAAGGGGTAAACGGTTTTCGAGACCGCCGCATTCAACCACTCTGCCACCCCTCCGAAGGGTGAAACGGCGCCCGTAGGCGCCGTGAAAATTCTGGCGGAGAGTCAGGGATTTGAACCCTGGAGACGCTTTAGACGCCTACACGATTTCCAATCGTGCTCCTTCGGCCACTCGGACAACTCTCCATATAAAACCGCACGGGACAGTATAGCGGATTTCTTACCAATATAGGGCGAGAAGTTCTGTGTATTTTTAATACTTGTGTAGTATTGTCATACTAATAAAAACAAAAACACCAGTAGGAGGTATGGATGCCATCGTTTTTCTCGCCATATGGCACAGATGCAATTTCTGTGGGCATCCCCTACTGGCTAGACCTTCTAACGGTAATTATTGGTGCAATCTCGGGAATTTTGGTTGCAAGAGATCGTCACTTAGACCTTGTGGGCTTTGTGGGTCTTGGTCTTTTGGGTGGTCTGGGCGGCGGGCTTATCAGGGACGTCATGATGCAAGAAGGTGGCGTCTATATGCTCAACTCGCCCTACGCCATTCCGGCTGCCGTTTTTACCGCTGTCTTGCTGTTTATGTTCCCTGAGCCGCTTGATAGATTCCCTCGCATGCTTGAGTGGACCGACATTATTTCCGTTGGCCTCTTTGCTGTCGTTGGTACCGATAAAGCCCTGGTATATCACCTGCTTCCTTTCTCGGTCATTCTGATGGGAAGCATTACGGGCGTTGGTGGCGGTATGCTTCGCGATGTATTTCTTGGCGATATACCTCGTATTTTCCAACGAAGCAATCTCTACGCGTTTTGCGCAGTTGCTGGCGCCACCTCATATTGGGCACTTGTTTCCTACGCTGGAGTCACCAAAATCTGGGCAGCCGTTGTCTGCGTTGCAGTTACCGTTTGCCTGAGGCGTTGGTCGCTCAAGTACAACGTGCTTTCTCCGGCCGATGTTGACCTTACGCCGCACGTAATGCGCAGTGTTAACAGGCTTCGTCACAAAGCTCAGAAGCCTGGTAAGCAACCTGAGCAGAATACCCCATCAAAGTAGCATCCAGCCACAATCGGGCGGTTCTTGGCGGTTCTTGGCGGTTTTGGGCGGTTTTGCATCGCCCTCACATACCGTTTACCAGCACTTTATTTAAAATCCGCCTAAAACAAAACTGGCGAGAAACCCCTGCAGCTGCAAGTTCTTCTCGCCAGATTGGTTATCTGTAAACGACGCTGTTACTTCTTGACCATACCGTTACGGACTGCCCACTTACGGCGCTCAGTCTCGGAAAGAATACGCTTACGCATGCGAATGTTTTGTGGCGTAATCTCAACAAGCTCGTCGTCCATAATGTACTCCAGGGCCTCTTCCAGCGTAAACAGGCGTGGAGGAGTCAGCTGAACTGAAATATCTGCAGTTGAAGACCTCTGGTTGCCCAAAGACTTGGTGCGTGCAATGTTAACAACCATGTCGCCTGGCCTTGAACGCTCGCCAACCAGCATACCCTCGTAACACTCAACGCCTGGAGAAACAAAGAGCTGGCCGCGCTCCTGAAGCGTACCAAGTGCGTAAGCAACAGCCTTCTCGGTGGACATGGAAATCATGGCGCCGTTCTGGCGGCTACCAATATCACCTGCAAAAGGACCGTACTCAAGGAAGGTGTGGTAGAAGACAGCGTCGCCGTGGGTAACGTTCATGACGCGCGTCTTGAGGCCCATGATGCCACGGGTTGGAATCTTGAACTCAAGGTGCGTTTGAGTCTCGCCGGTGTCCATGATGGACATGGTGCCACCAACGTTACCAAAGACCTCAATAACCTTGCCAGCATACTCTGGGTTGCACTCAACAACAGCCTGCTCAATAGGCTCAAGCGTGTGGCCCTGAGCGTCCTTCTTGAACAGAACACGAGGACGACCAACCTGGAATTCAAAGCCTTCACGACGCATACTCTCCATAAGAACAGAGAGGTGCAAAATACCACGACCAGAAACCTCAATGCCCGTCTTATCAGGAAGCTCCTCAATACGCATGGTGACGTTATTCTCGCGCTCTGTCATCAGGCGCTCTTTGAGCTGGCGGCCACCAACAATGTCTCCCTCGCGACCAACAAGTGGCGAGGTAGAAGGCTCAAAAATAATGGAAAGGGTTGGTGGATCAATCTCAATTGGATCCAGCTCAACAGGGTTCTCTGGATCAGTGTAGACGTCACCAATATCAGTGTTATCGACGCCAACGATTGCCGCAATATCACCTGCGTCAACCTCGCTGCACTCCTTACGGCCCAGGTAGTCAAAGGTGAACAGCTGCTTGACCTGGCTCATGGCGCGGGAACCGTCGTTTTTGACAACAAGAATCTTATCGCCAGTATGAACAGTTCCGGAATAGACACGGCCAATACCAATACGGCCCAGATAGTCGGAGTGATCGATGGTAACGCACTGCATAGCAAGAGGTCCGTCAATATCAACATCTGGAGCTGGAAGGCCATCAATAATCATGTCGAGAAGTGGGAACATGTTGTCGTTGTCATCATTTGGATCAAGGCGAGCGTAGCCGTTAACGCCAGAAGCAAAGACAACGTGCTCCATGGTGAACTCAAGCTGCTCATCGGTTGCGCCAAGGTCCATCATAAGGTCAAGAGAATCGTTGACAACAGCCTCTGGACGAGCGCCGTCGCGGTCAATCTTGTTAACAACCATCATGATAGAAAGACCTGCATCAATGGCGTGACGCAGAACAAAGCGCGTCTGTGGCATAGGACCCTCAGCTGCATCGACCAGCAAAAGCGCACCGTCAGCCATCTTCAAAACACGCTCTACCTCGCCGCCGAAGTCGGCGTGGCCAGGGGTATCAATAACGTTAATCTTGACGCCCTTGTACTCAATAGAGATATTCTTTGCCAGAATAGTAATTCCGCGCTCACGCTCCTGATCGTTGGAGTCCAGAATTCTCTCTTGAACCTGCTGATTCTCGCGGAATGCATCGGTTGCTTTAAGCATCTGGTCAACCATGGTGGTTTTACCGTGGTCAACGTGGGCGATGATAGCAATATTTCTGATGTTGTCTTGACGCATAAGTCTCTATCTCTCGAAGGTATGTGTTTGGACTTGCTACTTCAGGTCCAATTTTTATCAGCTTTAGAACTTTAGTGCAATTACGTGCCTAGAGCGCCCAGAAATTTCAATGAACGCAGCTTTTTCATTACAGAAGTGGCTCAAGCTCCCCTGCTGGAGCGGGATCAGACCACACAAACTGGTCGCCTTGGCCTTTTCCGTGAACTAAAGAATATGCCGAGAAACTCTTATAGCCCTTCTCGCCAAACTCAAGAAGCACGGCATCCTCGTAACCGCCCTCTTTGAGCAGTTGAATGGCCCCCTCATATACAAGCGCATAGCGAACAGGCTCTTCAAGTCCCGCTTCTTTATCGCCCTTCTGTTTTGCCAGGTCAAGCACGCGCTTATGGGCGCCTTCAAGCAGCTCCTCTGGGCCGTCATCGGAGAACTCATAGCTTGCAACCGTGCCTGACGCGTCCTCAACTACAAGCAAAACGTTGAGTGATTGGCCATCTGCAAGCAGGTCAAACGCATCTCCAAGCAGCTCAGTTGAGAGCATATCAAGCTGGGGAGAAACTCCATCTTTGCGCTCGTTGTTTTCGGCCATGCCGCTCCTTAGCGTCGTTTTTGTAACTATTGCTCTCTATGATACATCGCACAAGAAAAGAGGTCGAAAGCAAAAAGCCTTCAACCTCTTAGGTTTGTCAGCTATCTGTCCAAAATTGGACAGCAAAGGTGTTACAACGGCAAAACGCCGTGCCTGAAAGCACGAGCACTTACTCTGCCAGTGCCTCACGAATGCGCGTAGTAACTCCCTCAAGCCTATAGCACTCAACATACTGGCGAAGAGGGCGCTTGATGTGGTCAACAACAAAACGCTGTCCATCAATGTTGAACTGAGCAAGGTTCTTGTACAGGTGCTCGGTTGCAGCTTTGACCTCGTCATCATTGAATGCGTAGTGACCAGAAATATCAAGAATATCCAGAGACAGTTTGTGATCAGCAAGAATCTGCTCAACAGTCAGATTGACCTGGTCACCCACCATCCACTTGCGCCAACGCTCAGTCTCAATTGCCTTGACCAACAGGGTGTTTCTCAAGCCGGAGACCTCGTCTGCCTTCAGGAGACCTTCTTTAACCAGAAGATCCTCTACATCGCAAAGCTTCAAATATGCGCGAGTCTCCTCTGTTCCATACTGTGGAGCTACGTTTGAAGCGGTAACGTTTGCAGGAGTGTGCTCAAGCAGCGTTACGTCATCAAGGTAGTCTGCATTGTGCTCTTTAAGACCTACGCCGTAGCTCTTTGCCATCTCGGCAAGGCTAATAGCAGCCTCAAAATCGTAGTGACCAACCTGCTCAGTAAGGCGCGTAAGTGTTCCCGTCTGTCCAACAATAAAGGTTGGCATAGGCAGACCCTTAGCAGTCAACTCGCTCTTAAGCTGCTCAATGAAGGTGTGATACTTGTCGGTAGAGGTCAAGCCACCATTTGTTTCCTCGGTACCAACCTCATAACCAATCTCGGAAAGACCGCGAGAAACACGCTCCTTCTCGCACCACTCAATCAAATCAACTGTACGGCGAAGAACCACATCAAGCGGAATAACCTTGCCAATCTCAAAAGGATCTTTTGTTGGGTCAATCATCAGCAGGTCAAAACCGTTAAGCATGTCGGCAAGATAAGACTTCTTGGCAAGCTCCATAGCCTCATCTTCTGGAAGGTGAGCATTGCGCTCCTCGTCACGCTGCCAAGGACCGCCGTGGTCGCGGCAGAGGTAATACAGACCGTCAAAGCCAACCTTCTGAGCTGCTTCAGCAATATCATCCGAGAAACGCTTCTGATCCCAAGAATTTACGTATCCCCCACCAAGTTCATCAAGGTCAACCTGGTTTCGAGATGCAATAAACATCAGAGGAAAATCGCAGTCCCTACCAAGTTCAAAAGCTGCGTGGAGCAGGTTGGGCGACATCGGTCCAATTCCTAACAGCGTGGCGGACCTTCCTGTGTCCTGAAGCTTAAGCAACCCTTCAACAGCTTTTTTGATTGGTAGCTTTTCCATAATTACCCCTTCCCAAGAGTGTTTCTTGGTAATAAGAAGGGCGTGGGGGTTGAATCCCTACGCCCCTCTCCTTTTAACTTCAATTTTTAAGGTCTAAAACCAAAAAGTACATGCGTTTCTCGCTCTGTATTACTTGTTGTCCTCAAGCTTTGGCTTGGTGAGAACAAGGATTGCAACGCCAACTGCAACGCCAATTGCCATATCAAGGGTGTAGAGGGCAATGTTGTTTGTAGCTGCAGCAACAATCATGCCACCGTGAGGAACAAAGCACTCAATACCGTGCCAAGCAGCAAGACCAGCACCAACTGCAGAACCAATCATGATTGCAGGAAGGGTGTGTGCAAGATCCTTAACAGCAAATGGAATTGCGCCCTCGGTAATACCAATGAGTCCCATGAAGACTGCGGAGATACCCATCTGCCTATCAGTGTCGTCAAACTTGCTGCGAGCAATAAGAGATGCAACACCGCAGACCAGTGGAGGAATAGCAACTGCAACACGGAATGCGCCGTTAGGACCATAAACACCTGCGGTCATAAGAGCCATGGTGAAGGTAGAAGCAGTCTTGTTAACTGGGCCACCCATATCAAATGCGGTCATAAGGCCAATTACAATGCCGAGTACAACTGCAGAGCCACCCTGAAGGCTTGAAAGCAGGCTTGTCAGCCAGTCCATGAAGGCGCCAAGTGGAGCTGCTAAAACATAGATGTAAAGCATGCCAAGAGCCAGCGAAGACAAGCTTGGGATGATCAGAATTGGCATGATGGTGCGAATGGTGTTATTGACCTTCCAGCTCTTCATCCACTGGACAAGGTAGCCAGCAGCAACGCCAAGGACCATTGCGCCCAAGAAACCAGTAGAAACCTGAACCTCGCCTACAGGAACAGGATTGCTTGCCAGGTAACCAAGGACAAAGCCAGGTGCCAGAGCAGGCTTTCCGCCCAAAGAATAGGCAATGTAAGCAGCAAGGACAGGAATCATCATCTTGATGCCGGCCATACCAATAAGGTTAAGGCTCTGCATCAAAGGATTGGTGACTTCAATACCGTCTTTTCCTGCAGTTCCTGTAGCTAGCGAGAAAGCCAGGAAGACTCCGCCAACTACGACAATAGGAATAAAGTACGAAACACCAGTGTTAAACGCCTTTAGAAGGTCTTTTCCGACCTTGCCCAAAACTGAGGGACTCTTTTCCTCTGCCATGGGTTTCTCCTCTCTTCTTCCTTGCGTTATCACTTATGCGCTTGCTACTCAGCCAGCGCAACTACCTGATCAATAACCTTTGCTGGATCTGCGATAGCCAGCGAAGGATCCAACGTAAGAACACGTCCCTCATCGCGTTTCTCGTCAAAACGCTCGTCACCTTCAATGCCAATTGCAATGGCGAGAAGAACAACGTCGGCAGCGTCAACTTCGTCCTGCTCAAGCTCGTTCTCAATACCGTAACCGCCCTGAGCCTCTACCTTGAATTCATAGCCGCGACGCTCACACTCTTTTTCAATGGCCTCTTTTGCCATCCAGGTGTGAGCAATTCCAACCGTGCAAGCGCATACAGCAACGACGTTCATGGTTATGTCCTCTCGCAAAGTAAGTTGTGAGCCCCTATGCGGGGCGCACGAGCACGTCTTTTGACGACGTACGTTTCCAACTCATACTTTGCATTGTTTCAATCTTTTTTAAAAGAGGATTTCGGTAAACGTCTAATCTACCTTGTGTTATGATGAATTTTGTTAAACGTTTAACCAACGTAGAATCCAGCACACTCACTAACGTTGGTATTTTGCAAGTACATTGTAAAAATTTCGGTGAAATGAGTGCCAATGTCTAAGACCACTATCATTGACCTTGCAAAATTAGCAAATGTTTCTATTGCTACCGTTTCAAATTACCTTAACGGACACTTTGAAAAGATGTCCGAAGCAACTAAGCAACGTATCAAAAAAGCAATCGAAAATACAGGATATATTCCAAGCGCCCAAGCTCAAGCAATGGTTAAGAAGAGCTCTGGAATTATTGCTGTTCTCATCCTGGACAACACTAATGCCTGGGCAGCTCAAATGACTAACGGTATTGAAGATGCTGCTCTAGAAGCTGGCTATCAAACGATTATTTGCAATTCTCGTTTTGACCCCACGCTTGAAGCTGACTGGGTTGAGAAAATGCTTTCAATTGGAACAGATGGCATGCTTATCCAGCCCACCAATCAGTTCAGAGCGATAGAGAGACGAATTGCTAAAGTCGGAAAACCGGTTGTCTATTTTGACTGCGACCTTCTTGCCCTTAATACTTCCTGGATAAAAAGTAACCTCTACGACGGCGTTTATTCAGCAGCGTCGTACTGCGTTGAACGCGGATACGAAAACTTTTTAATCATTGGTGGAGAGCCAAAAGGTCGTACCAGAATTGAACGAGAATCTGGCTTCACTGATGCTTTAGAAGCTTTAAATAAACCTCATGAGCGTCTCACCATGGAGCAAAGCACGCTGTCAATCTCTGACATCACGCAATGGCTCAATAATCACATTCTTCCGTCAAAGAAAACACTAGTATTTGTGCCAAATCAATGGGCTCTTAAAAGTGTCTATAATGCCTTGCAATCCTACGAGACAGTAATTCCAAAGCAAGTTGGATTGTTGGGATTCAACAACACCGATTGGACTGACCTGCCCGTTAAAAGCATCTCAACCATTGTCGAGCCTGTCTATGAAGAGGGCTACGCCGCTTGCAAGATGCTCCTTAAAAGAATCAAGGATCCCTCGCTTGAGCCCGATCACAAGCTGCTCACCTGCAAACTAAATTGGCTCAAATCAACCATCTAACAAAAAATAGCGAGAAGACCAACTGATCTTCTCGCCATACGTTACTGCTTTAACCAAAGCGCTTACAGAACGTGGACCTCATCTCTGGTGAAGTCAACAAAGGCGTGGTCACCAACGTTATAAATCTTGTGGGTACGAGGATTGAAGTCCGTAATCTTGATGAGAGTGTCTCCTACCATAACGTGGTAGTTCTGGTAGTGGCCCATGAATCGAGAAAGAACTACCTCACAGGCAAGTGTTCCCTCGTCAGCAAGGCGCGCAGACTCTGGACGAAGAACGATGCAGCATTCCTTACCCTTATCCAGGTGAGAACATCCGCTGACCTCAAACTCATGGCCCTCAAAGCGGCAAAGTGCAGTCTCAGAATCAAGCTTGTCTGCAATGGTTGCATGCAGGAAGTTTGACTCACCAATAAAGTCTGCAACAAACTCGTCTGCTGGGTGATAGTAAACCGTCTGAGGATCGCCAACCTGGTCAACAACACCCTTTTTCATAATGATGATGTTGTCTGAAAGTGCCATTGCCTCTGACTGGTCATGTGTGACGTAGATGGCGGTAATACCAGCCTCCTGCTGAATACGACGGATCTCGTTACGCATGTCAACGCGGAGCTTAGCGTCAAGGTTTGAGAGAGGCTCGTCGAAGAGGAGCACACTTGGCTCAATAACCAGAGCACGAGCTAAAGCAACACGTTGCTGCTGACCGCCAGAAAGCTGGTTGGTCATGCGCTCTTCCATGCCCTCAAGTCCAACAAGATCAAGGATATGAAGGACCTTCTCGCGAATTACTGCCTTGTCCATTTTGCGGAGCTTGAGGCCATACGCAACATTGTCAAAGATGTTGTAGTGAGGAAGCAATGCATAGCTCTGGAATACCATAGCGGTATCGCGCTTGTTTGGAGTAAGCTCATCAATCTGCTCATCGCCAAGAAAGATCTTTCCCTCATCAGGGCTCTCAAAACCAGCAATCATGCGCAGAATAGTGGTCTTTCCGCAGCCAGAAGGGCCAAGCAGCGTTACAAACTCGCCAGGAGCAATAGTGATGTTAGCGTCTTGAACTGCGTAGAAGTCTTTTCCAGTCTTCTGATCCTGATAAATTTTGGAAATGTGCTCAAGGCGAACGCCTTTTTTCTCTGTAGCCATGTGTTACTCCTCCTTGAGTGCTCGGCTGGTGCCAAAGTGTTTGATGGCCCAATTCATAAGCAATACCGAGCCATAGGTAATAACAATCAGAATTGTTGCAAAGGCGCAGGCCATACCATATGAACCCTTACCTGCAAACTCGTTAATCTGAACGGTAATAAGCAGGAACTCTGGCGTAACCAAGAGAATAACTGCAGAAATTGCGGTAATGGAACGAACAAACGCCGTTACCAAGCCAGACAAGAACGAATCTTTAATCAGCGGCAACGTAACGGTCATAAACACCGTAAAGCTGTCGGCGCCCATGTCGTATGCGGACTCCTCAATTGATTTATCAATCTGTCGAAGTGCCGAGATGCCCGAGCGTGTTCCTGTAGGAAGCGAACGCACGACAAAGACAATGATCAGGATGAGTCCTGTGCCATACAGGCCTTGCAAAAATCCTGTGTGCATGACACCGCTTGAGAAACCACGGATGTAGCCAACGCCCAAGACCGTACCAGGAACTGCCATGGCAAGCATGGATACAGCCTCGATAAAACCACGGCCACGGAAGCGACGTTTTACTACCAGATAAGAAATGATCATCGAAAGCAAAGCGGTAATTGGTGCCGCAATGAGAGAGAGCATAAACGAGTCACTAAACGCCTGCAAGCCGTGGTACTTGGAAAATACCTGCTCAAACCACTTTGTTGTTAACTCGTAATTAGAGCCCCAGGAACGAACAAACGAACCATAAGGAACGCAGAGGTACATGCCAATAACAAAGAGTGCGACTAATGCGCAAAGAATGGTAAGTGGGATGCGAACAGAATTGTCTGTAATAAGCATCCTGGCTCGCGTTGCTTTGCCCGAAAGTGTAGATGTGCTCTTTGCTTCCAACACAAACTTCTGAACCACAAACATGAGCAGCGTAATAGAAAGAAGAACAACAGCCATTGCAGCCGCACCCTGCTTGTCGTACGCACCTGTAATCTGCAGGTAAATAGTTGTTGCTAAGGTATCGTATGAGCCGCCAATAATCATTGGGTTAGCAAAGTCTGCGATCGACTCAATAAATGAGACGAGAAAAGCATTGCCTAAACCAGGCAAAATAAGAGGAAGTGTAACACTGGTAAATACTTTCCAGCGGCTTGCACCCATGTCACGTGCCGCTTCTTCAAGGGATGGGTCAATGTTTTTAAGCAGGCCCTTAAGCATCATGTAACACACAGGGAAAAACGACATAGTCTGGACAATAAAAATACCCCAGAAACCATAGATGTTGTTGTCAAAAATACCCAAAAGACCGCGGGTAATCAGGCCTTTCTTGCCAAACATCATAATCATGGAAAGCGAGAGAACAAATGGTGGAGAAACAACAGGAAGCATGGAAACCACGCGGAAAAGGCCTGTCATAAATTTTGTACGAAGCTTTACATACACTTCAACATAGGCAAAAAGAAGGCCAATAAGCGCTGATAAAATGCCTACCGCAAAACCAACTCTGAGGGTATTGGTAATTGCGCGATCAAACGAAGGCATAGCTAAGATGCGCGTAAATACATCAAACGAAATCCCATTATCGGAGACTACAGAGTCAACCATAAGAATGGCAAGTGGATACAAAATAAAAAGGGTTAAGAAGGCGATAAGAACGACAATGGTCGTTATCAAAATTGGATCGCCAAGGAGCTTTTTTCGCTCAAGTTGAGCGCTCTGGGATTTTGCCATGCTGGTCCTAACTCTGAAACACTAAACCTATACGCAAAGCTCTATGTGGAACTGGGTAGGCAGAGATCTGCCTACCCAGTATAATCTGCCACTCAGATCTTGAGCAACAGCATTGTTTGCTTACTCGCGTTGGTTTTACTCCGTCTTGAAGCGGCTGTCTCCGCCACCAAGAGCTTCCATAACGTCCTTGACATACTGCTCGGTATGCTTCTTAGCATCCTCGAAGTTGTAGTCCATGACATTGTTTGGATCAAGGCCGTACTCAGTAGCAATTTCAGGCTGCTTTGCGTTGTCAAGTACCAGGAACTGATAAGAGCCGTTCTTCTGAGCAAGGTCAACGCATGCTGGTGAAAGTGCATACTCGATCCAGAGCTTAGCGGCGTTTGGATGTGCAGCACCCTTGAAGATTGCAGTTGCGCCAACCTCATATGATGCACCAGAGCTTGGAATCTGAAGACCAACATTCTCATGCTCTTGGTCAACAATCTGATAAATGCCGTCGTGGAGCATACCAATTCCGATGGTGCACTCGCCTGTTCCGATAGCCTTAGAAGGACCAGAACCACTCTTGGTGTACTGAGCAATGTTCTTATCAAGGTCAACAAGATACTGAATGCCCTGATCGTGACCGTACTTCTGAATAACGGTGTTGATAATCAGCTTTGCAGTACCGGCAGTGTTGTAGTTAGAAGACCAAATAAGACCCTTATATTTAGGATCGATAAGATCTTTGTAATCCTGAGGAACATCAAGCTTAAGGCGCTCAAGCTCTTCCTTATCGTACAGAATGCCCAGGATGCCCTTATAAATTCCGTACCAGTCCTTATTTGTACTCTTGAACTTGTCGGAAATAAGGTGAGACGCATTCTTTGGCTCGTACTGCTCAAGAAGACCCTTTGAGGAGGAGACATTGTAAGGATCGGTTGTTCCGCCAAACCATACATCTGCTGATGGATGACCGTTCTCTTCCTCAATCTTTGCAGCAACTTCTCCGGTTGAGAGACGCTGTGCCTGAACATCAATGCCATACAGACTCTTGAAATTAGCGCAAACTGCGTTTAGATACTCTTCCTCACAAGAGCCGTAAACAATCAGCTTACCCTCTTCTTTTGCTGCCTTTACCAGCTCTTCTGGTGCTCCAACCGCGTCTGTAGAGTTGGTGTCAGATTCTTTTTTATCGCCAGCATCTGAATCAGACTTTTTACAGGCGGTGATACCCAAACCTGCTACAACTGCACTTACACCAAAAAAGTTACGACGCGTAAGATTTGACATAAGAACTCTTTTCTCTCCTTGTGGTCACCCACAGCTCCAATGAAAAGAACGTACTCTTGTGTAAATCGTACTCAAACTTTTCGAAAATATTTCAACTATTCGATAAGTGGCTGATATTGGCGGCTATCGGTATGTATTTGCATATCTAAGCAAAAAGGCCAGGGACAAAATCCCTGGCCTTGAACATTTGGTGGAGAATAGGGGGATCGAACCCCTGACCTCAGGCTTGCAAAGCCCGCGCTCTCCCAGCTGAGCTAATTCCCCGTACTGGCTTCTGGTTGGGCCCAGAAGGTTTTAATAATCACCCCAACGGCGACTCGGCTAACGTTGGGGTGACTATTGTCACATAAAGTGGTGGGCCTGACAAGGTTTGAACTTGTGACCTCCCGGTTATCAGCCGGACGCTCTGACCAACTGAGCTACAGGCCCAACGCAGGGAAAAATAATACCTCCATACTTCTCGTAGGTCAACACTTTTTTTGTTTTGTTTTAAAGTTTCTTGAAATTGGGTATGAAAGCAGAACAGAGAGTCGTAGACTATCTGCCCAAAGATTGATAAATAGCGTGCTATTTGGAGTATTTGTGTCACTAAAGCGCATGGACATACAGACGGTTGTTGTCGGAGGAGGACCAATCTCTTCCGTTATTGTCCTGCGTCTTCATGATCCTCGTGGCATTTCTTCTTTAAGTCTCCCCATCAAGATTGGCAACATTGAGGCATCTGCTATCAGCCTTGGCATAGATCAAGAGTCTACCCAGAGACCGCTCACGCATGACCTTCTTCGCTCCGTTCTTGATTCTCTGGACGCAGATATTAAAAGCGTGCGTATTGTTGGCGTCCACGGCACCACGTTCTTCTCGCAAATAGAGCTCATCTCTAAAGAGGGAGAGCATATTTACGTGGATGCTCGTCCATCAGACGCAATTGCGCTGGCAGTAAGAACAAACGCTCCCATCTTTGCTGACGAGAGCGTTCTGGAAATTGCTGCTGCTCCAGATTTTACTGATGTCGAGAAGGACGTTCAGGCCCAAGAGCTTGAGGAGTTCCGCCAGTTTATTGAGGATATCTCTCCTGAGGATTTCTCATAAGTCCTGCTTTATGGCTTACTTTTAAATAACTGGCTTATCTTTTATATAAAAATCATTACCGTTAGCGTGCTGATTTTCTCGGTAAACGAAAAGAGCCCAGGAGAATTACCTCCTGAGCTCTTCAAATTACGTATAGCTGAAATGCTTATTCGTCATCATCCAGCAGTGAATCGTCCAGTACTTCCTCTTCATCTCCGAGGTCAACAGACTCTGCCTCATCAGCATCACGAGCGCCTGCTGCCATTAGATCAAGCATGCCTTGGTTTTCTGCATGCTTAGGAGCCTTCTTCTTGTTGGCAACCATACGAGCAACTGCAGAAACAACGTCAGTACCAGAGAGGTTCATAACCTTGACGCCCTGAGTGGAGCGGCCAAGCTTGGAGATATCGCCAGCCTTGACGCGGATTACAACGCCCTCCTCGGACATGATCATAATCTCGTGCTGAGGACCAACAACACGGCAGGCAACCAGGTTACCCTTCTTCTCCGTCATTGTGATGGTAAAGACGCCCTGGCCACCACGCTTGTGAACTGGATACTCAGAAATTGCCGTACGCTTTCCGTAGCCCTTCTCGGTAATAACAAAGAGGTCACCGTTGCCGTTGGTAATCTCCATGCCAAGCATAGTTGCATTGCCCTTGAGCGTGATACCACGAACGCCCGAGGTACCGCGGCCCATGCTTCTTGCCTCTGCCTCGTCAAACAGGATTGCTTTGCCGTCGGAGGAGCACAGAACAACCTTGTCACCTGGGTGGACACGACGGACGTTAACAAGCTCGTCGCCATCCTTAAGGTTGATTGCAATGAGGCCGTCCTTACGGGTACGGTCGTACTCAGACATTGCTGTCTTCTTGACCATTCCCTGCTTAGTAGCAAACATCAGGTAGTTGTCTTCTGGGAAGTCGCGGGTAGTAATGACTGCCTTGACCTTCTCGCCCTCTGCAAGTGTCTCGATGACATTGATGATGGCGCTGCCCTTTGTAGTTCTACTACCAACAGGAAGCTCGTGGACCTTGAGGCGATACACCTTACCAAGGTTGGTAAAGAACAGCACGTAGTCGTGGGTAGAAGCAACAAAGAGGTTCTCGACAAAATCGTTCTCTTTGAGAGAGACGCCCTGAACACCCTTGCCGCCGCGCTTCTGAGAGCGATAAATCTCAACAGGAACGCGCTTTACGTAACCTGCGTGAGTAACGGTAACAACCATATCCTCTTCGGCGATAAGATCCTCGACGTCCAGGTTCTGAATGTCCTGGTCGGAGATTTGCGTACGACGCTTGTCAGCGTAACGGTTGGAAATCTCACGAAGCTCATCAGCAATAACAGCCAGAATCTTTTCCTCATGAGCGAGAAGATCCTCGTAGTAGGCAATATCAAGTCTGAGCTGGGAAATCTCGTCGACAAGATCCTGACGAGCAAGACCGGTGAGGCGGCGCAGACGCATCTGAAGGATTGCCTCGCCCTGAATCTCATCCAGGCCAAAACGCTCGTTCATGCGCTTCTTTGCCTCAGCATCATCCTGCGAGCTGCGGATGATGTGGACAATCTCATCGATGTTATCAACTGCGGTCAGAAGGCCTTCCAAAATGTGGACACGCTTCTGTGCCTTGTCCAGGTCAAACTCAGTACGACGGCGTACAACATCAATCTGGTGATCAATGTAGTGACGAAGAATCTCACGAAGAGAAAGGGTACGAGGAACACCGTCAACCAAGGCCAGGTCAATGATGCCAAAGTTGGACTGAAGCTGAGTCTTCTTGTACAGGTTATTCAGAACAACCTGTGGAACAGCATCACGCTTGAGATCCAAGACGATGCGCATACCCTTACGATTTGACTCGTCGCGCATGTCGGAGATGCCTTCAATTTTCTTCTCGTTGACTGCCTGAGCAATCTTCTCCTGAAGAAGGCCCTTGTTAACCTGATAAGGAATCTCGGTAACAACAAGGCGCTGGCGACCGCTCTTGACCTGCTCAACGTGAACCTTTGCGCGGACCGTAATAGAACCGCGACCAGTCTCATAGGCATCCTTGATGCCCTGAGTGCCCATGATGATGCCGCCTGTTGGGAAGTCAGGACCAGGTAGAACGGTCATGAGCTCCTCAGTGGTAACGTCAGGGTTCTCAATCATCATGCAGACAGCGTTAGTAACCTCACCAAGGTTGTGAGGAGGAATGTTGGTGGCCATACCAACTGCAATACCTGAAGAACCGTTAACCAAAAGATTTGGGAAACGAGCAGGAAGAACAGCTGGCTCTGTCAGAGACTCATCATAGTTTGACTGAAGATCAACGGTGTTCTTGTTAAGCTCTGCCAGCATCTCCATAGCACTTCTGGTTAGACGTGCCTCGGTATAACGCATTGCTGCTGGTGGATCGCCGTCGATAGAACCAAAGTTTCCGTGACCATCAATCAGAGGAAGTCTCATTGAGAAGTCCTGAGACATACGGACCATGGAGTCATAAATTGCGGAGTCACCGTGTGGGTGGTACTTACCCATGACTTCACCGACTGCCCATGCAGACTTCTTATGTGGACGGTTTGGCGTAATGCCAGCCTCGCTCATTGCGTACAAAATACGGCGGTGAACAGGCTTAAGACCGTCTCGAACATCTGGAAGTGCACGAGCAACAATAACGGACATGGAATACTCGAGGAAGGAAGTCTTCATCTCTGAGGACAAATCGGTTGGCTTAAGCGTGCCACCGTGGATGTCTGAGAGGTCAAGACGAGTACCAGCTTCATCAGAGATAATGTGTGAAGTTTCTCCCGTTATGAGATTTTCCCCAGTCTCTGGGTCAAACTCGTCAGAGTCTTCTTCTACCTCGTCATCTTCGTATTCTTCATCCATATCGTTTTGTGCATCAAGGCCTTGATCCTCGTCTGCGCCAAAAAGATCATCATTCATATTTTTATCGTCTGCCACAAGTTACCCTTTCATTTTCTGTCTAATGATTTAGCGAGAAACCATTAAATGTCCAGGAAGCGGACGTCTTTTGCATGTGTTTGGATGAAGTCTTTACGCTTCTCAACCTGATTGCCCATAAGGTCAGAGACCGCGCGATCAGCTGCAAGAGCATCATCGATGGTTACCTTAAGGAGAATGCGGTTCTTTGGCTCCATAGTGGTTGCCCAAAGCTGCTCTGGATCCATCTCACCAAGACCCTTGTAGCGCTGAATGGTGTACTTGGTGTTGTCCTCATACTTCTTTGTCTCAAGAGCAAGTTCTTCATCGGTATAGATGTATTTACCGTTCTTTTTACCCTTTGGCTTAATCTGATACAGAGGAGGCTGAGCAACGTAGATATAACCTGCGTCAATCATTGGCTTCATATAACGATAGAAGAAGGTAAGCAGAAGAATTCTAATGTGAGAGCCGTCAACATCGGCATCGGTCATGATGACAATCTTGTGATAACGAGCCTTCTCAATATTAAACTCATCTCCAACGCCCGTACCAATAGCGGTAATCAGCGAAGTAATAGTGTCAGAAGAAAGTGCGCGGTGAGCCTGTACGCGCTCAACGTTCAAAATTTTTCCGCGAAGTGGAAGAACTGCCTGGATAGAACGGTCACGTGCCATCTTTGCAGAACCACCTGCGGAGTCACCCTCGACGATGAAGAGCTCAGTCATCTCTGCATCGCGAACGGAGCAGTCTGCAAGCTTTCCAGGAAGAGCAGCTGACTCAAGAAGTCCCTTACGGCGTGTTGCTTCACGAGCTTTACGAGCAGCAAGACGGCCTTTTGCAGCCTGCGATGCTTTCTTGAGAATCTCTTTTGCCTGATTTGGGTGCTCTTCCAGGTACTCTGAGAGACCCTGAGTAACAATCTTGTTGGTGAGAGTTCTCATGTAAGAACTACCAAGCTTTGCCTTTGTCTGTCCTTCAAACTGAGGATCTGGCAGCTTGACTGAAATAACAGCAGTTAAGCCCTCGCGAATATCGCCGCCCTCAAGTTTAGGGTCTTTCTCTTTAAGAATTCCCTGCCTGGTGCCGTAATCATTTATTACTTTAGTAAGAGCAGTACGGAAGCCCTCGAGGTGCATTCCGCCTTCCTCAGTGAAAATGTCGTTTGCAAAAGAAAGAGTTCTGTCACTGAAGTCAGTATTCCACTGAATAGCAACCTCTACCTCACCCATCTGAGACATTGGAGCGTCAGGGTCTGACTTACCTTCAATATAGATAGGGCGAGAAAGTCCTGGTAAAACGGTTTTCTCGTCATTAAGGTACTTAACAAAATCGATGATGCCGCCAGCATACTGGAAATCAACCTGACGAGGAGTGAGCTCACGCTCATCAACAAGAGTAATTTTAAGGTTCTTGTTAAGGAATGCGGTTTCCTGGAGACGGTCACGAAGTGTGTCAAAGTTATACGTAGTGGTCTCAAAGATCATGTCGTCTGGCCAGAAAGTAATGGTAGTACCGTTAGATTTTGAAGTACCAATTTCCTTCATCTTCTGAACGGTTTTACCGCGCTCAAAGACCATCTCGTAGATTTTGCCATCACGCTTAACCTGCGCAACAAGTTTCTTTGAAAGAGCGTTTACAACAGAAACGCCAACGCCGTGAAGGCCACCGGAGACTTTATAAGCGTTGTTATCAAACTTACCACCTGCGTGAAGGATAGTAAGAACAACCTCAAGAGTTGGGATCTTTTTCTGTGGATGAAGGTCTACAGGAATACCACGACCATTATCTTCAACAGAAATAGAGTTATCTGGATGAACGGTTACCTTAATTTTGGAGCAATAACCAGCCATTGCCTCATCGACTGAGTTATCTACAATCTCCCAAACAAGGTGATGTAGACCAGAAGCTGAAGTTGTACCAATATACATACCTGGACGCTTACGAACAGCCTCAAGGCCTTCAAGGATCTTAATCTCTGTACCGTCATACTTATTTTCTTTTGCCACGTAAGTCCTCTCTTCAATTGTGAGCGGAATGATATAGGTATTTTACTATGAAATCGCCAAAATCAACTCGGCACAGAGAAATTTCATTGTTTAAAAAGTAATATTTGGTATCTGAGAGGCTCTGTAAAGAGATTTAAGGACAGATTAGTGACAGATTAGACTAAAGACTCTTTTTTTGTCTAAAACTTGCTTCAATCGCTTTATAAGCCGTTGACTTAAGTGGCTCAGAAAGTCCAGAAACTAACTCAGAAATTTGTAATTTCTCTTCTGGTGTGAGTTCTGGAAGATCTTTTTTCTCTTCTTTTTGGCCCTGTGCTTGCTTTTCTGATGAGTTGGCTTCTTTATCAGCATGTCTATTGTATTTGTCCAGCTTAAATTCAAGGTCTGAGAACTCCAGGCCTTGCTCTGAGAGCCTGGCTCTATAAATTTCTCTCTGTGCAAGAAAATCAATCATACACATACGATTGTCTACATAGACAGTAAGTACAGGGTACTCTCTACCAGCAACTTCTCTAACAAATACGCCGGTTGTATGTTCTGTCTCTCTTTCACCATTTGCTTCAACCCACGCAAGATAGGCACGACGATTTTTTGACATGCTCTTAGAATCTTTGAAGGTTCCAAGCAGAGAACTCATTAAATCTTTTGCATTTTCATTGCCACCGCGCGCAGGTGTTTCTTGTTGATTATTCATCGCTAAACCTAACTATCTGCGCTTTTTCTAAAACCTCTTCAG
Organism: uncultured Atopobium sp.; assembly: GCA_937905925.1. Lineage (GTDB taxonomy): Bacteria > Actinomycetota > Coriobacteriia > Coriobacteriales > Atopobiaceae > Lancefieldella. Next base: position 104,376 of record CALCXO010000032.1, read on the forward strand.
AGAAATACCCAAGGTTTGTAGTGGTAATTACCGTTTGAATGTCATGGAATGCAAATTCCATGATGGCTTTTCTGCGGTCTTCATCAAGCTCACTCATAACATCATCTAAAAGCAGCAAGGGTTTCTCGCCAAGTATTTCTTCTGAAAGGAGAACTTCTGCCATCTTAAGTGCTAAAACGACAGTTCTAATTTGGCCTTGAGAACCAAAATTTCTAGCATCTTTGCCCTCAATTAAAAACTCAACGTCGTCTCGATGAGGTCCTTTTGTACTTTGCTGACGACGAATATCATCCGTGCGAGCTTCACTTAAAGCCTTCAAGAATTGATCAGTAATTTCTTCTCTAGTGGCCTCAAGAGATACCTCTCCAATTGAAGAAATATAGTTCATTTCTAGGTGTTCTCCACCAGAGAGTTCCTGGTAGATCTCACATGTCTTCTTTGCCAAGCGATCAAACAAATGAATTCGTGCATGAAGAAGCGTAGCCCCTCCTCTTGCAAGTGAAAAATCCCAAGCATCAAGCAAGTTTTCATCTGGCCAATCAGATTTAAGCAGCTTATTTCTTTGCTCAACTGTCTTGGTATATGCCGAGAAGACCTTGAAGTAGCTTTTATTTGCCTGGCGGCCAAAGTCATCAAATTCTTCTCGGCGATACGATGCACCACCTTTAATCATTGAAAGGTCATCGGGATTAAAAAGTACCGACATCAGTGTTCCAGAAATATCTGCAGCCTGACATTTCTTGCCATTCTTTAAAAATTGACGGCGGCGTTCTGTAATGGTGCAGGCATTTTCTAGCTTTCTTCCATCTCCTGTAAGAGAAATTTCTATCTTTGCCTCAGAAGTACCTGTAAGAAGGAGTTGTGAAGGTGTGGGCTTTCTAAATGAATATCCAGCAGTAAGGAGTTGTAGTGCTTCAACAGTATTTGTCTTACCTGCAGCGTTCTTTCCTACAAAAATAGTAGTTTGTGCAGATAAATCTATCTCTTTCGAAGAAAAACAACGAAAGTTATACAGCGAAACATGTTCAACTTTAAGTCCCACACAATCCCTATCAAATTAGAGGCGAACAGGCATCAGAAGATACAAGTAGTTAACCTTGCCGTTTGATTTGAAAATAGCTGGCTGAGAAGGACCTTGTAGCTCGAGGCGCAGAAGATCCTTAGAAGGAGCAGCATTTACACAATCAAAGACATAGTGATAATTCAAAGCAATTGAAAGAGAATCTCCCTCAATTTGAGCTTCAATGTGCTCGGAAGACTCACCCTGATCTGGTGAGGATGCAGAGAGCTTAACTTCTTTACCATCGGCGTCAACATCAAAACGAACTGAAGGATTTGCGAGTGCAATAACAGAGACACGCTTCAGGGCTGCAGAGAAATCTTCAACATTAATATCAACAGAGGCGGTACAAGATGTTGGAAGTAGCTGCTTATAGTCTGGGAAGTGACCTTCAATCTTACGAGAGATGTGAGTGGTATTTCCAAACTGGAAGACTACCTGGTTATCTGTAGTACCAATCAAAACCTTCTCAGTCATGCTACGCATGGAAAGAACGTCATGGAACACTTCACCAGAGATAATTGCAGTAAAAGACTCACCTGCTGGAGTATCTGTGTTGGAATCACAAACGGCAAGACGGAATGAGTCAGTAGCAACAAGACGAATAGTGTTGTCCTCAACAGTAAGAGAAATTCCCTGAAGAATAGGACGAGAAGCTTCCTTAGAAGTTACTCGATACACTTTATCAACCATAGTTGATAGAAGCTGGCTTGGGAGCTCACAGGTTTTCTCAAGATCAAACTCTGGGAATTGAGCCCAGTCGTGAGCAGAAAGAGTATTAAGTCTAAAAGAAGAACGCTGACATGTTACAGAAAGTGTGCGCTCTCCACCTTCAAAAGTAATTGCAGCATCAGGAAGATTTTTAACAATGTTCTGGATAACCTTTCCAGAAACAACTGTCTCTCCTTCTTCCTCTACGTTTGCTGCAATTTGATGCTTAATAGAAATAGTTAAGTCGCTGGATTGTAGCTCAAGCATGCCATTGAATGCTTTGAGGTAAATGCCAGAGAGAATAGGAAGTGTTGTATTAGAACCAATACCCTTAGAAACAATATCAAGTGCCGTCTGGAGAGCGGATTGACTTACGGTAAATTTCATGACGACCCTTTCTATTATTTCTTAGATAAGAATAAAAATATCGTAGTAATAATAAGCTATGTTGAAAAGAAGAAAGCTTTACATTTCTAGAGGTAGAAATATGTTTCTAGAGGTCAGATTTGTTTGCTTATTTTTGACATTCATAAACAAAGTAAAACTCCCCCTCTTAAACTCTCGACAACAAACCATTACTTCTCTTCACCAATTAACATCTTACTAACAGGTTTTAAACACTAACTTTGTTCAAGGATAGTCTTCTTAAGTTGAGAAATTTGATCATAGAAACTTTTGTCTTCTTTGATTCTCTCTTCTATTACCTCAATGCTGTGCAAAATGGTTGCATGTTTTCTTCCACCAAAATGCTTACCAATATTTACCAGCGTGTACTGGCAAAGGTCGTGAGCAAGATAAATTGCAACGTGACGAGGTTCTGCAATCTCTTTATTTCTCTTGTTGCCAACAATATCGCGATGACTAATGCCATAGATATTTTCTACGACTTCTTGGACCTTCTCGATATTTACGGTCTTTGAAACGCGACGCCAGAGCGTGTCTGCAATCTTATCGATTTCTTCCTGTTTAATATTTGTACCAGAATCTTTTGCCTTAATCTGACCAGTTACACAGCGATTACAGAAACCCTCAAGCGTTCTAATACTTTGACCGGCTTTGTCAGCCATGTAGCGACGGATGTCCTCTGGTAAATCATCTGCAGTAAGAGAAGAATTTCTCTCTTTAAAAGCTCGGTCGCAGAAGACATGAATAAGATTAAGTTTCATCTCGTAACTTGGAGACTCAATACCAATAACAATGCCACCACTCATGCGAGAAGTAATACGATCATCAAAGCCGTCAGATCCCATACCAAGCTGAGCAGGTGTTCTATCTGCGGCAAGAATAATTTGCTTACCTCTATCAATAAGAGAATTAAAAATATTGAAGAAGAAGTTAATAGTACCTGCTTTACCAGCAAGTTTTTGGACGTCATCGATGATAAGAACATCAATGTTTTGATAGTTGTTACTAAGCTCTGTCGCTGCGTTTCCTGATGCGTTTTTGCGAACTGCATTTACGTAGTCATCAACAAAGGCATCTGCATCTTTATAAACACAAACGCGTTCAATATCTTCAGAGTTGATGTAGTTTTGAACCGCGCGTAGAAGGTGAGTTTTTCCAAGACCGCTTGCACCGTAAATAAACAGTGGATTTGCCTTACCTTTTGCGTCGTTTGCAACATTTAATGCATGCTGATGGGCAAGCTCATTCTCGTCACCAACAACAAAGCGATCAAACGTGAGGTTTGAATTGAAAGATGTCTCCTCATAAAGAGGATTACTCTTCCGGCGCTTTAAGGTCTGTTGTTTTAATTCTTCAAGACTTTGTTCCTGGGATTCAAAATCTTGAATCTGCTCTGGAACAACTGCTTGTATAGGAGCAGTTTTTTGCTTCCAAGCATTGAACTCTTGAGGAGTCATTGTGGAAGTAGTGGTAACAGGGGTAGAAGACTTTGTAAGAGTAAGGCTCAAAATAATGTCTTCAAAGGCTGCTGCTGAAAGGCATCTCTCAACAATCGGTAGATTTTTAAGGATACGGTTATATGCCAAGCGCATTGGTGTTTCAGCACACAGTGCGTTATCTTCAACTTTAATTGGAGTGCAGGTTCTCAACATAGCGATAAAAGCCTCTGGCTGATTTTCTTCAACCAAGAGGTCAATTGCGTCTTGCCACAGAGCTACTGCGTCTGAATCAATTGATGCATCCATACGTGTCCAATCAAAATGTTGAAAATTGGGACACCTAGTATAGAGGAATGTTGATAACTTTCAGCGAATAATGTTGAGAAACTCTATGAAAGGAGAGTTTCTCCAATAGTAGTGAGCTTATATTTCTGCCCAACTTTTCCGATTATTCCTATATTTACCAGCGATTTTAATTCTCTTGACCACGTTGGTGTTGAAAGTCCATAGGTACTTGTTAACTCCGTTGCTCCAACCCATTCATGTTCAGAGAGATATTGAAGAACTTGTTTTGCTCGATCTGTAAGTACCAGATTAGGAAGATGTGCAGCTGGCTGTGCAGCTGTCTGATGGGATACGGCTAGCGGTGCATGTGAAACTGTCTGTTGGTTCTGATTTACAGGTAATTCTTCAGCTTCTTCTTGAGTTGGAAGCGTCTGAATGTGCGCATCTTTAGAGCGGCGTGTTGACAAGGTAACAATGGTTCCGCCAGAGATATTGTCTTCGAGGGTAAGACTTCCGCCCTTCTCAACCATGTATTGTTGAGCATAAGGAAGGCCAAAACCAACGCCTCTAATAAACGATTTCATCTCTTCTGTTGCAGAAGAAGTACCAAACTCAAGAGCCCGATTTTTTTCTTTAATACCAGGTCCCTGGTCTGAAAACCTAATGGTATTTCCGTTATCCATGATTGAAATTGTAGGAGCTACAAATCGAGCGTGAATGAAATTTTCCACAATTTCACGCATAACCATAAAAGGAATTTTTCCACCCTGCTCGTGAGCAAGCTGGTTAACGGTAGCTGCAATTTCATCAAGATAAGATCGAACGTCTTTTGGTTCTACGAGAACAACACGAGGTGCTGCGGCTTTATCGTCATACACTGCAATACGTGCAGCATAACGGACGGTGAGAGAATTATCAGAACCAGCGTCTTTTTCATTCTGGTTTGTGTTTTCCTCAACAAAAGGAAAGAAATCTCTTGCCATGACACCTCCTTTTCAACAATTGTTAAACAAATGAAGAAAACTTTTCGTTTTCTTTCACGATGAATGAAAGTTTTCAACAAGTGTTAAACATCTGTAGATAACTTTATATCTTTGTGAAAGACATACTGAATGATAGTAGCATTTAACGGACATATTTCAGCTTGCAGAAATATTCCTTTCAACAAATTTCTTCACTTATCTCAAGTGAAATTTTCAAAATGAAAGGTTTTCTCGCTAGGTTTTTGAATAAAAAAGAGAAAAAGTTGAGGTATTTGCGTAGAAAATTTGACAGGTACCCATAAACGCGAGTACAATCTGTAGGCTTTTTAATCGATACTGTACCCGTTCGGGAGGAAATAGCTATGAAGCGTACCTACCAGCCAAATAAGCGCAAGCGCGCAACTACCCACGGTTTCCGTGCACGTATGGCAACTAAGAATGGTCGTGCCGTTCTCGCTCGTCGCCGCCTTAAGGGCCGTAAGCGCCTCACCGTCTAAGGAATGTTTCTGTGAAGACCATTAAATCTCGTTCAGAGTTTGAAAGGGTCTTCTCTGCGGGGAAGAGGGCTCAAAGTTCTGTTCTTCGTATACGAGTAGCACCATCCACTGAGGCACATCCTTCCGAGGTAGCCTTTGTAGCTCCAAAAAGATTAGGTAACGCCGTATTTAGAAACAGGTGTAAACGCGTTCTGCGCGAAGCAGCTCGAAAGAGCGGTTTACCTGTTGAGGGATACGGCATTATTCTCTTTGCGACTAAAGATACACACAGCACTAATCCTGCTGATATAAGCGTTTCTTTGGATGCTTTGTTAAGAAAGACAGGGGTCAAATGAGCGAGAAAAGACAAGATTCTTTTTTCGCAAACTTGTTCCTAGGTGCTATTCGTTTCTATCAAAGAAACATTTCTCCCCTTTTTAAGCCTCACTGTATTTATCGGCCCACTTGCTCCGAATATGCAGTTCAGGCCATACAAAAGTATGGTGTTAAAAAGGGAAGTTGGCTTGCTCTTAAGCGTATTGCTCGCTGTCACCCTTTTCATAAGGGAGGATACGATCCCGTTCCGTAAAGGAACGCACCGGAGGAAATATGTGGGATTGGATTGTTAACTTTCTATACACAGTCTTAGCGGGACTTCAATCATTCTCGGGAGACTGGGGTATGGCAGTTATCCTGCTTACCATCATCATCCGTATTATCCTGGTTCCAATGACCAACAAGCAGACGGCCTCTATGGCTCGTATGAGCGTTGTTCAGCCAAAGCTCAAAGAAATCCAGGAGCGCTATGCTGATGATCCAGTAAGACAGAACGAAGAAATGCGTAAGCTTTACGCAGAAATTAACTTCAATCCACTCGGTGGTTGTCTTCCTCTGCTTCTGCAGTCCCCTATCTTTATCGCACTCTTTACCGTTGCAAAGATGGTTCCAGTAGATTCTCGTTTCTACAACATTCTTCCTTCTATTGCACGAGCAACGTCTGACATTTTTGCTGTTGATGGCCTTGTTGCTGCTATCCCTTACATAATTTTTGTTCTTCTATTTGGTCTTACAACCTTCCTTTCTATGGCAGTAAATGCTCGTACAAGCTCTGGTGAGCAGCGTACCCAGCAGTACATGATGGGTGGCATGATGACCCTCATGATGCTCTGGTTTGGTTGGACTGTGCCAGCAGCTGTTCTTCTCTACTACGTCACTTCTGGTATTTGGCAGCTTGCTCAGCAGCAGCTTATTACCAAGCGCATTATGGAAAAAGAGAAACTTAAGGCTGAGGCTCAGATGGCTAATAAGCCAATCGAGGTTGACGTGGTGAGAAAAGAAAAGAAGCCACGCCCTCATAAAAAGGCTTAGTAGCTGGGGTTAAACAAAATAACTTTTGTTTACAGAAGTTGTTACAGTAGATTAATAGTTAAACTTTTTATATTGACTGGAGGACGACATGGAGGATGAGACTTTCGTTTCTGAGCCAAACGCTCTTAATGAGTCTCCTGTCGTTGATTCACAAGACGAGTTTGTTTCAATTCGAGAGCATTTTGAAGCTGGAATTCAGCTTACTGATGCTGAGATGAATAAGATTGCTGATACCGCTGTCTTTTATCTAAGAGAGCTTCTCTCCTTCTTTGGTGAGAATAGCTGTGCAATTGATGAGTATGACGGTGAAGATGGAGAACTTATTCTTGACGTAACCGGCGGCGATCTTGCAATTCTTATTGGTCGTCACGGTAATACGCTTGAGGCTCTTCAGATGGTTCTCTCTTCTCTTATGAGCGCTAAGCTTCACTTCCACTATCCAGTATCTGTTGATGTTGAGAGCTACAAGAGCCGCCGCCGCAATAAGCTTCAGGAGATGGCCCTCTCTGCTGCTGCTCGTGCTAAGAAGACTGGTAAGGTCTCTCTTGCTCCAATGAGTGGCTATGAGCGTCGCATTATTCACATCGCACTGAGAGACAACCTTGAGGTTACTACACACTCTGAGGGCGATGATCCATATCGTCGCGTTGTGGTAACTGCTATTAATAGCTAAGAACTTCTAACAAGCTTTAGTAATTTGATGAGGAAGGTTTACGCCTTCCTCTTTTTTTGTGACAATTCTTCTTGTTACAAGAAGTTTTGTCACAGGAGAAACAATGTCTGAATCAGAGAAGTCATTATACAATTCAAAAGAGAATGTACTGAAGGAACTTCTCCTTAACTATGGAATTAATTCAACAGAGCACCAAAGAAGACAGCTTCTGAAACATATTGAACTACTAATTGAGATAAATAAGAATCTGAACCTCACAAGAATTACTTCAGTTGATGACGCGCTAGTGCTCCATATTCTTGATTCTTTGTTACCACTCAAAGTGAGTAATGAGTTTTTATCTGGTACTCACAACTATATTGATATTGGTACCGGCGGAGGCTTTCCTGGACTGTCTCTTGCAATCATGAGTGATAATAAAACACTATTGGTTGATTCTATCGGAAAAAAGATCAATGCGGTTCAGTCAATAATCGACGAGATTGGTCTTAGTGACAGAGTCAGGGCTGAAAAGCTTCGTGCAGAAGAAATTCCAAATACCTACAAGCAGAAGTTTGATTTTGTGACATTTAGAGCTGTTGCGAAGGCAAATATTCTTTTGGAGTACGCAGAGCCTTTCTTAGCCCCACTGGGTACACTTATAGTAATGAAGGCCAATGTTGATGAGATAGAGCTTCAGGACGCCTCTCAAGCAGCCAAAATTTTTGGATACGATAATGTTTCACGTGAAACATTTGAGTTACCAAACAATCTTGGCCATCGAGAAATTCTTTTATACAAAAAAATTACAAAGAGCAAAATTAAATTACCAAGAAAAACCGGAACGGCTAAATCAAATCCGTTTGTTGCAAGAAGAGGGTAATTGTGGAATGTTTCACGTGAAACATTCTGTATTATTAAATAAACTTGGTCAAACGGAGGATAAATGAGCTACAAAGACCTTTCGAGGGGATTTCAAGATAGAGATCCTAAAGTTCTGGCAGTAATTAATCAAAAAGGCGGAGTTGGAAAATCAACTACCGTAATTAATCTTGCGGCTGCATTAGGTGAAACAAAGAAGAAAGTTCTCATTATCGATTTTGATCCACAAGGAAATGCGACAAGTGGTTTTGGAATTGATAAAGAGGAACTTGAAGCTGATATTTATGACGTAATTCTCAATGAAACGCCAATCGAAGAGGTATTGCAGCAAACAGTTCAGAAATACGTAACTATTGCACCAGCAACCATTCAACTTGCCGGTGCTGAAATTGAACTTGTCTCCGTTGACTCAAGAGAAAACATTTTAAAAAGAGCAATCGACCAGGTTAAAGAGTATTTTGACTATATTTTGATTGATTGCCCACCATCATTAGGACTTCTAACAATTAACGCCTTAGTTGCCGCAAATAGCATACTTATCCCAATTCAGTGCGAGTATTATGCACTAGAAGGCGTTACCAAGATTGTTGAATCAATGAAGATGGTGCAAAAACAGCTTAATCCAGATCTTGAAATCTTTGGCGTAGTAATGACCATGTTTGATAGCAGAACTTCCCTATCTAAGCAGGTAGTTAACGAAGTATCTAACTACTTTGGTAACAAGGTATTCAAGACACTTATTCCAAGAAACGTCAAAATTGCTGAGGCACCAAGTCATGGTTTGCCAGTAACCATGTATGCACGAATAAGTATGGGCGCACTTGCATATAACAAACTTGCAAAGGAAGTGAATCGTCGTGGTTAAAAAATCAGGACTTGGTAAAGGCCTTAATTCGCTCTTTAGTGAGGTGGATGCAGAGGTCGGTAATAAAAAAGAAACTACCACGCTGCCTTTGAAGAAGATTAAGCCGAATAAAGACCAGCCTCGCAAGCATTTTGACGAAGCTGAGCTCACTGAACTCAGTGATTCTATTAAGCAAAACGGTATTCTTCAGCCACTTCTTGTTCGCGAGAAGGGCGACCACTACGAAATTGTTGCTGGTGAGAGACGTTTTCAGGCTGCGAAACTTGCAAAATTAGAGGAAGTACCTGTTGTAATCAAAGCAATCTCTGACGAGGAAGTATTCAAGCTTGCTCTTATTGAGAATTTGCAGAGATCTGACTTAAGCCCAATCGAAGAAGCACAAGGTTATAAGCAGCTAATTAAACAGGAGAACTTAACCCAAGACGATTTGGCCAAGGTCCTCTCAAAATCAAGATCTGCAATCACAAATACCCTACGTCTTCTTGACCTTCCAACAGAGGTACAGACTTTGATGGTAGAAGGACGTATCAGTGCTGGACACGCTCGTGCAATTCTTTCCGTTAGTGGTAAAGAAGGAAGAATCAAACTTGCTCAGAAAGTAATTGAAGAGAACTTGTCTGTCCGCCAGACAGAAAACCTTGCTCCACTATTTTCTGTCACTAATGTAGAGAAACCAAAAAGACAACCAACTCCACAGGCATATAAGCGTGCGGCAAGGCAATTAAGAATTGCTTTGGATACTCCAGTCAAAGTGCGAAATATTCGTGGCAAGAATAAAATTGAAATCGAATTCAATGATGAAGACGAGCTTGCTGCTTTAGTTGAAAAACTATCAAACGGTAAAGAAGCATAATGAAGATAAAATTTGCAATTATATCCACAGTTTCATTGCTTGGAATAGCTTTTCTCGCTAAGCACACCTTGTTGACTAAAGAAGCGCAAAGAAGTTTTCTCCACGCAATGAGAAGGTCGAGAAGGGCACTTGATGCAATTCTCGATGATTATTCAGGTGGTGTTGAGAGAAAAACTTCAAAAAACATTCTCTCTCATCAAGCGAGAGTAGAAAAAGAATGGTTAAAAGCAATTAATTAGAACAAATGTTCTACATATGAACTAAATAAGAAGGGACTCGAGAGGGTCCCTTCTTTACCTGTAATGTGTAGGGTATGTCGCGTTTAACGTGCATTTCTCTTTTGGAAGAGCTGTCCACAAGCTGCATCGATATCAGATCCGCGAGAAAGACGAATAGTTGCTTCAACACCAACAGAGGTAAGGCTATTTACAAACTCCTGAGCACGAGCGGGGGAGGTGGGATGGAATTTTGAGCCCTCAATCTCGTTAAGTTGGATGATGTTGACGTGGCAGAGTGTTCCTCGGCAGAAGTCTCTGAGGGCGCCAAGCTCATTGTCGGAATCGTTAACGCCCTTAATCAGCGCATATTCATACGTTGGACGACGACCGGTCTTATCGACATACTCTCCCATAATGTCGTACAGGTGAATAAGCGAGTACTTACGTACTCCCGGCATAAGAGAATCGCGTGTCTTTTGCACCGCAGAGTGAAGCGAAACAGCAAGCGTAAATTGCTCGGGCTCTGAGGCAAAACGTTTAATCATAGGAATAACGCCACAGGTAGAAACCGTAATATGGCGCGCACCAATGCCGGCCCCGTCAGGGGAGTTGAGACGTCTCATTGCCGCAAGAGTAGCGTCGTAGTTCATGAAGGGCTCGCCCTGTCCCATAAGAACAACGCTGGTAACGCGCGCGTCAAAATCGTCGCGGACGTGCATAACCTGCTCGTAAATCTCGCTCGCAGAAAGAGAACGGGTGAGACCAGCAGCGCCTGTTGCACAGAAAGCACAGCCCATGGCGCAGCCAGCCTGTGTAGAAGCACAGACCGAAAGCTTATTGCCGGTTGGCATGCCAACGCACTCGACAGAAGTACCATCAGGGTAGCGAAGCAGGTATTTACGGCTTCCGTCTTCAGAGACCTGGCGAACAATTTGTTCAGCACCAGCAAGCGATACCTGCTTAGATAGCTCTTCTCGCAGCGTTTTTGGAAGATTACTCATCTGATCAAAAGAGGTAGCGCCCTTAGACCAGATCCATTCCTCAATCTGCTTTGCACGGAATTTTGGCTGGCCAAGGGAGGCCACCAGTTCAAGAATTTGCTCTGATGAAAGGCTTCTGAGGTCAGATTTGACGGCAGCCTTCTGTGGGCGAGAATCAAGCGCGGAGATGTCTGCGCCGTCAGCCGTGGTGTTTGTGCCGTCAAGAGTATTATTTGATTGCATTTTTGTCCTTCTCCAACTCTTCTAAGCTATCTGCGGTATCTTAGAAGAAATACGTTTACTAGAGTTTACCCTATGGGAGACTTATCTGAAGGAGCGGAAATGACACGTGAAGAGCTAAAAAAGCTTCATGTAGCAGTTGTTTCAGGTGGCTGGTCAGACGAGCATGAGATTGCAATGGAGTCTGGCAAGCAGTGTGCAGCAGCACTTAAAGAAGCTGGCTTTACCAGTGTTGACCTGCTTGATGTTGCAGAAAAAGACTTTGTAGTTACCCTTGCTCAGGGCGGTTATGATGTCGTGTACGTTGCTATGCACGGCCGTTTTGGTGAGGATGGCTGCATCCAGGGTCTTCTCGAGATTCTGCACATTCCTTACACGTTTTCTGGCGTCCTTGCGTCTGCTATGGGAACTGAAAAAGAGCTGTCGAAGCTCATGTATAGGCAGGCAGGTGTTCCAACTCCTAAGGGAATTGACGTTGCCGCAGGTACCGTCTTTACAGATGAGCAGGTAGACAAGCTTATTGAGGACCTCGGACTCCCTATGTTTGTAAAGCCTTCTGGCAATGGCTCCAGCTACGGCGTTACGCGCGTTACTTCGCGAGAAGAGCTTCCCGCTGCACTTGAACTTGCAGGTGAGCAGGGCGAGCGCATTCTAATCGAGGAGAGCATTGAGGGAACGGAGATTACCGTTCCTGTTATTGGCAACGAGGACCCAACAGCTCTGCCAATCGTTGAGATTGTTACGGGCGATGAGTTCTACAGCATTAAGACAAAATATGAGCCAGCATCCCTGCACCATGTGATTCCAGCTCGTCTTGAGCCTGCAGTATATGCACGTGCTCAGGAGCTAGCTATCAAGGCTCACAATGCACTTGGTTGCCGCGGCGTTTCTCGTAGTGACTTTATTGTTACGAAGGACGGCGTCCCAGTGGTACTGGAGACAAATACCATTCCTGGTATGACTGCCCGTTCTTTGCTGCCTGATTCTGCACGTACCGGCGGCATTGATTTCCCTGAGCTCTGCACTCGCTTTATTGAGTTTGCACTTGAGGATCGCCAGTAGATTTGTAGGTTATGACCAGCACTAAAAGCGCTACGCAAAAACTAGAAGAACTCATTCTTCCAGGTACCCCCTCTGCGGTTTGCAAGAAGTATTTAGAACTTGCAGAGAGGGCGGAGCATGAGTCGTTTGATGTCTTAGAGGACGACATTGTTGTTTTGGATACCGAGACAACAGGTCTGTCCTTTAAGAAATGCTCCCTTATTGAGATTTCTGCTGCTAAATTGAGTGGTAGAGAGATTGTGGAGCGCTTTCAGACTTTTGTTGACCCAGGGTGTCCAATTCCAGAAGAAATTACGGCCCTCACTTCAATCACCGATGAAGACGTTAAGGGCGCGCCAAGCGCAAAGGAAGCCGTTGCTGCTCTTGCAGAATTTGTTGGCGGTCTTCCAGTATTGGCACACAACGCCACCTTTGACCGTACGTTTATTGAACGGGTGCCCGGCGGAACTTCTGTATCCGACACCTGGATTGATACGCTGTCGCTCTCACGCATAGCGCTACCTCGGCTTTCTTCGCACAAGCTTTCCAGCATGGCAGAAGCATTTGGCACCATGAAGGTTACGCATCGCGCAAGTGACGACGTAGATGCTCTTTGTGGCATGTGGCGCATCTTGCTTTTGGGACTTATGAATCTGCCCCGCGATCTTCTCGCCAAACTGGCGTCAATGCACGACGGCGTGGAGTGGACGTTTAGGCCAATCTTCTCGTACTTGTCGCAAATGAAGGAAGAAGAAGCAGTTCAGCACGGTGTCGCAAAGAAAGATGCAACAGGTGCCGAACTTGCAGATGCAGAGATCTCGGGCACGTTTTTCTCGCTTAAGGACATTCGCGCCCAGCTTGTCGCCGACATAAAAGCAAAGGCGAGAAGAGACGCGGACGACCCAGAGACGCCTGCTATGCTGCCTATTTCTAAAGATGAGATTCACAGAGCGTTTGCTAAACCGGGCATTGTCTCGCAGATGTACGACAAGTTTGAGACTCGCAGCGAGCAAGTCAGTATGTCCGTTGAGGTCAGAAATGCGCTGGTAACTTCTTCGCACAGAGAGCTTGAGGCGGGGACTGGTATTGGCAAGTCGATTGCATACCTGCTGCCTGAGGTGCTTTTTGCGCAAAAAAATGACGTTACCGTAGGCATTGCTACAAAGACAAACGCCTTGACTGACCAGCTAGTTGCTCATGACCTTCCGGCTCTTGCACGAGCGTTGCCAAATGGATTGAGTTTCTGCAGCTTAAAAGGATACGAGCATTATCCGTGCCTGCATCGCGTTGATAGGGCTGCTCTTGAGGAGCTTCCGCTGACGCTGCTTGACCAGGAAGGGCGCTCGAGCAACAGCGTTGCGTCTGACATGCTGACCGCAATTGCGGTGATTTATGCCTACGCGTGCCAGTCGGCTGATGGCGATTTGGATGCGTTGGGGATTCGCTGGCGCTCGGTTCCACGAGAGATGGTAACTATCAAAGCAGCGGAGTGCCTGCGCTCCAAGTGCCCGTATTACCCTCATGAGTGCTTTGTTCATGGAGCTCGTAAACGTGCAGGATCTTCAGATGTCGTGGTGACCAACCATTCTCTGTTGCTTAGAAATGTTGTTGCTGACGGTAAAATTCTGCCTCCTATCAGGCATTGGGTAATTGACGAGGCCCACGGTTTTGAAGCTGAAGCTCGCCGTCAGTGGGCAGTGGAAATCTCTGCCAAAGAAATGCGAAACGGCTTTGAACTGCTTGGAGGTATCAAGTCTGGTGCCATTCACGCCGCTATGGTGGGTGCTGCTAACCTTGAGGACTCTACGCTGCTCACCGGGCTTCTCACGCGATCTGCTGCCGCAGTTCAGCGAGCCATGGCAGCAATGGGCAACCTTATGGCCACTGTGCATGAGCTGGCTCCGTTGGCTAAAAGTGATGGTGGTTATAACTCCCTTCAGCTTTGGATTAACGACGAGGTAAGAGAAACGGAGGAATGGAAAGAAGTCTTAGAGACCGCTTCCATCGCCCTTTCTGCTCTTGAAGAAGCTGCGCTTCGAATAGGCAAAGCTACCGATGCACTTGTCGCGTCGGCACCAAACCTCGCAAGCAACTTGAGCGAGGCTGGGGTGTTCTTGAGTACCCTTCTGGATTCACTGAAGCTCATCTGTGAGGGAACGGACAAGAGCTACGTCTATTCAGCCAAGTTAACCCGACTAAAACGCGACATTGGCTCTGAAGCCCTTATGGCCGAGAAGCTTGATATTGGAGCAGAGCTGGCAGAGAAGTGGCTGCCGGAGACGCACTCTGTTGTGTTTACCTCAGCAACCATTGCTGTTGGAGATGATTTCTCTCATTTTGAGCACGCTGTTGGCCTGGATAGAGGCTCCTTTGAGCACAAGAGCCTGCACTTAGAGTCAAGCTTTGACTACGAGAACCATATGGGCGTCTTTGTGGCTGAGGATATGCCTGCGCCAACTGATCCAGGCTACTTGGACGCTTTGGAAAAGCTGCTGTACGACGTTCATGTTCAGATGGGCGGCTCGGTGCTGACGCTCTTCACTAACAGACGCGATATGGAGCGCCTCTTTGAAGCGCTTGAGCCTCGTTTGAGTGAACATGGCCTTAACCTTGCCTGCCAGGAGCGATCTTCTTCCGCGCGACGCGTTCGTGAAAAGTTCCTAGCCGAGAAGAACCTCTCGCTGTTTGCTCTTAAATCGTTCTGGGAAGGCTTTGACGCTGCGGGAGATACGCTGAGGTGCGTGGTAATCCCTAAGCTTCCGTTTGCAAGCCCTAATGAACCGCTGGTCAAAGAGCGTGAGGCGCGAGAAGATCGTGCGTGGTGGCGCTATTCTCTGCCAGAGGCAGTAATTGCAACCAAACAGGCTGCTGGTCGCCTTATTAGAAGCGCTGAGGATAAGGGCGTTTTGGTGCTTGCCGATTCCAGACTGGTGTCCAAGCGATATGGCAGTTCGTTCTTGAAGTCATTGCCCAACAAGAACTATCAGCGCGTCTCAACAAAGGATATCTCCGCCCAAATTGCCAAATGGCGAGAAGAACACGACGCGTAGCAGGGCTGCAATCACCTGATTGGCTTAGAGCTGCTCTTCTGCAGCAAGCAAAGACGCAGCGTAAGTGCGCATTGCGTGCATCACGGCCTTGTCTTTGGTTGTTACTTTTCCCTTAAGGGCAAGCAATCGTTGTAGCAGCCACGTTCCACCGTAGTAGGGGATAGTTGCTTTAATTTCTGCAGCATTGCGCTGGCTTCCAACTGTTTTAAGTCCCGGCCACGAATAGTGCGTAAGAGCGTTTTTATCAAAGAAGGTAAGCTCTACCAGCTGAGACTTTTCTTGCATAGCAGAATCTTGCACGCGTTCCGCAAGCTTTCTGTGCTCAAATGAAGCGGATTGCGTTTCAATGCAGCTCATTCGATTGACCCTAAAGACCCTTTGCTGCTCTAGGTTTAAATCAACCCCCTCGATAAGCCACCCATTTTCTCCGTATGACAGCTTATAGGGAAGAACCTCTCTCTGGCTAATTGCAGCATCTTTATCACCGCGAGCTTCTGCAACAGACGCCTCAGAGCGATAGTCGAATGAAATAACTTGTGATTCTGCAATTGCATTTGAGCAGGTGAGGAACGCGTTTACTTCTTTAGAGTGGCTTTTGGAGACAAGAGAGACTGAAGACCCGTCTGGTGAAGAGCTTCTTGTATATGGAGGCTTCAAGAGGCTCCAAAATACACTTTCTTGGGGCAAAGCGAGAGCGGTAAAAGCCTCTTTAAGTGCCAAGGTTTCTTCATCCGTTAAGACAAGCCTGCGAGCAGTAAAGGGAGACTCTCCAACAAGTGTCAGAGTATCTTGGTCTCCCGTAAGGGGGAGAGGAAGATAGCCATTCTCGTCCGTGAGCTGCAAAAGCTCCATCAGAATAGCAGCCTCTTCAGAGGAAATGCTAAATCGCGACTGAACCGCGCTTAGCTCAACTGCGTCAAAAGACTCCCTCAATGCAGAAGAAAGCAGTATGAGCTTATAGACAGCTGACGATATGTTTTTTCTTCCAAAAGAGGTGTTTTTAACAGCCATTGGCAACCTCGCTTAAAGACCCTTTCCACTTTGCGAGAAGAGACTCTGGAGACCTTGGAATTAATCCATGAGCAAGAATCCAAGATAAAGCGGTGTCTTCATGAGCGTAAGTAACGGTCCACAAAGCACCATGAGAGAGGAGCTCAACATCCCCTTGACCTTGCGAGAAATGTTCAAAAGCAGCGAGTATATTTTTGGGGACAAACGCGGTAAGCGTGTCTGCTTGCAATCCGAGCTGGAAATCAAGGAGTTTATAGTCTTTTGAATCAAACTCTTCTGGTATGGAGAAGGACTCATTTTTAAGAATCGCGGCATCTAAAACACGGTCAACGCGAAAAGTTTTGATGGAAGCGCTCTCAGTACCGGATGAAAAATCTTGGGCCACAAAGTATAGAAGTCCCTGTGAAACAAAGAAGTCCAGCACGCCCAGATGTTTTTGCTTAACTAGGTCCTGTGAGTTTGTGTAGGTGATGTTTACCAGTTGTTTAGAGCTGAGTGATTCGTATAGAACAGGAAAGACTTTGTTTTGGGAAGAAGCGCTGAGTTTTTGGCTGTCTGACTTACCTGACTCCAAGGAATAAAAGTTACCCACAATTTTAGAGAGCGCGTTTCTCAATTCCTCTTGGTATACAAACGTTGCGTCAGTGAGAATTGCACTGCAGATTACAAGCAGCTGATTGGCATCTTCAGGGCTTAAGTCGTACGAGGAATTAAAGAAATTCGAGTCCGAAAGATAGAATGACTTTTCTTTTCCCGTTTTTACCTCTGTAATTGCAAATCCAAGCTGTTTCAAAACAGTGCGATCTCTTGAAAAAGTTCTTAAAGCAGAATCGGTAGATAAATCTGAGTAAATCGCTGCATATATTTCTGCCGAGGGTAGAGGTCCCTTTTGAATTAGCAGCATAAATAGCGAGAAAATCCTCCAGGCACCAAGTTCATTATTACCTAGAGTTTGATTGTTTGGAGCCATATCCACCTCCCGCTTTTTGCTAGTTGAACTCAAATCTCTCTAAACATATACGAAAGTTTTTGATATTTAGTGCAGAATTTCTAAATTTGGACGTAAAAATACACTTTAACCGCTATATTTCGATATAAGACGTATACTAATGACGTATATATGAAACCTGTCAGAAGACATGCCAACGAAGGACGTAGTATGGCCATCACACATGACTATGTTGACTATCTAGACGAGCAGATTGATATTGCTCCTGCCGGTAGCCAAGAGGAGCTTCAGGCTGCTCAAACCATTGCTGAAGAAATGAAACTTCACGGGCTTGAGGCAACCATTGAAGAATTTGACGCTAAGTCTATTAAGAGTCTTGGCTACTCAATCTATCTAATCCTCCTCTTCATTGGCGTTATTTTTGCAGGCACTGGTAATGCAGCACTCATTGCTTTTGGCTTTCTGCTTGTCGCTGGTTTTGGCGCACTTACGTGTCTCAAGTATTTTGGTAATGACATTCTGGGTTCATTTGGATCTTCTATTAGGAGCCAGAACGTTGTTGCTAAACACGAGGCCACTGGTGAGCTTGTCGCAAAAGGCAATCGTCCAATCGTAATTGTTGCTCACTATGACTCTCCACATACAAACTTCCTTGTTGAGTCCCCTGTAGCAAAGTACGTACCGCTTGCACAGAGGTATGCTCGTTGGTGTGTAGTTGCCGTGTTTGTTGCTACGTTTGTTCAGATTCTTCGTTTCCTTCCTGATCCAGTTCGTGTCCTTTTCTGGATTGTTGGTATTCTTGCAGCTCTTCCACTTGTTGCTCTTTCTGTCGCAACTATTGCAGAGCGTTTTGCACCTTGCACTATTGGCGCAAACAACAACAAGTCTTCAGTTGCAGCACTTCTTGGTATTCTCGAGAATGTCCGTCCTACTGGTCATCGACCCGAGGTTGTTCATCATTTTGCAGGAGATGCAGCTGCACTTATCCCAGAGCCTGATGAGGTGGAAGGCGTCCGCCACGGCGAGGAAGTTCTTAATTCACTGGGCATTCTTCCTGAGGATTGCGAAGTAAGCTACGTTGCTTATGACACTACTGGCGCAAGCCAGACTGCATCTCTCGAGGATGTTGCAGAGGCTGTAAATGCAACAACAGAAGAAGAGCGGACTGAGGATGCTTCTGCTGACAACACCGTTGCGTATGATTCTGTTGACGATGAGCTTAATGCAACCATGAAGCAGGTTCATGAGTCCGCTGATGCAGATGCAACGCAGGTACAGCCTGAAGCAACACATGAGCTCCACGCCAAGAATGATTTTGCTCGTCGTGCGTCCCTCTTTGATCTTCCTGATCCTTCTGGCGATGCCGTCGATCCACTGGCTCCATCTTCCGAGCCAGCTCCTCACTATGTTCCAACTCAGGCACCTGCGCCAACTCCAGAGGCAGAAGATGCAGAGAGCCCATTCGATACCATTTCAGCCGATGAGGGTTTAACAGAGGCACAAGACGCAAAGACTCCTGAGGCAAAGCGTCGCTCCTTTAGACTCTTCGGTCGCAACGACGGTCCATCGGATGACTGGAAGGGCGGTGCAGCACCATCTGCTGAGAATCGTGAAGAGACCGACTCTGAAGATGCAGCCACTATTTCTGAGGATGATCTTCGTAATGCTGTTCTTTCACTTTCTGATGACGAGCTCATTGCACACGATATTTGGTTTGTTGCGCTTGGAGCGTCTGATTTTGACCACGCAGGCATGAGGGAGTTCCTCGCAAAGCACAGAACTGATATTCGCGGCGCTTTTCTCATTAACCTTGATTGTGTTGGTGCTGGTTCACTCTCCATCCTTAAGAATGAGGGAATTGGCAACGTTCGCCGCGCTGATCGTAGAATGACTCGACTCCTTTCTACTATTGCAACTGATCTTCATATTGATGTTGAGCAGAGTGCGTTTGACTGGGGCACCACTGATGCAACTCCTGCAATGCAGAATTCAGTTCGTTCTGTTACCTTGATGGGCTTGAATGAGGATGGGCTTCCTGCACTTAGCCGTACCGCCGCTGATGTTCGCGAGAACGTTAACGCTGGTCAGTGTGCCGATGCTGCAGCTCTTGTTACTGAGCTTATTAGACGCTCATAAACGAACAAGTCACTAGCTAGAGTAAGTTTTTAAGAAAGGGCAGAGATTTCCGCCCTTTCTTTTTTAGCGCTAAGACAAGGTTGCTCAACTAAAAGGAGCGTCTTATTTTTACTATAAATACATGAGTGCATCCAATAAGTACTGATCCTGCCAAGGCGAGTAAAAGGGGAACTGCGTAGGCATTGTCTGCCGTGCCCGGAAGATGGGGCTTAGGAGCTACGCGAATAGTCTGAGCTTTAGAGTGACTGTCGGTGTGCGAAGCAACTCTCTCACCATCTTTTGAGATGGTTTCGTAGGCAGTAACTTCTTTGCCCTCCAGTGAGGCAGTCCTTACAGAAAAAGGAACCGCAGCTTCTCCCGATGAGGCAGGAGCTTTGAAGTGGACAGTTCCGCGAGCGATGGGCTCCGCTGTACCTTCTTGGAGCTGCTTTGTTTCATAGAGCTCTCCGGTAATTTCGTACTCTTCTCCTGGGGTAAGACCCTCGTATTTAATGTGATCAACAAGTTTGAGTTTCTCGGCATATTCAGGATTTTTTGATCCTTCAGCATCTACAAGCATTGTTTGTAAAGAAATTCTTTCATCAATGAGTTCAGGTGCTTCTACAGTCTCTTCAGAAGTGAGAGTAACCGTTGGGTTCCATTCTTTGTTGAGAGAGTATCCTGCTGGAGCCGTAACCTCTTTAAGTGAATAGGAGCCAAAGGGAAGGTCTTTAACCGCCGCCTCTCCAGATTCGTCTGTTTCTACTGTGGTGACAACTTCGTGAGGAGCAATCCATTTTCCCTGGTAGAAGATAGGTTGAGCAGAGCTATTAGTTAGCTCAATTTTGGCGCCCTTCAGACTTGGCATTTCTTCTGCCTCAGAATAACCATCAGGTGAACTTAGGGAAGTGTGTCCAATTTTCTTAACTTTAAGATTTCCTCTTATTACCTCGTCTTTGAAGGTAAAGGAGTGCTCAGACGAGGAATTCTCTTTTCCGCTAGAAAGATTTGTCCAGATAAGATTGCCGTTTTGGCTTGATAGCTTCCAGGTTTGAAGAGAAAGTCCTGGGAGTTTATAACCCTCTGGAGCTTGAATTTCTTCGATCTGGTAATACCCCAAAGGTAGCCAGGGTTTCTCGCCAAGAGTAAAGAGGTCATCTCCAGAAACCTTATGGTCTGCATCAAAAGAAACTAAACCGTGAGCATCTGTCGAGAAAACCCATGTTCTTAGTGTTGTTTCAGCAGAGCCGCTATAGGTCACTTTAAAAAGCGCACCCTGTAGCGTTGCGTTTCCTTGGGGAGAAGCGCTTTGCTGCTCAGAACGAGCGTCTTCGTCGAGGCTAGTGCTGTGGTCAAAGTCTTGTTTTGAAATGCGTAGATCAAACTCTCCAATAGGAGTATCGGTAACCGTGAGAGTGCTCTCTTCCTGGTTTGTTATTTTTACAGCATGAACCGATTGGTCAAGAAGAAAGCCCTTTGGAGCAGTGGTTTCCTTTACATACACCGTTCCAACAGGAAGATTGTCGAGCGTTGCAGACCCAGATTTATCAAGGGTGAGACTGCCAAGAAGATTGGTGCAACTCTCGTCGGAATATACTCCGTAGACAGCGCCTTCTAGGGTGTAGTGCTCGTTATTGGAGGTGACATCAGGCAATAAGGAACTTTTGGTAATTTTGAGTGAGCCAGATTGCTGTCCAAAGAAAAACAGAACCTGTTTGTCTCCTGTGGGTACAAAGAGCTTGGCAACTCCGTTTTCTGGACTGCCGCCGTTGGTTTGAGCATAGTTCATAGCATCGGAATAGAACTGCTCAATAGGCTGATGAAGTTCTGTCTGAGGAACACTTACCGCAAGTGCATGGGCTTCACCACGCATAACAGCCCACAGTGTAAACTGCGTGATGGCTCGTGCCTTCCATCCTGTATATCCATACACATCCTTTTCTTGGGATGCAGTAGCTCCATGATAGATGATGTAATCAATAGCTCGAAGCTGTTCATTCGTATACGTTCCACCGCGAGCGCCGTTGGCTGAGGTGAGCTTTGTATAAGATTGCGGGTCAACCATACTTCCCGTTGCTCCTGGCCATGCACCATAGTGGTTAAATTCATCTCCACAGTAAAGATACGTACCGTCGCTAGCGGTCCACATAGGAATTTGTTGTCCACCAGGAAAATCTTCTCTTTGCGCAACGGTAAATGAGGGTTCTTGTGCAAAAGCAAGCCTATGAGCAGGCTTTAGGAAAAAATGGCTGAGGAGAAGGGCTCCAAGTAACAGAGGAATAAACCAGAAGTGAAAGACAGAAGACGAGGTTTGTCTTCGTGCAGCTGTTTCCTTCTTAGGTTTTGAGGATTTTGTGATAAACATGCGTGCCTCCAAACTGAAAAATCAGAGGTAGATTGCGTATATAGAGATAATTGGTAATGCATAAATGTGAGCTTTTGTTGCAACATATAGACAATTAGTGTTAACGTATTCAGTAATCAGTAACACTTACTAATTAATGAGGTTATCGTGCGTTACAGCAAGCAACGTGAGGCAATTCGTACTTACATGGAAGGTCGCCATGACCATCCAACAGCAGATAGTGTGTATGCAGCAGTAAGAGAGGAGTTACCAAACATCTCTCTTGGAACTGTTTACCGTAACCTTATGCAGCTTGTTGACGCAGGCGAGCTCCAGGTTGTTAATACCGGCGATAATATCTCTCGTTTTGATCCAACAACAACCGAGCATGCCCACTTCCAGTGTCATGAGTGCGGTCGTGTCTTTGATGTTGACGGACCAGTTCTGAGGGACCTTACCAGCCTCACCAAGGATTCTTGCGGCGAGGTTGACTCTTACGCTCTGTGCTTTACGGGTATTTGTAACGAGTGCCTAGCTAAGAACCCAGCGCTCCATCACAGCGTTAACTAATGTGTTGCAACAAAACAGCTTTCTTTAGGGCCGGCGCTTCACCGGTCTTTTTCTTTATGGAGGGGCCTCAGGCTTGCGAGAAAACCTGTCTGCTAAACGTGCCCGCAGACCCGCATGTCCTACAGAAGGGAAGCTGCTTGGCATGACGGGATCTCCGCCAAGCAGCTTTGCCCGAGGAAGGTGGAGTTGTCGGGTGGAGAGCAGGCGCCTATAAGAGGTGGGATAGTGGTGTGCGGGGGTCTCTCGCCAGAAGTACTTTTGCATAGCGCTCCTTTCGTTGGAGAGCATGCTAAAGAGTGACTTTGCGCCTATTCTGACCAGCGCCTGTCCAATTTCTGACGGAGAAAATTTGTGTAGGCGCATATTTGTTGTATATGCGCAGCTAGGCAGAAAACAACGCATCAAACTTTTATCTAGTTGCTAAGCAAGCAATCAAAAGGCAAAAAATACTGTGATAAAATCTACACAATTGCGGGTATCGCCAAGTGGTAAGGCAATGGCTTCCCAAGCCATCATCCGCGGGTTCGAGTCCCGTTGCCCGCTCCAAAGACATACAAGAGCCCTTCGGGGCTCTTTTTATGGACAAGATTGAAATTTGGCGTTGTGAAGAAGGTTGTTCGGGTAGAAGTTGAGCGGAAATATTTTGGATATATCTTTGATAGAGCGTGTTTAAGTACTCGAATTACGCGGATTGATGGTTGAAGGGAACAACATGGCACAAATTCCTATGACAGATCAAGAGGTAAAGATTGCCCTTGATGCGCTGTCTGATCAGATTGATAAATACGCTGAGCTTCTTGTGAAGAAGGGATGTGCAATTTCTGAGGGAAGTCAGCTGGTAATTAATGCTTCGATTGAAATTGCTGATTTTGTCCGTAGGGTTCAGCGAGCGGCTTATGCGGCTGGCGCAGAATTTGTCACAGTTATTTGGGGCGATCAAGAGTCCTCAAGAATTATGTATGAAAACGTTGACCTGGCGCGTCTCTCTAAGACACCAAGCTGGAAGATTGAGCAGCTTAACTCCCTTGCAGAGCAGGGTGCAGCATTTTTGTTCCTCTCGTCTGATAATCCAAATGGTCTAAAGGGAATTGATCCAGAAAAACCAGCTGCTGTTTCTCGCGCAAGAAACTTAGAGTGCGACGTCTTTAGAAATGGCATGGACTTTGGTAAAAACGTTTGGTGTATTGCTGGTGTTCCTGCAGCTGAATGGGCAAAGGTAATTTTCCCAGAGCTTTCTGAGGCTGAGGCAATCTACAGGCTTTGGATTGCAATTTTGGACGTTGCTCATGCAAGTGGAGAAGATCCTCAGAGTGCTTGGGAGACCCACAATGCAACATTTGAGAAAACCAAGCGCTTCATGAATTCTCATCAGTTTGAAGAGCTTCGCTATGAATCTTCAAATGGAACTGATCTGACTATTGGTATGAACCCAGGGCATCTTTGGGAGGGCGGCGCTGGAAAGACTCAGGATGGAACGTTGTTCTTCCCTAACATTCCTACTGAGGAAGTCTTTACCACGCCAAACTATCGCAAGGTAAACGGCACTGTTCACTCTGCGTTGCCTCTGATTCATGCCGGCCAGATTGTTAAAAACTTCTGGTTTACCTTCAAAGACGGCGAGGTTGTTGACTACGGCGCTGAGCAGGGCAAAGACGTTCTGACTTCTATTGTTTCTCAAAAGGGCGGCAAGTACCTGGGAGAATGTGCGCTTATCTCCAAGAACACGCCTATTCGCCAGAGCGGCATTCTGTTCTACGATACCCTGTATGACGAGAATGCTAGCTGCCATTTAGCACTTGGAATGGGTTTCCCAGAGTGCCTGAAGGGCGGCCTTGAGATGAGTCCAGATGAGCTCTTGGCTCACGGTGTTAATCAGAGCACTACGCACGTTGATTTTATGATTGGTGCAGACGATTTGAACATTTGGGGAATTTCTGCCGATGGAAAAGAAACACCAATTTTCGTAAATGGACAATGGGTATGGGAGTAAACTGCTACACTATCCTAGTTGCGTGGTAAAATTGCCACGCCCGATAATGGGCCGTTAGCTCAGTTGGTAGAGCAGGGGACTTTTAATCCCAAGGTCTAGGGTTCGAACCCCTAACGGCCCACCAGGTAATTCAAAGGTCGGGTACCATAGTGGTACTCGACCTTTTCTTTTACGAGCAGAAGGAGTCTCATCGTGGTAGATCGCTACACCGGCAAAGAAATGGGCCATATCTTTTCTTTGGAGAACAAGTACGCCGTTTGGCAGGAGATTGAAGTCCTTGCGTGCGAAGCACAGGCTGAGCTTGGTGTTATTGGCATTTCTCGCGAAGAGGCAGCTTGGATTCGTGAGCACGCCGCGTTTAATCGCGCTGAGGTAGACGAGATTGAGGCCGTTACCAACCACGACGTCATTGCCTTCCTGACCAATATGGGCTCCTACATCGATGCCAAGGTTCCAGAGGGTGAACTCAAGCCAAGTCGCTGGGTTCACTACGGCATGACCTCAACGGACCTGGGCGACACCGCTCTTTGCTATCAGCTCACCCAGGCATGTGATTTGCTCATTGCTGCAGTTCGTCGTTGCGCTGCTATCTGCAAGCGTCGTGCTTTTGAGGAGCGTGACACTCTGTGCGTCGGCCGCACCCACGGCATTCATGCTGAGCCTATGACCTTTGGCATGAAGTTTGGTAGCTGGGCTTGGGAGTTTAAGCGCGACCTTGACCGCTTGAAGGATGCTCGTAAAAACGTTGCCTATGGTGCTATTTCTGGTGCTGTTGGAACCTACTCTTCTATTGATCCTTTTGTTGAGGAGTACGTTTGCGAGAAACTCGGTCTTGTCCACGATCCACTTTCAACCCAGGTAATTTCTCGCGACCACCACGCTTATCTTGCTGGTGTTCTGGCAACCGTTGCCGCTACCTGCGAGCGTATTGCAACTGAGATGCGTGCGCTGCAGAAGACTGATACCCTCGAGGCTGAGGAGCCATTCCGCAAGGGTCAGAAGGGCTCTTCCGCTATGCCTCACAAGCGCAACCCCATTACTGCCGAGAAGATCTGTGGTTTGTCCCGCGTAGTTAAGGCAAACGCACAGGTTGCTTTTGATAACGTTGCTCTTTGGCACGAGCGCGATATCAGCCACTCTTCCGCTGAGCGCGTTGCCCAGGCAGACAGCTTTATTGCTCTTGACCACATGCTGTCAAAGCTTGAGTTCCTGCTTGATGGCATGGTCCTGTATCCAGAGCAGATGATGGCCAACCTCAATAAGACCCGTGGCATGCTTTTCTCGTCAAAGGTTCTTCTTGCCCTGGTCAATACTGGTATTACTCGTGAAGAAGCATACAAGATTGTCCAGTCTAACGCTATGAAGGTCTGGGCAGATATTCAGCAGTGCAAGGAAGGACCATCCTACCAGGAGCTTCTTGAGGCAGATCCAGCCTGTACGCTAAGCCATGAGGAGCTTGAGAAAATCTTTGATCCTCGCGCATTCCTTACCCGTTCAAACGTTTTGTTTGACCGTCTTGAGCATCTTGAATTGGACTAAATCGTGTCTTTATTTGGGAACATTTCTCGCCGAAACTTCTTTAAGACGGGAGCGGCTGGTGTCGTAGTTGCGGGTGCAATTAGCATCGCGGCAGGCTGCTCTCATCAAGAAGGCTCGGGAGATGCAGGAAAACCGCTGGTACTTGACGAGTCCTCTGGCACAAATGTGCTGGACTCCTATAGCTCTACGGAATATGCTGCTCAGCCAAGCCAGACCTGGACGCTCCCTCTGGGAAGCGTGCTGCATCCAGCCGATGGAAATTGGATTCCCGTCACCACGGCTGGCGCATCTGCTACGCCTATGGTAAAGGGCTCTGCTCTCTCGCTGACGTCTGGCCAGGTAGTTGACGTTGTTCCTACAGCTCAGATGAACAATACTACCGCCGTTATTTACGACGTCCGCTGCTCTGACTCTGTGTACGCATGGGTCGAGGTGGATACCACAACCTTTGATTGGGAACTTCTCGCCGCACCATTTTCTGACGGCAAGCTCACAGGTGACGCAAAGGTGCTCTACAAGGCCGATAAAAACTGGGATCCGGCTCCGTTTGCCTGCGGAGACGATAAGGTGGTTTGGCTAGTCCAACCAGCTTCTTCTGGCGAGAAAACCCGTGAATCTTCGCACTGCTACGTGTGGCGTGTGGGGGATTCTGAGGGAACGGACGCCGTTGAATCTCCAGGTAGATTTGCCACTGCACCGTCTATCTCAAAGGGCGTAGTTACCCTCACTCCTCGAGTTCGCGCCTCCGAAGGCACCTACTATGGCGTTACAGCATACCTGCTGGGAGACAACCTTAAAACCAAGGTTGACCAGCTTGTTATGCCTCAATCCGTCAAGCCTTTTGCAGCAAGTCGCGTAGACGATAAGTTCATTGTGTCGGTTGAAGCAAGTTATGACTCGGGCGGTCTGTTGGGCAAGATGGGAACATATATTCTGCCTGCTTCAGGCGAAAACCCTTACGTCATTGAGCGTGAACCTTATGCAATATCGGCAGGTAAAGGTAGCCTTTACATAGTTAAGAGCCGCGCCTCTTACGTGCTTGTTGATACACAAAATCAAACGGCAAACTGGCTCTATTCAATGGATAGAAGCGTTGATTACGGAGAGTTTCCTGCTCGAGAAGGTAACTGTGATTCTTTTGTAACCTACTCAACTGTCAAGGATCCTACCAGCGGATATCCGGCTTCCGTGACAGTTCGTGTTTTTTCTTTGTAGATTATTTGTAGGTATAGAGATAGAATGAATACAAATAATTAATGAATAATCGTAATGTGCCATACGCACATACATGCAGGGCAAAAGAAAAGGGGAGACAATGGCTTCCGACGAGAAGAAAATTCTGATTGTCGAAGATGAGAAAGTCATCCGTGACGCCGTCTCAGCATATCTTGAGCGCGAAAATTACGTTGTTAAGGGTGTTGGCGACGGTCAGAGTGCAGTTGAAGAGTTTGAGAAACATGCATTCGACCTGGTTATCCTTGACCTCATGCTTCCAAAGCTTTCTGGAGAGCGCGTTTGCCGTGCAATCAGAGATACCTCCAATGTGCCTATCATTATGCTTACCGCAAAAGGTGAGGTAGAAGACAGGATTATTGGTCTTGAGCTTGGCGCTGATGACTACCTTGTCAAGCCTTTCTCGCCTCGTGAGCTGGTGGCACGTGTTCGCGCACTGTTCCGCCGTACGTATTCTGAGCCAGAAACTGCTGTTGATGTGCTTGATTACGGTACGCTTACCATTGATATTTCTGGTCACAAGATTCTCATTAACAACGAGGAAGTTGACCTTACCGCTTCAGAGTTTAAGCTGCTCACTACCCTTGCTCGCTATCCTGGCCGCGTGTACACACGTATGGAGCTTGTCGAGAAGGTCCTGGGCTATGACTTTGAGGGCTATGAGCGCACTATTGATTCGCACGTCAAGAATTTGCGCGCGAAGCTTGGTGACGACCCTCGTAATCCTCGCTGGCTGTTCACTGTTCACGGTGTTGGCTATCGCTTTGAGGCTGGCAACGCTAGCCACGAGTCCTAAGCTTTAGAGTTTTGGCGCTCTTCAAGAAACATCATTCAAATTCTCTTAAGAACCCTCCGGAAACTGAGGGTTCTTACAAAACTATTAAGCCTGATCCCGTTGGTACTCAGAGCTTTACTACCCGCATGGCAGCGTTCTTTGCGCTGACCGCGGTCATGACGGTTTTGGTGCTTATTTCTGTTTTGGGCATTGTGTGGGAAAGTCGTTTTACCGCTTATACCAGGGAGAACCTACAAAACACCGTTGATACTACCGCGCTCAATATGTCTCAGGCGTACGCGCGCGCAGAAGGCTGGAATGCCGACGTTCTCTCTATTGCACGCCAGGCCTCTGCAACCAATTCCGATATTGGTATCCAGGTCTTAGATGTTTCTGGCGTGGTGCTGTATGACGACTCGGCGCCAAATGCTCGCCGACCTGGCGGAAATAGTGCATTATCTGGCCCTCAGACGGGTGACGCCGTGGTTTATGCAGTTGTCCAAAACCTACAAGGTGAGCCTGTGGGCAGCATTAGAATTTGGACGTTTGGTTCTGAGCCGTTCCTGACCCAGCGAGACATTGCGTTCCGTAATGGCTCTTACCAGGCAATTAGTCTTGCTGCAGCCATTGCAATTTCGCTTTCTGGACTGATTGGTATTTTGGCTTCACGCTCGCTTACCAAGCCCGTACGTCGTATTACCGAGACGGCTGTTCAGATCAGAAGCGGCAATCTTGCGGCTCGTTCAGGTATCCGTGGCGAGAATGAACTGGGGCGTCTGGGAGAAACCTTCGACGACATGGCATCTTCACTCGAAAGAGACATTAAGCTTGAACGCCGTCTGACCAGTGATGTTGCACATGAGCTCAGAACTCCACTTATGGCTATCATGGCCACCGTTGAAGCAATCCAAGACGGTATCTTGCCCGCAGATGAAGAGCGCTTGGAAAACATTGTGTCTGAGAGTAGACGTCTTTCTCGCCTGGTAGACGCCATGCTCCACCTCTCAAGGCTTGAGAACGGAAAGACAAAGTTCAATCCAGAAAGCGTCAATGTTGTGGCTATGGTGGCGAGTCTTGTTGCGGTACAAGAAACACTCTTTAAGGAGAATAACCGCACGTTGACCTTTGTGGATAAGACACCCGAGGGTAATTGTTTTGTTGATATTGATTCGGACATGATTCGAGAAGCCCTGACCAATTTGCTGAGCAATGCCATTCGCTACACCGACGACGGGGGTCATGTTGTTATAACCGTATCAATTGATGATACCGATGCGGTTATCTCCGTGACTGATGATGGTATGGGAATTGCTCCTGAGGACATTCCGCAGACCTTATCGCGATTCTGGCGTGCAGAAGAAAGCCGCGAGCGCGCTTCGGGCGGTCTTGGCGTTGGATTGGCAATTACAAAAGAGATTATGGACCGTCATAACGGCACTATCTCGGTAGAATCCGAGCTTGGAAAGGGCACGACCTTCTCGCTGCATCTTCCTCTGCTTGCCCAAAATAATATCTCTGTAACAGATACTTTGTTGTAGGCCGATTTTTGGGCATTTTGCCGTACAATCAAAAGTCCTGCAATACAACGCGCTTTGCGCAGAAGTGAGGTCATTGTGGCTGGAGCTGAGCTTCGTCCCGATTCGCACGGTAAGGTTCGCGATATCTACGATTGTGGCGACAAACTTTTGATGGTTGCGAGCGATCGCATTAGTGCTTTTGATTTTATTCTCCCCGACGAGATTCCTTTTAAGGGAGAAATTCTGACACGTATCAGCGCTTTCTGGTTTAATCGCTTCAAGGACCTTCTGCCTAACCACATGATTTCTGTTCTGCCAGATCAGACTCCTGAGCAGTTTGCAGATTACACTGAGTATCTTGCTGGCCGCGCAATGCTAGTAAAGAAAGCACAGACCGTGCCAATCGAGTGCATTGTCCGTGGTTACCTTACTGGTTCTGGCAAAAAGACCTATGACCAGGACGGTACCGTCTGCGGCATTAAGCTGCCTGATGGTCTGACTGAGGCATCTAAACTTCCTGAGCCAATCTTTACACCTTCAACTAAGGCTGAGCTTGGCGATCATGATGAGAATATCTCGTTTGAGCGCTGCTGCGAGATTGTTGGTGAGGATGTTGCTACTCAGCTGAAGGAAGCCTCGCTTGCAATTTATAAGGCTGCTGCAGAATATGCTGCAACTCGTGGAATTATTATTGCGGATACCAAATTTGAGTTTGGTTTTATCGACGGAAAACTTACACTTATTGATGAGTGCCTTACACCCGATTCGAGTCGTTTCTGGCCTGCTGAGGGTTATTCTGAGGGACACGTTCAGCCAAGCTACGACAAACAGTATGTGCGCGATTGGCTGAAAGCCCACTGGGACATGCAAGGAGAGCCACCTCATCTTCCAGAAGAGGTTATTGAGGGCACGTCCGAGCGTTATCGTACGGCATTCCAGATTATTACGGGAACTGAGTTTGTACCACTGAAGGAGACCAATGTCACTGCGTGACACCATTACAGGCGCAACCAAAGAAGCGCGTGAGGCTACCGCAAGCCTTTCAAAGAAAGAAACCTCTGAGGAGACTGAGCGTCCTTCGTATTCCGCTTTTGGTCGCAAATCTGCTGCTACTGCTAAACCAGTACGAGAGGCAGCTGCATCTGTACGTGTGAGTGGCTCTGGCTCTGGCTCCAGTGCTCCAAAGAGCAAAGAGGAGAAGCGTGCTGCACGTGCTCGCCAGCGCGAGCGCGAGGATATTCGCAGCCGTGGATTTGAGGCTATGCTGCGCGCGGATCCAGACTATCATCGTGCCGAGCGCGTTTGGTGGGTCTTCCTGGGTCTTGGCTTTGTTGCAACCATCATTACACTGGTGCTTTCGTATATGGTTCCAGAGTCTAGAGATCTGAACACCGGCGTTGGTATGATTTCTGCCATTATGCTGGTCTTTGCTTACTTCTGCATCTTTGGTTCGGTTGTCTACAGCTTCTTTAAGATGCGTCCTCTTCGCAAGAAGATCGAGGCTAAGGTTGCTGGCATGACCGACAAGAAGCTCAACGATTTCTACCTCGAACGTCAGGCTGAGTACGACAGAAAGAGGGCTGAGCGCAAGGCTCGTCGCAAGTAGCAGCATCGCGCTGCTGCCGGCGCCGCAAGCGTTGGCGAGATTTGCGTACGCGAGCCTACGTGAGTAGAATATCCCACATGCCTTCGTAGCTCAGGGGATAGAGCACCGCTCTCCTAAAGCGGGTGTCGGCCGTTCGAATCGGCCCGGGGGCACCATTGATTTCAAACCGGCAGCTTCGTGCTGCCGGTTTTTCTTTCTGTAGCGCGTTAGCGTCGGC
>CALCXO010000033.1:0-91635 GCA_937905925.1 uncultured Atopobium sp.
GTGTTGCGCTTGTGGTCTTTGTTGCGAATACCTTCTGCCATTCCAAGAACAGAAAGGTTATTGCCCTCAGTTCCGCCAGAGCAAAAGACCACGTCAGGAGCTCTAAATTTGCCGCCTACCGCACGTGCAATAACACCACGAGCACCATCAAGCTCTCGCGCTGCTTGACGACCAAGCGAGTGCAAAGAGTTTGGGTTCACCCCTGCAATAGGTGAAGCTTCATAGGTTTTCTCGGCTTCTAACGCCTCTGGGCGTATTGGTGCTGAAGCTGCATAGTCTAAGTAAACGTAATCCATAACGTGTTTCTGTTGATTCAATCTTGGTGATCTGGCGAAAACAATGCTTGAGAGCGTAGTTTAGCCCTGAACGGTAAGAGCAGACTCGCCAGCGTTGCAGATTGCCTCGATGGTTGCACCGCGGTCTTCCTGGCCAAACACAGCGCTACCTGCAACAAGCATGTCAGCACCAGCAGCTACAACATCAGCTGCGTTAGCTGCACTAATACCGCCATCAACCTCAATCAGAGGGTTAACGTTGTGCTTACGGCAGAGTTCTTTTAATGCCTTGAGCTTCTCGATTGAGTGAGGAATAAACTTCTGTCCACCAAAACCAGGGTTAACCGTCATGATAAGCACCAGGTCAAGGTCTTCAATAAGATCCTCAAGTACGCTTACAGGAGTGCCTGGGCAAAGAGAAATGCCAGCCTTAGCACCAGAGTCCTTGATAAGGTGAACAAGGCGGTGCGCGTGAACCTCGGCCTCGTAGTGGAAGGTGACAACGTCAGCGCCGCGGTCCAGGAACAGAGGTGCAATCTCAGCTGGATTGGTAACCATCAGATGGACATCAATGGGTAGCTCAGAAGACTTTTTGCAGTACGAAAAAATATCTGGACCAAATGAAATATTTGGAACAAAGTGACCATCCATCACGTCGTAATGGATGTAATCAGCGTTTGCAATTGAATCAAGCTCGCTCTTAAGCTTGGAGAAATCTGCAGACAGAACAGACGGTGCTACCAGGACGTTATTCATTAAACTCTCCTATCGAGTCATTCCATAAAATTCTTCATTAGGCATGCGGTTAGTAAGGCGAGAAGTAATCTCTTCTGGCGTAGCGCCTTCGTAAAGTACAGCGTGAACAGCTGAAGTAATAGGCATCTCAACGTCCATCTGCTGACCAAGCTCATAAAGACCAATGACAGCCTGTGCGCCCTCAACAACCATACCGGTTTCTTCCTGGTATGACTGGAGCGTCTTGCCCTTAACCAGGGCTTCTCCAAACGTTCTATTTCTAGAATGTTCGGAGGTGCAGGTAGCAACCAAATCACCCATACCAGCAAGACCCATACAGGTGAGTGGGTCTCCGCCGATGGCGCATACTACGCGTCCAAGCTCTGCCAAGCCGCGTGTCATCAGCGCAGCAAGGGCGTTATCGCCATTACCCAAACCAACTGCAATACCACAAGCAATAGCAACAACGTTTTTAGCGGCAGCACACGCCTCAACACCGCGTACATCAGAGCTAATGTAGGTTCTGAAGTACGGACGAGAAAGCAGTGCCTGGAAGCGCTTAGCAACCTCGGCATCTTCAGACGCAACAACTGCTGCAGAGATTCCCTGCTTAATAACCTCTTCTGCATGGTTTGGACCAGAAAGCACGGCAATTCTGGCAGGATTTCCTAGCTCGTCAGCAGCCACCTCATGCATAAGCTTGTGAGAGCCTGCTTCCATACCCTTGGAGAGGATCAAAACATCAACCTCTGGATCAAGATATGGTGCGCAAGCAGCACAAACAGAGCGCAAAAACGCGGAAGGAGCAGCCATAACAACAGCATCTACACCGGTGAGAGCCTCAGCCTCACTAGTGGTAGACACAATATTGTGTGGAAGCTCAGAATCAGAAAGATGTCTGCAGTTGACGTGCTCTTTATTGATGGACTCGGTAACATCGGCCTCTCGAGACCAAATAATTACCTCATCAGAAGTTGAAGCAAGAAGTGTTGAAAGCGCGGTACCCCATGATCCCGAACCAATAACAGCAATTTTTTTCATGATTAGTTGTCCTTTTTCTTTTCGCCGAAAGAGAATTTAGACTCACTACCAGCATTAAGACGATTGATATTCTCGCGATGAGCCCAAATAACTGCCGCTGCTACAACAAATACAGGAATGGTTGCCACGGGGTCCATGCCAAAGAGCAGGCAGAATAGTGGAATGGCAACAGCTGCGCCAATGGAGCCAAGCGATACGTACTTAGTTGGTACGGCAAGCGTAATAAACACCGCAAGAGCTACAAGAGCAGCAAGTGGATTTACTGCAAGACCACCGCCAAATCCAACAGCAATTCCCTTACCGCCATGGAAATGAAGCCAAGGCGAGAAAATATGACCAAGAACGCAGCAGGCATACACAAAAGAAATGATGAGCTCAGCCTCTGCATGATCATTTCCCGAGACCAGAGGAGTAAATCCCTGGGCTCCCAAGAACCAACGAACCAGCATGACGCTGACAATGCCCTTACCTGCATCACAAAGAAGTGTAAGAATACCTGCGGCTTTACCAGCGTTTCGCGCAACGTTGGTGGTGCCAATGTTTCCTGATCCAAGTTTGCGAATATCTTCATGAGCCATAACGCTTGCAATAATCAGGCCAAATGGAATGCCACCAAGGCCAAATGCAATTAGTCCAAAAATCAGAGCAACAACAATTCCAGACATTAGTTAGACTCAACCTTCTTACGGAACTTCAATCGAATAGGTGTGCCAACCAGAGAGAACTTCTCGCGAAGTCTGTTCTCAATAAAGCGCTCATAGTTGTCATCAACAAGGTCTGGAGCATTGCACCAGAACGAGATAACAGGAGGCTTGGAACCTGTCTGAGTAGCGTACTGAATCTTAAGTCGGCGGCCGCGGTCAGAAACCGTGTGTCCACCCTCTCTAATCTGGGCGAGAAGCTCGTTGAGCTCGGAAGTCTTAAGCTGAAGTGCGCGGGATTCTGCAGCCGAAAGAGCAGCGGCAAGCACCTTATCAATAGCGCGTCCGGTAAGTGCAGAAACGTTGATGGAAGCAATCCATGGTGCAAAGGCCAAGCGCTTTGCTACAGAAACTGCTACCTCATCACGCCTTGCCTCAGAGTCAATGAGGTCCCACTTGTTCAGCAGAAGTACCAGAGCACATCCGCGCTCAACGGCCATGTTTGCAAGCTTTTGGTCCTGCTCGGTTACGCCAACAGAAGCGTCAACCACAAGAAGACAGACGTCTGCGCGGTCCATTGCCTGCAGACCTCTAACCAGACTGTAGTACTCAACGTCTTCATGTACCTGGCTCTTTTTACGAATACCTGCAGTATCAACAAGGCGAATGGGAGTTCCCTTCCATTCAATCATGGTGTCAATAGCATCGCGCGTAGTGCCCGCAACGTCAGAAACAATGGAGCGCTTCTTGTTAGCCAAGCGGTTTGCCAGTGAAGACTTACCAACGTTTGGACGGCCAATAATTGCAAGGTTAAGAATGCCATCATCCTCTGGCTCTTCATCAACCTCAGGGAAAGCGTTGACAATATCATCCAGCAAGTCACCAGTACCGTGGCCATGTGAAGCAGACAGTGGTAGAGGCTCGCCGCAGCCAAGTGCGTAGAAGTCCCAAAGACCGTCCTGCTCAGTTGCAGGGTTATCTTTCTTGTTGACAACCAAGAACACAGGCTTGGTGCTCTTGCGAACAATGCGAGCAACCTCTTCGTCTTCGTCAGTAACACCAGTGGTGCCGTCTACCACAAAGACAATAACGTCTGCTTCTTCGCATGCAAGAAGAGCCTGCTCACGGATGTGTGGAGCAAAGCGATCCTGCGATTTAATTGACTCAATGCCGCCGGTGTCAATGAGCTTGAACTCACGGCCGTTCCAGTCAGCATCGTGATACGAACGGTCACGGGTTACTCCCCTAGACTCATGCACAATTGCATCGCGTTTCTCGGCAATTCTATTTACCAGCGTGGACTTACCAACATTAGGGCGTCCAACAATAGCAACAATGGGCTTAGCCATGTCTCACCTTTCATTCAGTTGGTTTAATGATACCAGCAATATGTGGCTAATCCCACTCTTTGAGCGCTTTAATACACGACTCAGCAATGTTTGTGGGACCAGGAATTGACATGATTACTTTTGCGCCACGAGCCTCTAGCTGCGCAGTTAAATCGGCCAGCGACATGCCATCTAGGGTTACTTTATCAAAGTTAAACATGACCTCAGGGAGCACCACCAGAACATCAGTGAGGTTTTCAGGTACCTGGGCGAGAAGATCGACGGCACAGATAAGTCCTGTGACATTAACGTCTCCACCAAAGAAATCGTTGCGCACGGCAAAAGTAGAAACGTTGCCATCAGTCGACCAGTCATCGCAGAAGGTTTGGATGGTTTGCTGAGCAGCCTCGCCTACAATCAGCAAAATCTTGCGAGAACGAGCAGAAAGATAGGTATCTGCCTCGTCAAGAGCGGTACGCATAGTGCTACAGACCTCTTCAGCCTCATCGAGGAAGCTTCTGAGCATACCAATGCCGTCATAAAATTGCGGATAACCGTCATAGGTATACGCAGGTGGAATAGGTAGCTGAGCATCTACGTAGAACTCGTCAGAGAGCTGGAAGCGCGTAATACCCAAAGAGGCACGCGCACGCTCCTGGTAGGGCTCAACAATTTTGACTACAGAGCGGGACAGCTCCACATCATCAGAATACGAATGCGTAAAGCGTTTGGAGTCTTTGGTATAGCCAAGGGGAACAATGGCCAACGAGGTAATCTGCTGGTGAGCCTCCACCCAATCAAGCGTTTTATCAAGCTCTTCACCGTCATTGATGTTAGGGCACAAAACAATCTGGCCGTGGATCTCAATACCAGCGTCCATAAGTTTCTCGAGAACTTCAATACCTCTGGCTGCGCGAGCACCAATAAGATTTCGACGAACATCAGGTGAGATTGCATGCAGTGAGACGTTCATAGGCTCAAGCTTGTGAGAGACAATGCGCTCAACATCCTCGTCAGTAAGGTTAGTGAGCGTAACAAAATTGCCCTGCAAGAAGCTCAGGCGATAATCGTCATCTCTGATTGAAAGAGAAGGGCGCATGTCTTCTGGCAGCATAGCCATAAAGCAGAACTGGCACGCGTTTACGCAGGTCTTGATGCCATCAAAGAGCACATCAACAAAGTCAACGCCCCAGTCTTCTCCAGATTCACGCTCAAGCACACACTCGTAGAGCTCATCATCGCCGGGAATAGAAACTTCCAGCTCACAGAGGGAGCCGTCGGCCTCCCAACGCCAATCAATCAGATCTTTTGGAACTACGCCATTGACCTTCTCGATAATCATGCCGGGCTCAAGGCCAGCCTTCCACGCAGGACTACCCTCTTCAACGGACTCAATCAGTGCGCCAAGTCCACCAGATTTTGTATTTCCGTAGTCTGCGCGCTGTTCCATGTTAGGCGCCTACGATTTGTTCAATAGCTGATTTAACTGCATTGATATGAGCTTCCGGCGTAGAAGCGCCGGCGGTAATACCAATATGCTCTGCTCTCTCAAACCAAGAAGCTTGCAGCTCATCAGCACCTTCAATGTGATAGGTTGCGGGGCAATAGAGCTTAGAAATCTCTGCCAAGCGAGTGGTATTTGCAGAAATCCTGCCGCCAATGATAATCATGACGTCAGACTCTTTTGCAAGCCTCATGCACGAGTCCTGATGGCCCGCAGTAGCCTCGCAGATAGTATTCATAACGCGAAGCTCGTCAACAAGCGGAAGTACCGCGTTAACTACTTCAGAGAGCTTATCGGCACTCATGGTGGTCTGTACCACTAGACCAACCTTCTTTGCAGCTCTCATAGCGTCTGCCTGAGCGGCAACTTCTTCCACGGTGTCAATAGCCAAAGAACCTGGCACGTGAGCCAGCGTTGCTTCTACTTCAGGATGTCCAGACTCTCCTACCACGTACACGGCATAGCCCTGTTTGGCGAGAAGTTCTGCGGCTCCGTGAGCTTTCTTCACAAACGGACAGGTTGCGTCAAGTACGTCAACACAGCCGTCCTTGGCAATCTGTTCCTCTTGAGGGGTTACGCCATGAGTGCGCAGCAGCAGCGCACTTCCTGCAGCTTCAGAAGCGGAATCAACAACCTCTACGCCCTGGTCTTTAAGGGACGTAACAACGCGAGGGTTATGAATAAGCGGACCAAGCGTGCGTACGGGAGCATGAGCATCTTTGACGGCCTGCTGGACCATCTGAAGAGCTCTTTCTACGCCGTAACAAGCACCTGCTTCGTCAGCAATTCTAATAGTAGGCACGAACTAATTCCTTCCGGGATGCTCTTTGAGCATTGCATCTCTCAGTTCGTATACCCGCTCCATGGCTACTTCTTCCATCTCTTTTGCCTGATCTTTACGCTTTGTAGAAGTTAGAACACTAAAAGAGACCTTCTGACCTGCGCGAAGATAAACCTTAACAGGCTTAACCAGAGGTGAACCTTTTTTCTTAATATCAAGCGCACCAATAATGGCCAGCGGCTGAACATCTACCTTAGCAAGCTGGGCGATAAGCGCAAAACCGCCGTGAGTTTCTCCGCGCTCTGTATTGCTTCTGACTCGTGTGCCCTCAGGGTAGATAAGAAGCATTTCTCCCCTAGAAAGCGCCGTAGTGGCACGTCGAATTGCCTTCATATCGGCAGTTCCGCGGTCTACTGGAATGCCACCTAGTCTAGAAAGCGCCCACTGAAGTGGTTTGAATTTGTTGAACTCGCTCTTATAGATGGTGCGGACTGGAATGCCATGACCAAACAGGTGGACAACGGTAACAATAGGGTCCAAGAACGTTGGGTGATTCATGATAAGAACACGAGGGGTCTTATCGCCAACAAAGAGCTGGTCATTGTCCCAACGCCACCTGAACCAGATTTTTGTAATCAGTCCAAGCACACTGACTGCCAGCCACTTAAAGAACTTGGCAGGAGCTGGAAAATCAGCAAGCGCGGTATCGTAATAATCGTCAAACGAGTTTCCGCCAAAAGGGCGCAAACGCTTAGATGCCGCCGCTATAGA
This sequence comes from uncultured Atopobium sp., assembly GCA_937905925.1. Lineage (GTDB taxonomy): Bacteria > Actinomycetota > Coriobacteriia > Coriobacteriales > Atopobiaceae > Lancefieldella. Next base: position 7,077 of record CALCXO010000033.1, read on the forward strand.
AGACTTATTGTCGGAGCGCTTAGGCTTTTCTGTGTGAGACTTCCCGTCATCAGAAGAGTTGCCCTCTGATTCATTTCCCTGGTGAGAAGACCTATGGTTACGAGCGTCTCTGTTTACAAGACCTGGATGCAGGGCAATAATGGCTGCAATAACCTCTTCAACAGAAAGCGCGGAAGAGTCAATGTGATGAGCGTCTTCTGCAGCGCGCAGTGGTGCTGCCTTACGCTCAGAGTCAGCCTTATCGCGAGCCTTGATGTCTTCGAGGATCTTCTCTTCACTCTTGGCGTCTACCTTGGCATCATTGCCAGTAGCTGCGTCTCCACCCTGGCGCTGAACAGCGCGGCGATGAGCACGTGCAGCAGGGTCTGCGGTCAAGAAAACCTTTACGTCTGCCTCAGGGAATACCACGGTGCCAATGTCACGGCCTTCTGCGACTACATCGCCATTCTCGCCAGCGCGACGCTGAAGCGTGACCATAGCCTCACGGACCTCAGGGATAGCTGCAACAGCACTGACGTTTCTGTCTACCTCTGGGGTACGAATCTCTGCCGTAACGTTTGAGCCGTTTGCATAGACAGTCTGGCCGTTTGCGGAGTTTCCAAACGAGATGCTAATGCTGCGTGCAACCTGAATGATTTTCTCGGTATCAGTCATATCAATGCCTTGACGCAGGCATTCTACGGTTACGGAGCGATACATTGCACCCGTATCAAGGAAAATCAAATCCAGGCGATCAGAAAGGGCGCGAGCAACCGTAGACTTTCCGGAGCCTGCTGGGCCGTCAATAGCAACAATCATTACTTATCCCCCTTGGTGACACCCCAAATGTCACGAAAATCGTAAAAACTTGGCTCAGTGGAACGACGAATAACCTCTTCTGGATCAAGGTTAAATCCACCAAGCTTGAAATCAGAACTGCCTGTACTAGTAAAGAAGATTGAAGAGACATTTGCAAGATGTACATTCCAGCTTGAACTACCTGGGATGCCAAAAATCTCTGCCATCATAGAACGCAAATAGCCGCCGTGAGAAATACAAACAGTGCGTCCAGAAAGACTGGAAAGCTCGTTAAGAATAGTGCGACACCTGCTTCTTACCTGCTCGTATGACTCTGCTTCTGGAGCAGGTATGGAGTGGCCGTTTTTGTCTGAGGCCCAAGGAAACGTAAGGCCATAGGGCTTTAAAATCTCTTCTGCGTCAGCAAAACGCTTGCTTTCTAGAATGCCAAAATCCATCTCTGCAAGGTCGTCTTTTACCTCACAAGGAATACCAAGCTCGCTGGCAGCCATCTGGGCCATGTCTTTGCAGCGAGATAAAGGAGAGGTCCAAATTCTATCTGGATGAAATGCAACAAGCGCACGAACAGCGTGATCTCGCTGTTCAACGCCATGCTCGGTAAGCTCAACGTCTCTTCTACCACTGAAAAAGCGCTGTGTATTAGCCACACTCTCTGGGTGGCGCATAAACAAAATGCGATGAACCTGAGCTGGAACTTCAAATGGCTGCATTATGTCTCCTCTCTGGGCGTGTTTGAGCTGTTTGACGTGCGCTTAGAAATCGTGCGACTAGTAATTACTTGCTGGCATGTAAAGGCATTATGGGAGAAGCGCCAGGCTCTCTACCAATAGTGTGCTCCAGAGCGGCAACTTCCTCTTCTGTAAGCAGTCTCCACTCGCCTTCTTTTACACCTGTTAAGTGCAGCGGACCAAACGTATCTCTGTGGAGCGCAAGAACCCTGTGATGAATGGCCAAAAGCATCTTCTTGACCTGATGCTTTCTGCCCTCTCTAATAGTGACGCTCACCAGGGCATTTGGCTCTCCTCCACCGGTTTTTCCTAAACCCTGCGGGGCAAGAAGAGCCTTCATCTTGGCATTATCAGAGACAATCTCTACCTCTGCTGGAGCCGCGGGTCCATCTTCAAGTTCAATACCCTCACGCAGACGATCTAGCTGCTCTTCTGTAGGCGTTCCTACTACATGGGCAACATAGTGCTTCCACACATGCTTTGAAGGATGCAGGAGCTCTTGTGCCATCTGACCATCGGTGGTAAAGAACAGAAGGCCTGTGGTATCCATATCAAGTCGTCCAACAGGAAAAAGACCGGGGTATTTGTCAGTTGGGACCATGTCCACAATGGTTGGTCTACCCTGAGGGTCTTTCATAGTAGTCAAGTACCCCGCAGGTTTATTGAGCATCAAGTAGACGGGTTTCTCGGCAATTGAGCAGACAATGCCATCAACTGCAACAACATCTACTAGCGGATCAACCTTGCTGCCAAGCTCGGTGACTACCTGGCCATTTACCGTGACACGGCCAGACGTCATCAGACGCTCGGAGCCGCGACGACTAGCTACTCCTGCGCGCGCCAAGAAGCGCTGCAGACGCATGGGAACAATGCGCTCTTCTGCCACGGCCTATGCTTCCTCTTGCGTATCGTAGGTATCGCCCAAAAGGGAACGCTCGTCATCAATGTCTTCTGCAGCTTCCTCTAGCGTAGAAGTAAAACTTCTACCAGAGAGTCTCTCGCGAATAAACTGCTTGGACTCCTCATCAGGAGCAAAGTCTTCCAGTGGTGGCAGCTCTCGCAAAGACTTGAGACCAAAGCGCTCCAGGAAAAGCGCAGTGGTGCCATAAAGAATAGCTTGTCCCCTATCTGCCTCTTTACCCACTTCACGAACAAGGTTTTTCTCGCGAAGTGAAGAGATAACACCGTCAGAGTTAACACCACGGATAGCGCGGACGCCCTCACGAGTTACCGGCTGGTGATAGGCAATAACCGCCAGCGTTTCAAGGGCGGCCTGAGAAAGGCGGCGCGTATCCCAAGAAAGGACAAAATCGCTGACAAGCTGATGGTGGGCAGGGTGCGTAAAGAGGCGCCAACCGCCGGCTACCTCTCTGAGCTGAAAACCCCTGTTGCAACGCGTGTACTCCTCTGCAAGCTCTTTGAGAGCTTCAGCTACCTCTGCGGGAGCTGCATTGGTGACCTTGGCAAAGTCAGCCGTGGTAATAGCATCAGTTGCAACTAAAAGCAGCGATTCTAGAGCGCCTTTAAGCGACTCGGAATCTAAATAGGTAAGCTCTTCTGCCATAAGTTATTCCGCCTCTTTCTGTGTTTCATCGGGCGTATGGGTTAGCGATAAAAGCGTCTGCTGGACGTCTTGGAGCGCATTTTGAGACAAGTTAAATCCTTCAAGGTCTGGCTCATCACCAGATAGTTCTTCTAGTTCCAAAAGAACCGACTCATCAAGCTGGTATGAATCAGCGCCTTCTATGTGCTCAATCTCAATCTCGCCAAAGATAACATCCTGCTGAACACGAACAAGACCGCGCTTAAAGAGCTCGAGCACTGCCAAAAAGTTTGCAACCACGATTTCTGGCGTATCTTGACCGTCTAAGAGCTCAGAGAACGTCACCTTGCCCTTAGAGCGCGTCAGTCGGTCCACAGAAGCTACCGTCAGGGCCACTGGAAGCCTTTTTGGCGCCACATGTTCTGCTTCAAGCAAGAATGTCTCACGTTTTGAGTCAATGTCCGCACAGATGACGGCAAGGCTTCTGAGGGTAATGCCCTCAAGATAGTCTGGCATGAGATTCAAGAAATCAGGATCTGGGCCCACTGAGCGTGGGAACATGTACGATTCTGCTTCCATACGACTACCTAGCGCAGCGCCCGCATTTCTGAACTGCTTATAGGCAATAAGGCGAGCAATAAGAACTTCTCGCGCCTCATCAGGAGAAAGTCCGTCAAGCTCGTCATCATACTCATCTTCATCGTATGAGCTTTTGAGTGAAACATCTTGAGGCACCAAGGCGTGAGCTTTCATGTCCAAAAGTGTTGACGCGACAAGGACAAAGTCACTGGCAACGTCTAGGTCAAGCTCTTCCATGGCGTCAACTTCTGCCAGGTACTGATCAGCAACCTCAGAGATAGAAATAGAGCCGATGGCTACTTTTTGCCTACTTACCAACTGAAGTAGCAGGTCAAATGGACCCGAATATGTTGCAGTGTTTACTTTGTACGACATTAGATGATTCTCGCAAGCAGGCTCAAAATGACGTTAGAAATGCCCCCAATAATGGACGAGAAAAAGCCAGGCACAAAGAACATGAGTCCCACTACAGCAATCATACAGTAAGGCTCAATGGCGTAGAACTTTTGACGGTTTTTCTCGCCAAGAAAATATAACAGCAGCTTAGAGCCGTCCAAAGGTGGAATTGGCAGCATGTTAAAGACTGCCAGGCTTACGTTAATCTGAATGTAGAAGATTACCAGTGAAGAAACGTAGTACATTACCAGCGGATTTAGTGCCGCACCAAATGCAACAGCTAATGCGTTGAGCAAACGCAACAAGAGTGCGCCGAGAAATGCCTGCAAAATGTTAGACGCTGGACCTGCGAGTGCTACAAGAATCTCGTCACGACGACGATCTTTGAGGTAGTTGGGGTTATAGGGAACGGGCTTTGCGTAACCAAAGCTAGGACCACCCATCAATACCAACATAAACGGCAAAAGAACCGTACCGAACAAGTCAATGTGTGCCAGTGGATTGAGCGTCAAACGGCCAGACATTTTAGCGGTAGGGTCTCCGCACTTGTATGCCACAAAGCCATGCGCAACCTCGTGAACCACAATGGCAAAGATTACCAGTGCAAATTCAGCGAGCGTTGTCAAAAGCGTTGGAAATGATGTTAAAGCAGTTGGCACAACAATCCTTATCCTACTATCTGCAAAAACACACAGACAGATACTTACGTAAGCTTCAATTACCTAATAATTTTACCCAAGATTGGCAAAACTACCTACTCATCAATGTCTGCTTCCATTTTTTCTGAAAGCTCCAACCATTCAGCCTCAAGCGCAGGAATCTTTTTGGAGAGTGCCTGGTATTCAGCCATACACTCATCAAATTTTTGCGGATCGTTATAGAGCGCCTCGTCGGCCATAAGCGTCATGAGCTCATCGTAACGCTTATGAGCAGGAGTAAGTGCAGCTTCAACCTCGTCCAAGCGCTTCTTAGTCTCCCTCAGCGCACGACTTCTACGGTTGCGCTCCTCAGCCTCAGCTCTTCTCTGCTCCTTAGACTTCACATTGCGAGAAGAACCTGCAGCTTGACCTGCCTCTGGGCCAGAACTCTTAACCGCTCTTGCACCCGAAGTTCCATACGAGGACATCGTCTTGCTCGACGTCTCCCCCTGCGCTGCTGCTTGAAGCTCTGCCAGCTTAAAGAGGAAGTAATCGTAGTTACCGTCATAGACCGTAACCTTGTGGTCACGAACGTCCACAACTTTGTTAGCTACAGCTCTAACCAGGTGCTCATCGTGACTGATTAAGATGATAGTTCCTGGGAAGTCAACAAGTGCCTTCTCTAGAACGTCAACAGAGTCAATATCCAGGTGGTTAGTTGGCTCGTCTAGAAGCAACAGTGGATCTGGAGAAACCAGCATCTTAGCAAGTGCGAGACGGGCGCGCTCGCCGCCAGATAGCACATTTACGCGTTTCTCAACGTCATCGCCATGGAAAAGGAAGGCTCCAAGCAATCTACGCTCTTCAGAAGTAGTCCAGCCCGCAGCAACGGTATCAAGCTCTGCAAGTACCGTATTTGCAGGATTGAGCTCTTCAAGCTGGTGCTGTGCATAGTAAGCTTCAGTGACGTTTTGGCCCAGGCTAATCTGTCCCGCATCTGGCTTAAGCTTACCAGCAATAAGCTTCATAAGAGTAGATTTACCAGCACCGTTAGGGCCAACAAGCGCAACGTGATCTCTTCGATACAGCTTAAGGTCAACGTTATCGTAGACAAAGTTATCCTCATACGATTTAGCCACGCCCTCAAGAGAGATGACGGTATCTCCGGTACGAGGAGGTTCTGGAAACCTAAAATGCATGTGATGAGATTGCTCTGGAAGAACTACCAGCTCTTCACGGATCTTCTCGACCTTTGCCACGCGCTCTTGAACCTGTTTTGCCTTGGTAGGCTTATACCTAAATCGCTCAATGAAGGTCTCCATGTGAGCAATGTCGCGCTCTTGAGCTGCACGTTTAGCACGAAGCTGCTCAAGATTTTCTTCTCGCTGATGCAGATAACCAGAATAGTTTCCGGTATACGTGACAAGCATACGATTCTCAAGCGCCGCCACGTGCGTTACGCATGCATCCATGAACGAGCGATCGTGACTTACCAGCAAAACCGTACCGTCATATGACGATAAGAACCTCTCAAGCCACTGAACAGATTCCAAGTCCAAGTGGTTAGTAGGCTCGTCCAAGAGCAAAACATCAGGACGACGTAACAGGAGTTTTGACAAAGAGATACGCATCTGCCAGCCGCCCGAAAACTCTTTAGCTGGCTTATCGAAGTCTTCAACGGGAAAACCCAGTCCCGCAAGAATCTGGCGAGCTCTACTCTCTAGTTCATAGCCACCAAGACGCTCGAAACGCTCCATAGCATGAGCGTAGTCTTCAAGATACTTATTGAGCGTTGCACCTTCGGGAGTTTCGGCAATTTTGATTGAAAGGTCGTTAACCTTTCTTTCCCACTGTTTAATCTCATGGGCAGATTCGATAACCTCGTTGAGGGCAGTTCTATCTCCCATGAGCTCTGTCTCTTGCTCAAGGTATCCAAGAGTAGCGTCTTTTGCAAAGGTAACAGTTCCCTCATCAGCAGACTCTAGGCCCATGATGATCTTTAGAAGCGTAGTCTTACCCGCACCATTAGGACCAACTAAAGCCCAACGCTCACCTGCATTGAGCTGAAGTGTTGCGTTTGAATAAAGGACTCTGCCGCCAAATGACTTAGAAATCTTATCCGCAAGAGCAATCAAGTGAACTCCTCATACATATCTGAACTGGATAAGTATAAGTCATTCACTTGATTTACGTGGTGAATTATGTAAATGAAACCAGGCTTATGAAGATTTATTGACGCTTCTTATGAAGGAAAAGAGCAGCACCAGCAACAACAACAGTTGCACCAGCAACGCCAATAATCAAAGGTAGCGTAAGCGCATTATCACCGGTATTTGGAAGAACGGACTTCTTAACCTTCTTAGCCTTTGGGGTCTCTGGCTGAGGCTCTGGTGCTGGAGTTGGCTCAGGCTGTGGCTCTGGAGCAGGTGTTGGATCTGGTGCAGGCGTTGGAGCAGGAATACGAGGATCAACAAAAGTTACTGTGGCAGTAGTATTTGTACCAGTGATCTGACCAACACGAACCGTAGTATCAATCTGGTAACCATCAATGGTGGTGAGCTGTGTGATGGTAGTGGAAGTGTTACCCATAAGGTTAGGAATTACAACAGAGCCATCTGCACCAGTTGTAAGAGAGTAGCTTCCGTCAGCCTCCATGGTGAGAATACCGGTCTGAGTAAATGGAGGTGTTGGGATACGAGGTCCAGCAACGTTTGCGGCAGTAGCCTTAAGAGTTGCACCGGCAATAGGATTGCCATCTGTGTCAACGACTTTAACAATAATATTGCCTAAAATTGGCTGGTTCTCCAGTTCAGCAACGACCACCTCACCTAAACCATATGTAGCGTCTTGAAAAACGTAAGAAACAGAGTCGACCTGAGGAACATAGCCTTCTTTATAAGTGGTTTGTTCAACTCTATAAGCACCGTCAGGAAGAGGAAGATAAGGTCTAAAGTAACCATCAGCGTCTGTGTCTCCCTCGGCCACGATGGTAGAACCACCTTGATAAATTACAACATGTACGCCCTCAATTGGTTCACGTGTGTATTTATCAACAGCAAGAGCACTAATCTCATTAGAGTCTGCAAGAGCAATTCTTGGAGTAATAACTGACACAACAAGCGTCAACGCAACAAGAATAGCAAGAACAATGTTTTTATATCGTTTCAATTCAATTCCTTAAAACCGAACCGTACTAGTAAATACTTCTATCTATAGTAAGGGAATTAGACATTAAATTAAAGATAATATCCAAGACTAAACACAATTATTTCAAATTTTTAACTGGCAAAACTGAGGAAATCTGTACTCACCTTATAAAAATCAAGTGAACTCCCCATACATTTACAAATTACTAAATGCACAGGTTGTTCACTTGATAGACATAAACAAATTTTGAAACAGATTCAATAAATCCTGTAGTCTTAGAAACGTTTCTTGCTCAGATACATTGAGACACCAGCAAGAGAGCTTAATGTACCTGTAATTCCAACAATTAAAGAAGAGATACCAGAAATGTCAGAAGTGTCTGGAAGAACAGCCTTCTTTTTCTTTGGAGTCTTAGGCTTTTCCGGAGTCTGTGGTTGAGGCTCAGGAGTTGGCTCAGGCTGAGGTTCTGGCTGAGGTTCTGGCTGAGGTTCTGGCTGAGGTTCTGGCTGAGGTTCTGGCTGTGGCTCTGGAGCAGGTGGCTCTGGCCTACGATTTACAAACGTAACCGTAGTTGTTTCGTTAGAGCCAGTAATCTCACCAACCTGTGGATTAGGATCATCAATGGTATAGCCATCAAGGGTGGTCAACTGAGTAATGGTAGATGGTCTCTCAACAAGATAATCAGGAATAATTACAGTGCCATCAGGACCAGTTGTGAGCAGATAATTACCGTCATTATCCCTATCCAACTCACCTGTCTGTGTATAAGGGACACCAGGATTTGGTGCATCCTGAGTCATAGCACGAGGTGCACTAGTACCAGTTAAATAAGCTGGATCTGGGGTATTAAATCCACCCATAGAAGGAGGGCAAGCTGGTGATGGGATTCCAGCAGGAGGAGCATAGGAAGGAGTTGCTTTTAGAGTAGCTCCAGCAATGGGGTTTCCGTATTGGTCAACAACTCTCACGATAATGTTTCCACGTCTTATTGGTAATTTAATTGTTGCTCGAGTTGTTTCTTCAAAGAGGTAAGTATCTGAATCATAAGGGAATGTTACTGCATGAAGAGGAACCATGCCATTGATGCTACCTGGAGTGCACGCAAAGACAGAATCAATCATTACAGCATCGGAATTATAAGCGAGGTCAGTAGGATAATTTTTTGGTGTAACCGTGTAACTTCCTGTTACTGGTACGGTAACGCTTTGTCCACCTGGAACATTTGAGGCAATTCTATTTCCAAATTCATCATCAATGTCAAATTGAATATTATTAATAGTACTAGAGGTTTGGATATCTTCGGCACCAACATAGAGCTGGCCCATAATATGGACATTTTCAAAGTTAATGGTCTGGTGTTCACCATCAGTACCAGAGAAAGTTACATTTACAGCTGTGTGATCAATAACATATCCGGCTTTGAACTTTGTCTGCTCAACCTTATAACTTCCGTTAGCAAGGCTAGTCTGAGCTCTACCGTTTTGGTTAGTAATCATAGTTGCAGCGTTGGTACCGGTAACTGTATTAGTCACGGTAATTGTTACGCCATCAACAGGTTTACCATAATAGTCATCAGTAACATTAACCGTGAGCTGATTTTGAACTGCTGCTTCTGCAAGCGCAAACTTTGGAACTCCAATGACAATTACGCAGCATAGTGCAACTAAAATCGACGCTACTACATACTTGAACTTTTTCACTTCAAACCTTCCAAATCCATAAAGGATTACAAATATCTAAATCAAATGATAAAAGAAAATATCATTAAAATGAATATAAACTGCATTCTAAATTGCAATTTATTAAATTTTCATATCATCAACAATAAGAATCACCTATAAATAGCTATTCCCTATCCATCCACACACAAAAAAGCGAGAAGGCTCTTCTACTTGAAAGATCTTCTCGCCAAATAATCGTAAATCAATTTAATGAAGTTGGCTTATTTATCCATGGTGAGATGAATAGCAAAGCCAGCAATCTCGTCTTTGAAATAGACCAAAAACGTACTGCCATCTGAATTAAGCCTTCTAGATGACTCATCGATTTCAAAGCCACGACCTGCAAAGTACTTCTCGGCAGCAGGAATATTGTTAACATGGAAGCCAATATGACCCTTTGTGCCTCGGCCATTTTGTTTCATGACCTCTACCAGGGTCCCTGCAAAAAATGAGGGTGGCTGCTCAATAGTTGGAAGTCCCATAAGAGCGGTAAACAGGTTGGCAATCTTTTCTGCCTCGTCCGCATTGCTTGCGTTAATGCCAACGTGAGCAACATACATATCAAACTGCTCGACTGGATTAAGAGTGCTGGAATTGTTAGTTGAATCTGTCATACATCTCCCCTTTCCTAGAGCTCAAGTATATAAGGGAAGCTCTAATATGTGTGCTTGGCAATAAATATTAGTCATTACTGTAACTAAGTACTAACAAAAAAAGGCCCAGTTACCTAGGCCTTTAAATTTCTATGGTGGGCGATGCTGGATTTGAACCAGCGACCCCTTCCGTGTGAAGGAAGTGCTCTACCCCTGAGCCAATCGCCCGAACGACTTGCAATAATAACAAACAATGACGCTAATTTCTAGCTTTTGACTTTTTTGAAGGTGAATACGTAGACACAGCTTTATTCATCTGAACAAGAATAATTCCCAGGAAGATAAGCTGAAGAATCATTGGCGTAATTACCATAGGCTGAGATGAAAGCTGCGATACAAAAACCCATTCAATGGTAAAGAGAATAAGCTCAATACCAGCAACAAGACGGACAATGCCGTGGGTTTTCTCAAAGTCTTTAGCCAAGCTGATGCATTTCTGCAGAATATAGCAGCAATAAACTGCCATTAAGCTGCACAGCAGAAGCACAATCATGCTTGAAGAGAAACGACCATAGCCAACTGAGAAGGCAAAGATGACAATTCCGGCAACGCCCAGCGCACCAAGCATAGAGGAAAGCGCCATCATCAACTTAGTTCCACGATCCATACAAACCCCCAACAAGTCAGTTCACAAAGAAAAACGTACACAAGAGGAGCTAGAACAATAAAACGACGTCAACAAAATAATTTACTTGGCCTCAAGAGACTTTTTAACTTTATGAGATCCTCGGGCAATAGCGCTGGCCATTGCCAAAAGTGCAAATAGCTCAATAAACTGCAAGGTAACAGATGGTTTAAGCACCAACTGTCCAACAACAATAGCAGCTAATACAACGCATGATCCAAAAATCATTGGATAGGCAGCAACAGCTCTATTAGGTACATTAGCCTCTCTAGCTGCATAACCACCAGTTAGAAGCGAGATCATACTTGCAAGCAAAAGAAGAGCGGAATCAATTGATGGACCAGCACCAATTACAAGAACCGCAACATTAACAAGACCTAAAAGTCCGCCAATCAAAAGCGCCAGACTAAAGAGCTTCATTTTGCGAGTCTCAGGAGTCATATATCCCCTATCTATCAAATATCACTTTGGCTATTGTACCCGTCTTTTATATAAATTAAGTAATCGAATCATTAAACGGTAGAGTGTTTCGGTAAAAGAAATGGCGAGAAAACCAAAGGGGTTTCTCGCCACATGTGTGTTTGGTGGGCCCAGAGGGATTTGAACCCCCAACCCAGGGATTATGAGTCCCCTGCGCTAACCGTTGCGCCATGAGCCCGTAAGAAAAAAGCGGCGACTGATGCCGCCGCCAGAATGCGTGGTGGAGAATAGGGGGATCGAACCCCTGACCTCATGACTGCCAGTCATGCGCTCTCCCAGCTGAGCTAATTCCCCGAACGTGGTGCGGAAAATACTATAGCAAACCAAAGCTCTGTTTTTATCGACAATTTTCTAATTGGTTGTATATTTTAAAGCTCGCGCTCTGGAAGAATCTTCTCTGCCAACCAAGAGGCAACCTCATCAAGGGCAACCTCAAAGCGCTCGCCGGTAGCACGCTCTTTGACTTCTGCGATGCCGTTTGCAACGCCCTTCTTGCCCACAATAACCTGCCATGGGAAACCGATAAGATCTGCATCTGCAAACTTAACGCCAGGACGCTCTGCACGATCATCAACAACAGTCTCAAGACCAGCAGCAACGCAAGCGTCAGCTACAGCACCTGCTGCGTCCCAAATCTCTGGGTCTTTGTCAGAAAGGCAAAGAACAGAAACCTCATAAGGAGCAACAGAGACTGGCCACTTGATGCCCTTCTCGTCATTGTATTGCTCAACAACAGCAGCAAGCAGCCTGGAAACACCAATGCCATAGCAGCCCATAACCAGAGGCTTATCCTCGCCGTTTTCATCGGTGAAGGTGGCGTTAAGAGCCGAAGAGTACTTGGTGCCAAGCTGGAAGACCTGGCCAACCTCAATACCGCGAGCAGCATGCAGAGGAAGACCACACTCAGGACAAATATCGCCCTCCTGAGAAGTGACAAGGTCTTTCCACTCGTTAATCTCAAAGTCACGACCAAGCTCAACGTGATCAAGGTGATAGTCTGCCTTGTTAGCACCGCAGAGCCACCACTGAGTATCCTCAAGAGAGAGATCTCCAATAACGCGAATGCCCTCAGGCAGACCAACAGGTCCAATGAAGCCCTTGATGAGGCCATACTCTTCAAGCTCTTCATCGGTCATCATGTGATAGTCACCAAAGACGTGCTCAGCTTTAACCTCATTAAGCTCATGAGTACCTGGAACAAAGCACACAACTGGCTTACCGTTTCCGTCAACAAGTGCAAGAGCCTTGCGAGTTGCTGCTGGTGAAACGTGAAGGAACTCAGCAACATCATCAATGGAGCCAATGCCAGGAGTGTGAATCTCACACATCTTGCCAGACTCACGCTCTTCTACGTTGATCTTTGCTGCAGCTGCCTCAGTATCTGCAGCATAGCCGCAATCGCAGTAGACCAGGCTTGCTTCGCCAGCGTCTGCCAGCGCCATAAACTCAACAGAGGTGTCTCCACCAATCTGACCAGAGTCTGCAACTACCTGCAGAGCCTTAAGACGAGTGCGGTCACAAACGTTCTGGTAAGCAACCTTCTCCTGGTCATAGCACTCTTGCAGCGACTCTTGATTTGCCGAGAAGGAATATCCGTCTTTCATAATGAACTCACGGCCGCGCATAAGACCAAAACGTGGACGACGCTCGTCACGGAACTTATCCTGAATCTGATAGAGCGTTACAGGAAGCTGCTTATAGCTCTTGAGCTCATTTCTAATAAGGTCTGTGAAGGTTTCCTCGTGAGTTGGGCCAAGAGCAAACTGACGATCATGGCGGTCATGCATACGCATGAGCTCATCACCATAGACATCCCAACGACCAGACTCTTCCCAGAGCTCAGCGGGGGTCATAATAGGAACAAGAATCTCCTGAGCACCAATACCGTCCATCTCATCGCGGATGATAGCCTCAATCTTTAAAAGAGAGCGCCAAGCAAGTGGCAGATAAGAGTAAAGACCTGCAGCGGTCTTTCTAATCATGCCAGCACGAAGGAGCAGGCGGTGACTTGCAAGTACAGCCTCAGCTGGGTCTTCTTTGAGTGTTGGTGCATACAAAGAAGACATGCGCATCCAGTGCTTCAAGGTAGTTTCCTTTCAATATGAAGTAATACGTATAGTTTACTTATTTTTTGCCAAAACGATTCTCAATTTCGGCGAATAACTCATCAACAATCTTATCTTCAGGAACTTTTCTAATAGGATTGCCGTTTTCAAACAACACTGCTTGACCTTTGCCACAGGCTACACCAAGGTCAACGCCCCTAGCCTCACCAGGACCGTTAACAACACATCCCATGACTGCTACAGAAATTGGAGCACGAACGCCATCCAGGCGTTTGGTAACTTCTTCTGCAATAGGAATCATGTCAACGCCACACCTGCCACAGGTGGGGCAACTCACCAGCTCTGGTTTAATGCGACGCATACCAAGAGCTGCAAGAAGTTCCCATGCTACGTGCACTTCTTCTACGGGATCGGCCGTCAGAGAAAGACGCATGGTATCGCCAATACCGCTCTCAAGTAAAATGCCCACCGCAGCAGAATTCTTTACCGTTCCCTGCCTTAACGCGCCGGCTTCTGTAACGCCTACATGCAGAGGAATCTGTGGAAGCTCCTTGGAGAGCGCTCGATATACCGCAAGCGTAGTGGGAACATCGTGAGCTTTTGCAGACAAGACAATGTCGTCAAAACCGCGAGAAGAAAAATGCTCTACAAAAGACTTTGACGACGCAACGAGTTTCTCGACAAGGGTCATATCTTGTCTTGTATCAAATTCTTTAGCAAGAGAGCCTGCGTTAACGCCAATTCTAATGGGAATATGAGCCTCTTTAGCTGCCTCAATAACAGCATCAACGCGCTCCATAGAGCCAATGTTTCCTGGGTTAATACGAAGAGCTGCTGCACCTCGCTTTGCAGCTTCAAGCGCCAGCTTATAGTCAAAGTGAATATCAGCAACAACAGGAAGTGGCGAGTATTTGCAAATCTCTTCAAAGCCATCGAGAGCCTTTGCGTCTGGAATTGCCACACGAATAATCTCGCACCCTGCCTCGGCAAGCCCTTTGATCTGAAGGAGCGTTGCGTCTGGATCATCTGTTTTAGTGGTGCACATAGACTGAACGGAAACGGGGGCGCCGCCGCCAACCTGGACAGATCCAACCATGACGGGATGAGTTTTTGTGCGAGCAATCTCAGACATAAAATCAGCTACCTAAAAAGTAAATGAAGAATATCGTTTCTCAGTGCAACAACAAAGACAAACAGGAAAAATGCCAGTCCAATGTAAGACAAAATGTTTTGAACTTTGATAGACAGAGGCTTTCTAATAATCACCTGAATTACCTCAATCAGAATCTTTCCACCGTCAAGAGGTGGAATAGGTAAAAGATTCATGAATCCAAGTGACATGGAAATAGCTGCTACCAGCATAATAAGAGTCGAGAAACCCTCTGCAGCAGCTTCTGATGCCATTACAGAAATGCCTACAACAGAAGATGACTGATTGAGAACTTCCATGGTCTGCGTTGGGATGAGCAGTCTGAGTGCAAACTGACCAACCTGTGCGGCATACGATACAGCTGCAGCTGATGCGTCAATAAACGAGAAGTGATAGGTGGTCATGACAGGTGTCACGCCGATAATTTTATCGTCAGGACGTAAAGCAGGCTTAATGGTAGTTTGAAGCTGAATGCCACCGCGATCATAGGTGACAGGAATATCTGTTTCACCTGCAGACATTGCATTCTTGATAGCTGCAGTAAGGTCTTCCCAGGTATGTACCTCTACCTTGTTAAAGGTAAGAATAGTGTCTCCGGCAGTAAGGCCTGAAATAGCAGCAAGGGATCCAGATTCAACAGAGCCCAGCTGAGCCTTGTTTTGAGCTGCAGGAACGCCAACAAACATTAAAGAGCCAACCACCAACACAAAGGCCAGCGCAATGTTGACCAAAGGTCCACCCAAGATCATGAGCAAACGTTTGGGAACATTTACACCAACATAGGTATGAGCCTTCTCTTGAGCAAAGAAATCATCAGCAGACATCTGTGGAACACGAGGCTCCCCTGCTGCTGTAGAGCCTTCAAGCTCAAAGTTGTGGCCGCGATCATACTCACAGCGAAGCTCAGCGTCTCGCGCAAGCGTCTGAAACGTGGTGTGCGCTAGCTCATCTGACTCTTTGACAAGCTCAATGGAGCCCCAATCTGCAAGGGTGTACAGCAGATTGTAGGCGCGCTCATCCTCACAGTTAAGTTTTGCTGCAAGAGCGCCAACCTCAAGTGAACCCGCCTCTTGAACGCTCATCAGAGCTTGTGGAAGCAGCTCATCTAGCTCGCCTTCCATACCGCAGATGCGCGTATAGCCGCCAAAAAGAAGTGGCGTTACACCAACCTCGGTACCGTATTTTTTGCTCTTATGAGAAAGCTTGTACTTGAACGGCATGCCCAAGAAGAACTCAGTAACACGGACGCCACACAGGCGAGCCATACCGTAATGACCAGCCTCGTGAACAAATACAAGGAGCGAGAGGACCAAGAGTCCCCAAAAAATTGGTGAAAGAATAGCTAACAAATTCACAAAATTCCTATCCCACAAAAGAACGGGCTAAAGCTCGTGCCTCTGCGTCTACAAGCGTCAATTGTTGAAGGTCTTCTACCCTTTGAACTTCAGAGGCATTCATAGTCTCTGCAACAATGCGCTCAATATCAAGAAATGAACATCTTCCTCGTCTAAATGCTTGGTTAGCAACTTCATTAGCAGCATTCATAATGCAAGGAAGTGTTCCACCAACAGTTCCTGCATGACGAGCAAGAGCTAGGCATCCAAAGGTCTTCTCGTCAGCATAGTCGCCTGTCATAGGCGATTGTTCCTGCCAAACAACAGGCTGAGCAATTGCTGGCCAACGATGTGGATAGCTCAGCGCAAACTGAATAGGCAGTCTCATATCAGAGGCTCCGAGCTGTGCCTTCACAGATCCATCTATAAACTCAACCATAGAATGAATACGGCTTTGGCGATGTACCAACACCTCAAGCTTATCCATGGGCGTGTCAAAGAGGTGATGAGCCTCAATGAGCTCGAGGCCCTTATTCATGAGCGTGGCGCAATCGATGGTAATCTTGGCACCCATCTTCCAGGTTGGATGTGCCAAGGCGTCGTCGGCCGAAACGTGTTTGAGCTGCTCGCGAGAATATCCGAAGAACGGACCACCAGAACAGGTAAGCCAAATCCTTTGGATATCAGCGGGGTTCTCGCCAATAAGGCACTGGAAGATGGCACTGTGCTCGGAATCAACGGGGATGAGCTGACCAGGCTTGACCAGAGGCATCAGGAGGTCTCCGCCAACAACAATTGACTCCTTGTTAGCGTAAGCCAGCACTTTGCCAGCCTTCACAGCGGCTAGACCAGCGTAAATGCCGGCCTCTCCCACTACTGCATTGACTACGCAGTCAACCTCATCCAGCTCAGCAAGCGCCTGAACAGCCTCAGGGCCAAAGCTTGCTTTGCAGCCTTGGGGCAAGCTGTCGAGAAGAGCGTTGCCCTTGACACTTGCATCGGCAAAAGCAACGTATTTGCAGTTGAACTCAGTTGCTGCCTTCACGGCAAACTCAACCGACGACCTCACCGCAAGGGCTACAACCTCCACCTTTTGCGGGAAATGACGGCATACATCAAGCGTCTGCATGCCCACAGAACCCGAAGCTCCAAGGATAGCAACACGCAGAGGCTCATGCCTTACAGCACGAGGCGCGGTATCTTCAAAAATGCTCAAAACCTATGCTCCAAACGGCAGCGCAATAGGTAGCTTGACCTGGCTAAAGAGCACGGCAAGCTGGAAGAGAAGAAACGCCGCCATAGTTCCAAAAATCATCGAATCGGTTCTATCAAGTAGGCCGCCATGACCAGGCATAATTGAACCAGAATCCTTGAGTCCCACTCCTCGCTTAATGCGAGACTCAAAGAGGTCTCCAACAACGGAGAAGATGCCTTCTGTTACGCCAAAAAGCAGCGCAAACAGTGGATTCATATTAATTGCACCAAACGCAGCAATCAAGAACCACACCAGCATTGAACCTAAAAGACCACCGTAGAAGCCCTCCCAGCTCTTATTAGGAGAAATTCTTGGCGCCAGTTTATGCTTGCCAAATTTAGATCCAAACAAATACGCAAATGAATCGTTAGCCCACACAGAGAGCATGACAGCAAGCGTAATCCAAGGAATAGAAAAACTTGGCTCTGTGGACCTTAGAAGCACTACCGTTGAAAGTGAAAGCGAGGTATACAGTGGTCCAAAAGCCGTAACTGCCACGTCTGCAAGGTTTGCTCGCGGTGTTAAAACATACCAAAGTCCGCAAAGAATAATCAAAAGCAGAGAAAATACCAGCGGGAAGACGTGACCAAAATACGCAATTATGGGAAAAATAAGCGAGAAGACAAGGCCAAGAGGCTCGTTTGGCATTCGTCCGCCCATACGGCAAATATGGAAGAACTCAGAGCAGCAGAGCCATGCCATACCAGCAATCAAAACAATAGTGGCTTCTTTGCCAACAAACAGCGCAGCAAGCACAATAGCTGCGTAAACTACGCCAGACAGGGTTCTGGTCAAAAGCTTTTCGGTAACGCCACGAACACGCTGGCCCATAAGGTTACCAGCGGATCGTTGCAGCTCTTTAAGTGAGCGACGAATCTCCAGCTTTTCTATCTGCCTATCAATTCCAACACTACCTGTTTCTTCAGGGTTTAGCTGAGAGTCAGTATCAATCCTGGAAGTAGGCTTTTTGGAATCGCGCGTATTGTCCACCACTATTTCACTCCTCCGAATCGCCTCTCGCGACTCTGATAGTCCTTAATGGCGCGCAAAAAATCCCACTTAGAGAAGTCAGGCCAGTAAGTTTGCGTAACATACAGCTCCGAGTAAGCCAGCTGCCACAGCAAATAGTTAGAAAGCCTCAGCTCTCCTGACGTGCGAATCAAAAGGTCTGGATCAGGAAGTCCTGCTGTATAGAGGTTCTTCTCAAGATCTGCTGGAGTCACCGAGTCAGCAGACACGCTACCCTCAGCAATTTGGTTGGCGAGAAGAACAGCTGCCCTAGTTAGCTCTGCACGAGAGCCATAGTTAACAGCCAGCGCAAACGTCATACCAGTGTTTTGCGCAGTCTCATCAAGTCCGCGCTGGAAGGTCTTGCGGGTCTTCTCTGGCAAAGCCTCAAGGTCACCAAAGAAACGCAGCTTAACGTTCTCTTGGTGGAATAGTGGAAGCTCTTTAAGAAGCGTCTCTGCAAACAGACGCATGAGCAAGTCAACCTCACGCTGAGGACGTTTCCAGTTTTCTGTGGAGAATGCATAAACTGACAAAACGTCCAATCCAAGGCGCACACTTGTAGTAACAGCCTCGCGCAAAGAAAGAACGCCGGCCTTATGACCTTCGGTTCTGTCAAGTCCGCGAGCCGTAGCCCATCTACCGTTTCCATCCATAATGATGGAAACGTGAGACGGAATAGTTTCTAAATTGATATCAGAAAGACTGATATCTTCTGGTGCGTCAGAGAAATACTGGACGAGCTTGTCTGTATCAAACTGCACTTAAATCTCCATGATTTCTGAAGTCTTGGTCTTAAGAAGAGACTCAATCTGTGCAATATAGGTATCGGTCAACTTCTGAATACCGTTCTTCTCGCGCTTCTGATCGTCCTCAGACAGCTCCTCATCGCGCTCAATCTTGCCATTAACGTCACGACGGACGTTACGAACAGCTACGCGAGCTTCCTCAGCAATCTGAGAGCACTCTTTAGCAAGCTCACGACGGCGCTCCTCGGTTGGCATTGGGAAAGGAAGCCTGATAGCAGAGCCATCATTAGATGGAGTAATACCAAGGTCAGAAGTCTCAATGGCCTTCTCGATGCTCTTTAGAGCAGTCTTATCCCATGGCTCAACAAGCAGCATAGATGCCTCAGGAACCTTGATAGCTGCAAGCTGAGAAATTGGGGTTGGCTGGCCATAGTAGTCTACCTTGATGTGATCAAGCGCATGTGGATTTGCACGACCAGTACGAACACGACCAAAGTTATTCTTAAGTGCCTCGATGCACTTCTCCATAGACTGCTTAGCTTTATCAGAATGAACGCTCATTAGTCCTCCTCAACGACAGTAGTACCGACTTCTTCTCCGGAAATTGCCTTCATGAAAACGCCTTCAGACTGCATGTCAAATACAAGAATTGGCATCTTATTGTCTTTGCACAGCGCAATTGCTGCAGCGTCCATAACCTTAAGTTCTTTGGCGAGAACATCTTTGTAGGTGACAGTGTCAAACTTAACTGCATCTGCATGAGTAACTGGATCGCAGTCGTAAATACCATCTACCTTTGTTGCCTTCATCAGAGCCTCTGCACCAATCTCGCAAGCGCGAAGAGCTGCAGCAGTATCAGTGGTGAAGTAAGGGTTACCGGTACCTGCAGCAAAGATGACAATACGGCCCTTCTCAAGGTGCCTAATAGCACGACGGCGAATATAAGGCTCTGCAACCTGAGCCATAGAAATTGCACTCATAACACGGCAATCCATGCCATTGCGCTCAAAACAATCCTGGAGTGAGAGAGCGTTGATTACTGTTGCAAGCATGCCCATATTATCGCCCTGAGCACGATCCATGCCAGCAGCTGCCTGAGAAACGCCTCTAAAGATGTTTCCGCCGCCAACAACAATGGCAACCTGAACGCCAGACTCCCAAACAGGCTTAATTTCTTTAGCAAGCATTTCTGGAATTGAAGGGTCAATACCAAAGGATTGCTCACCCATCAATGCTTCACCAGAAAGCTTTAAAAGTACTCTTTTGTATTTAGCTGAAGACAAAGCTTCCTCGCTCTCTCCGTTTGCCATAGTTGTAACAATTTTAACAAACGACACCGTAAGTTTTGCAGGAATCGCGTTAAAAAAAAGAGCCGGTTGAAGACAACCGGCTCAAAATAATTGAAGTAAAAAGTCTTACTCTTCACCAAAAGCAAAACGTACGAAGCTGACAATCTTAACCTCGTCGTCAACCTTCTTGGAGAGCAGCTTTGCGTACTCAGAAATGGTCATATCTGGGTCCTTAACAAATGCCTGCTCAGTAAGGACATACTCCTTGTAGTACTTCTCGAGACGACCATAAGCCATCTTCTCCTGAATAGCCTCAGGCTTGCCGGACTCAGCAGCCTGTGCCTTATAAATGGAGAGCTCGTGATCAACGATGTCCTGTGGAACATCCTCACGGCGAGCAGCAACTGGAGCAGCTGCAGCTACCTGCATTGCAACATCGTGTGCAAAATTCTTGAAGTCCTGAGACTCAGCGGTCTCTGGCTTGTTGAACTCAAAGGTAACAATGTCAGCAAGCTTGCCACCAAGGTGGATGTAGCTAGCAAGAGCGCCGTTTGCAGCCTCAACGCGCTGGAAACGAAGAACGCGCATGTTCTCGCCGATGTTGTGAATCTTATCGGTGATTGCCTCGTCGACAGTCTCGTCGCCAAGCTTAGCAGCCTTGAGCTCCTCAACGTCAGCTGGGTTGCTCTCAACGACAACTGAAGCAAGCTCGCCAGCAAAGCCGGTGAACTGTGGGTTTGTACCAACAAAGTCTGTCTCACAGGAGAGCTCGAGGATTGCGCCAGTCTTGCCGTCTGGGCTGATGAAAGTAGGAATGGTGCCCTCGTTGGTGTCACGGCCAGCACGCTTAACTGCCTTAGCAACGCCCATAGTACGAAGGATGTCTACTGCCTTCTCAATATCGCCCTCAGCCTCGACGAGTGCCTTCTTGCACTCCATCATAGGAGAGCTGGTCATATCACGAAGCTGCTTAACAAGTGCTGCGGTAATCTCTGCCATGTTTTCCTCCCAAAAATCTACTGAATAACTAAATTATTTAACCCGTTGCTAAGAGTTACTCAGCAGCTGGGGTCTCGGACTCAGCGCCCATCTCTTCAGCAGAAATCTGCTCCTTGCCGCTACCTGCAAGAATTGCGTCTGCAGCAAGCTGGCACATAAGAGAAATGGAACGAATAGCATCGTCATTTGCAGGAATGCCGTAATCAACAACATCTGGATCAGAGTTGGTGTCAAGCAGGGAGACAACTGGAATGTGAAGACGGTTTGCCTCACGGATTGCGTTCTCTTCACGCTTGGAATCAACAACAAAGAGAGCCTGTGGAAGAGAAGTCATATCACGGACGCCACCGAGGTTAAGCTGAAGCTTCAGAAGCTCCTTGTTCTTAAGAGCCTGCTCCTTCTTAGGAAGAGTTGCCATACGGCCATCCTCTACCATTGCCTCAAGCTCCTCAAGGCGCTTGATGCGGGAACGCATGGTGACAAAGTTGGTGAGCATACCGCCAAGCCAACGCTGGTTGATGTAAGGCATGTTTGCACGAGCTGCCTCAGTAGCGATTGGCTCCTGAGCCTGCTTCTTGGTACCGACGAAGAGAACGCGGCCACCCTTAGATGCAACATTCTTCAGGAAAGTGTAAGCAGCGTCTGCGCCAAGCATGGTCTGCTTAAGGTCAAGAATGTAAATACCGTTGCGCTCACCAAAGATGTATGGCTTCATCTTAGGGTTCCAACGACGAGTCTGGTGACCATAGTGGCAACCAGCATCCAGAAGAGTCTGAATAGTAATCTTTGCAGCCATTTTTACCTCCATTGGTTGTTCCTCCGTACGAGTTCAAGCCTTGTTAAAACCACCCAACACCTGGCTTAGCGTTAGGCACCACGGCAAACAAGTAGTCGTACGTGCGATTTTGTGCTGTTTGGTAACAGCATGTTGTGCTTCTACACAACTTTTGAAAGTATAGCAGGAAAACAAGGGCTACGTCTATAAAGAATTTAGACCATAACCTCTACAAATACTGCGTAAATGCAATAAACTTCTTTGCGCAAGATATTTCACAACAACGCTCAGCTTATTTTGATCTTGGATGAGCTGCCTTTGCTGCTTCTTTGAGTCTGTCAACTGACAAATGCGTATACACCTGTGTAGTTGAGAGCGACTCATGGCCTAAAAGTTCCTGGACAATACGCAAGTCTGCTCCACCGCCAAGAAGCTCCGTGGCGTACGTATGCCTCATTGCATGTGGAGAAAGTGAGCTGTCTAGTCCTGCAGCCACTAAATACGACGAGAAAACCTTGCGCAAAGAATCCGCGCTCATGTTATTTCCTCTTACGGAAATAAAAAGAGCCGAATGTGCACGGCCCGCTTTATCTTTCAACAAAAGCGTAGGTCGAGAAGAACTTAGGTACTTTTTAAGCCACTCGATAGCTGACTCATAGAGAGGAACAATTCGCTCTTTAGAACCTTTACCAAAGAGACGTACTATTCCATTTTGCAAATCAACTTGTTCAAGCTTGAGAGACGCCACCTCAGAAATACGAGCTCCTGTTGCATACAAAAACTCAAGAAATGCTCTATCTCTAAGCCCTACCGCGGTTGAAACATCACATGATTCTAAAAGCCTATTTACATCGGAATCAGTCATAGTATGTGGAAGATTTCGTGGCGCTCGAGGATTGCTCAGTGAAAGAGCTGGGTCTGTGGCAATCAGTTTTTCTCGCTGCATCCATTTGTAAAAACCACGCAACGCAGATAAATGCCTATTTAGTGTTTTTGCTGAATATTGAGCCTGTTTGAGATAGGCCAAATAGAGACGAAGGCTTCTGTGATCAACCCGAGTTACCGCAACACCTTCCCTACTACACCACTGCTCAAATGCCAAAAGATCAGTCTGATATGACCTTAGGGTATTCTCGGAGAGATTCCTGACCTTACTTAAATACTCAATAAATTGTTCAACGTGACTTACCTGCGCTTTAGAAATGCCCACATTAACCACGCTTTACACAATCAAAGAGTTCATGGCGAGAGGCAAGATACTCATCAAAATCTTTATGAGCGCGCTCCGCCATCTTCTGACGGCGCTCGTCTTTTCTTTTAATGTGCTCGTTCAATGGCTCAAAAATTCCAAAGTTAACATGCATGGGCTGGTACTCTTTGGTGTTTGGATTTGTTGCATAACCCACAAGAGAGCCAAACGAAGTGGTCAAAGGAAGCCTGACTTCCTCTTTGCCCAATAAACGAGCATACATGTTAAGCGCAGCAAGCAATCCAGATGCTATAGCCTCAACATAGCCTTCTGTACCCGTAATTTGACCTGCAAGAATAGTAGAAGTTCCCGGAATTCCAAATGAGCCGTCAAGCGCATGAGGAGAGTCAACAAAAGAGTTTCTGTGCATGACGCCGTAGCGAACAAACTCAGCGTTTTCCAACCCTGGGATGAGGGTAAATACGCGCTTTTGTTCTCCCCAGGTAAGATTTGTCTGAAAACCAACCAGATTAAATGCTGATTTAGCTGCATTTTCTGCACGAAGCTGAACTGCTGCCCAGGGACGTTTACCCGTTCTGGGATCAATAAGTCCTACTGGCTTCAAAGCGCCAAATCTAATGGAATCATGTCCTGTTCTTGCCACTTCCTCAATAGGCTGACAAGCTTGGAACAAATCAGACTGCTCAAAATCGTGGCCAATAACACGTTTAGCTGCAAGCAGCTCATCAACAAATGTGTCGTATTCCTCTTTATTCATGGGGCAATTGAGGTAATCGCCAATTCCCAAGTCCTCATAACGAGATTGAGAAAATGCAATTGAATGGTCAATTGATTCATAAGACACAATAGGCGCTGCTGCATCAAAAAACGACATTCTGTTAGTTCCAACACGCTTAGAAATTGCTTCGTACAAGCTATCTGAGCACAGTGGTCCTGCAGCAATAACTGTTGGCTCATCAGATAACTCCGTGACCTCTGCATGAGTTACCGAGATGTTTGGATGATTTCTGATCTGCTCAGTAACAGCCTTTGAAAAATCTTCTCTGTTGACCGCAAGAGCGCCGCCTGCAGGAACAGAGTTTTCTTCTGCAATACGAAGCAGAAAACTACCCATCTTTTTAAGCTCAGACTTTAAAATTCCAGCTGCAGAATCTACCTTAGTGGACTTCAGAGAGTTGGAGCAGACCAGCTCAGCAAACATATCTGTGTGGTGTGCTGGAGAAGAAACAACAGGGCGCTGCTCAATGAGCTCTACAGAAACACCACGTGAAGCAAGCTGTAAAGCACATTCGCTTCCAGCTAAACCAGCGCCAACTACCGTAACTTTTTGTGTCATTGTTCACCTATCACACACTACGAATCCAAATAAAACTCTTTAGAAGGAGTATACCTTCCATCCGGTAATCTTTTTACCATTCCACGAGCTTCATAATCAGTAAGAGAATTTAACACGGTAAGTACGTTTTCTGATAGCCTCCATGCAAGCTCTTCTGGTCTTGAAGGAGAAGCAATAAGTGCAGATAAAAGTGGTGTTAGCTTCTTATCTTGCTTCAATTGTTCCTGAACTAGGCAATCAAAATCTAATGAAATTGCAATGCCCAACGATGTCTCATCAGGAATAATTTGAGCCCCTTCAGAGATGAGTCTATTCGTACCAGCAGAAGCAGGAGAAAAGATAGACCCGGGTATTGCATAAATAGTTTTACCAAGAGAGTTAGCAAACTCAGCAGTACTCATGGTGCCTGAGCAAAGCCCCGCTTCCGTTACCAAGAGCACTTTACCTAATGCTGCAATGACCGCATTTCTTCTAGGAAAGGCATAACGTCTAGGAGGCGTTCCCCACCTGTCTAGAGAAATGACTGCTCCCCTTCCTTCTCGCGCTGCTTCAAAAAGCTCTGCAGAGGTAGTTGGATATGTCACATCCGCACCACAGCCTGCCACTACAACAGTCTTTCCACCAGCATTAAGAGAAGCCATACCAGCCATATAATCGCAGCCAAGAGCTCCGCCAGATACCACCACAATATTGTTATCAGCGGCGCATCTGCCAGCTATTTCTGCAATTGCCATGCCGTATGGGGTGGCCCTACGAGCCCCAATTACAGACATACAAGGTTGTTGCAAAACGCTTCTATCCCCCATTCCATAAATAATTTCAGGCGGATGGTTAAGCAGTAGCAATTCTTTTGGATAGTCCTCATCTCCTGATGAAATTTCCCATCTCTCCACTGCTACTCCAAAGAACGAGACCTATAGGCAACCGCCTCAGATACGTCGTCTTTTGTCACTTTTTCATGATGAGCAATATCTGCGATAGTCCTTGCAACCCTGCAGGTACGCGTTATTGCTCTACCTCCTAAATGAAGTCCACGAGCAAATCTATGTAGCAGCTGCAATGCCGATTCATCAAAGCTCTCCACGTACTTTTGGCGAGAAGTGCCATCTACTACGCGGGTTTCTCGCCAAGAAGCAAAGTCTCTGCCAGAGACAACAAGTGAGCGCATACCTGCTGAAGTGAGTCCTAGCTCACCTTGAATTACTCGATCAGAAGAAGGTCGAGCTACATCACACACAATATCTATTCGATCCATTAAAGGACCTCCAATTTTTGATTGATACGTAGAAATCTTTCCTGGAGAGCACTTGCAGGTGTGAGTTTTATCTCCAAAGTATCCGCAGGGACAGGGATTAGCTGCAGCGATAAGCTGGAACTGAGAAGGAAACTTATAGATACCATCCACTCGCGCAAGACGTACATATCCATCTTCGATTGGCTGACGTAAAACCTGCAGCGTATTAGAAGCAAACTCGGGCAGCTCATCTAAAAAGAGCACGCCTTTATGGGCAAGAGAAATTTCGCCTGGGATGACAGGTCTGCCACCTCCAATCATGCCTGCTACAGAAGCTGAATAATGAGGGGACCTAAAGGGCCGTACACCTGCTTGAATAGAATCTGTTTCACACCCTGCTACAGAATGTATGAGCAATACCTCATCACGCTCTTCTTTAGAGAGCTCTGGGAGGATTGTTGGAATTCTTTTTGCAAGCATAGTTTTACCTGCACCTGGCGGGCCAATCATGAGCATCCCCAGGTTTCCTGTGGCTGCGACTACGATAGCTCGCTTGACTAATTCCTGGTCAATTACCTCTTCAAAGTCTAAATTCTCGCTGAGCATTGCTGTTTCAACAGCATGCTTGCGCTGAACCAATGGCTTACAGAATGATTGGTCTCTTAAACTCAAGTTGAGCAATGATTGAATTCCTATGACGTGACTCCAGTCAGAACCAAACAAATTGCAATCTGAAGAGGAGATCAGTTTCATTCCCAGTTTCTTAGCAAGCATTGCATACGCTGCCATACCTCTCACTGAAGAGATCTTGCCGTTTAATGAGAGTTCTCCAACAAACAGCCTGTTATGCACAATCTCTTGAGGAATCTGTCCAGTAGCTGCAAGAATAGCAACGGCTATAGGCAAATCAAATCCAGTACCTGTCTTTTTTATATCTGCAGGCGTCAAATTGATTGTTACCAGCAATCGAGGGATGGTAAATCCAGCGGCTTTTAGTGAGCAGCGCACACGAGAACGAGATTCCATAATGGATCCGTCGGGCATACCTACGATGGTTATTCCAGGTATGCCGCCTGAAATACCTACCTCTACATCAACAGGTATTGCCTCAATTCCTCTAAGAGTTGCGGTATGAACGCAGATGGTAGCTTGACTCATTGCTCGTCCCAGCTAAATGCTCCAATTAAATGCCTTAGGCTTGCTGTGCTTGGAGCTACCAGATTAATAGCAACAACATCAAATCTAATAGAAGTAAGTGCTGGATGAAGCGCTGCATACATAAGCGCAAGCGTTCTGTATTTTTCCTGCTTTGCCCTATTTACAGCCAGCTCAGGCATGATGCTATCGTCTTTGTTCAAAATACGTCTAGTCTTTACCTCAACAAGCACAACGTTATCGCCATCTTGAGCAACAATATCAACCTCACCAATCTGACACGTCCAGTTAGTTTGGATAATTTTGTAGCCTCTTTTGATAAGGTATTTTGCTGCAATCTCCTCGCCTTTCTCTCCAATTTGGCGAGAAGACATCTCTTCTAGCGGAATTCTTCCCTCTTGTGCGTTGTCCTCTTCAGAAACCTTGTCCTGATCTTTTGGCTCCTCCTGTGGTGAGGGTTTCTCCTCTACCTCATTAGGCAAAGAACCTGGATACTTGCTTGTGTCTTTCTTGCTCATAACTCTCCTTTCATAGTGGGAGAGTTCAGTTTGCAGGAGCACTTTGACACTAACTTGACTGCTGTCTGTCTAAACAGCGTAATGATTCTGACGAAAATAAAAAATTTGATATTACGGGCTTGCGGCTATATAAAAAGCCCGTTCAATCCTCTTAGAATGAACGGGTCCCTGTTTGCGTCTGAAAGTTAATCTGATTGCTTAAATTGGATGTATTAAAACAGTCTTTGCGTCTTAACAAAGTTTCCACAAAACGACGCACGATGTATGGGAGAAAGTCCCATCTCACCAATAGCTTCAATGTGTTCAGCAGAGGCATATCCTTTACATTCTGCCAGGTGATAGCCGGGGTACTCCTCATCGTAGGCCACCATTAAAGCATCTCGTGTTACTTTTGCCACAATTGAGGCAGCGGCAATAGATGCAATGCGTGCGTCACCCTTAACAAGAGTCTTCTCTTTAGGATGGATGTGCATAGGATTTCCATCAATCAAGACACAGTCAGGCTCAATACCTGTGTTTTTAACAGCTTGTAGCATGGCGTCTCTTAGACACTGTGCCATGCCTACTTCATCAATTCTTTGAGGAGCAATATGAGCAATGCCAATTGCTGTAGCAACTTCTTGAATTTGCTCTGCAAGAATCTCTCGCTTTGTTGCGGTCAATTTTTTTGAGTCATTAAGTCCGTAAATAATAGGCTCATCAGGCAGACATACCGCACAAACTGTTAAAGGACCAGCTACAGAGCCTCTACCAACCTCATCAACGCCAACAACAAGTCCGCCCCCAGAAAGCTCCTTCTGAAAGCGATACATTTCTTCTACACGGGCCTTCTCGGCATGTTCTTTTTCAATGCGCTTTTTAGCTGATTCTAGAGCCTTGATAACCTGTTTACGGGGGTCCTCGCTATAACGAGCTATGAGTTCGTATACCTCAGTCTCTGGGGCATCGCTTAAACGAGCAATTATATCCTTAGCAGAATCAGCCATGTCTTCTCCAAACTACACGACTATGGTACTAAAAAAGCCGCCCGGAGGCGGCTTTAAAGAGCATATGAAGTTGATTAGCGCTTCTCGCGAAGACGAGCAGCCTTACCAACACGATCGCGCAGGAAGTAGAGCTTAGCGCGGTGAACAACACCGTGGCGAAGAACCTCAAGCTTAGCAATCTTTGGTGAGTGAAGTGGGAAAGTACGCTCAACACCAATACCAAAGCTGATCTTACGAACGGTAAAAGTCTCGCGGGAACCCTCGCCGGAAAGACGAATGATGTCACCCTGGAAGACCTGCTCACGAGTACGGTCACCCTCGACAATGCGATAGTGAACCTTTACGTTGTCACCAACGCGGACCTCAGGAATGTCCTCGCGGATCTGCTGACGCTCAATAGCGCGAATGTAGTCCATTGTTTCCTCATCTCTAGAGGTGCCGACGCCCTTGCGAACGACACATAGTTAACACACAGACGGAAAGTATACGTGAATACTTTCCACTGTACAAGGGTTAGTTTGGATAAAACTTACTTTACATATCTTCTTTTACCCCAGGAACGCGGCAGACGAAGATCTTCAAACACTCTGGTTGCATATCTATCGGTCATACCAGACACGTAATCTGCTACTTGGATTTCTGGATGATCAAAGTCATGACACTTATATTCTGCGGGAACCTCATCTAAATGGTTAACAAAGTAATCAAACAGCTCAATGATGAGGTCATATGCCTTGGGTTCTTCGTATTTTGCGTCTCCTGATGCGTACAGATTAGCAAACAGGAATGCTCTCATGGTCATCATGGCGCCCCACATGGAGTCGGTCATTTTAATATCGCCTACGCGAGAGCTCTCAGAGACAATATCGTGAACCATGTTTTCAATACGCTCAGGTGAGCTATTTCCAAGAACCTCTCGAGCTTCAGTTGGAAGATACTCCTCCGAAAGAAGCCCTGCTCGTTTTGCGTCATCAATATCGTGCGTTACATACGCAATGCGGTCCGAAATGGCAACAATTCTTCCTTCTGCTGTTTCTGCACGTAGATTACCTGAATGGCATCTAATACCATCAATAACCTCATAAGAAAGATTAAGACCTTGTCCGTCTTTCTCCAGATACTCAACAATGCGAGCACTCTGCTGATTATGGGCAAAAATATACTCATTTCCTGGAGCATCGGGGTCCATTCCCCTATACAGGCTAATGGCGTGCGAAAGCGCCTTCTCGCCAATATGACCAAACGGCGTATGACCTAAATCATGTCCAAGTGCAATTGCCTCAGTCAGGTCTTCGTTTAAGCCAAGAGGACGCGCAATTGAGCGTGCAATCTGAGAAACCTCAAGCGTATGAATAAGACGAGTCCTATAGTGGTCCCCTTCTGGGGCGAGAAAAACCTGTGTCTTGTGAGCAAGTCTTCTGAAACTCTTACTATGCAAAATACGGTCTCTATCACACTGATAACACGTACGATACTGATCAGGCTCTTCTGCTACCGCGCGGCCTTTACTTTGATCAGAAAAAGCCGCTTCAGGAGATAAGATTTGATGCTCGCGAGCTTCAAGATCTTCTCGTCTAATGGATAACATAGAACCTCCTTGTACCTGCATCTTTACCACATAATAGCAGGATATTACTATCTAGCAAAAGAGGGCGACCGAAGCCGCCCTCTAGAGTTTGTTGCAGTGTGTCTAGAAGAAAACCTACTTAGTAGCAATCTTCTGTGGACCACCGTTAGCCTGAATCTTAGCCTGTGCTGCAGCAAGACGTGCAATTGGTACACGGTATGGTGAGCAGGAGACATAGTCAAGACCAAGGTTGTAGTACATGTGGATGGACTCTGGATCGCCACCGGTCTCACCGCAGACACCAATGGTGAGGTTAGGATTACCCTTACGGCCACCCTCAACGCCCATACGGACAAGCTCTGCGACACCCTTATCAAGGGTTGCAAATGGGTTGGTCTTAACAATCTTGCGCTCAAGATAGAGAGGCATGAATGCAGACTCAACGTCGTCACGAGAGAAGCCAAGGCAAGTCTGGGTGAGGTCGTTAGTACCGAAGGAGAAGAAGTCTGCGTGCTTAGCAATCTCCTCAGACATGATAGCTGCACGTGGGAGCTCGATCATGGTACCAACTGGGATGTTGAGCTCAACACCGTACTCGTCAGCAACCTGCTTGATGGTCTCCTCAACCTCTTCACGGACCTGGATGAGCTCCTCTTCGAAGCCAACCAGAGGAACCATGATCTCTGGGCGAGGGTCAAGACCAACGCGCTTGAGCTCTGCAGCTGCGCTTGCGATAGCACGAACCTGCATAACGTTGAGCTCTGGGTAGACAAGGCCAAGGCGGCAGCCACGGAGGCCGAGCATTGGGTTTGCCTCCTGGAAGGCGTCAAACTTAGCGAGAAGAGCACGCTTTGCAGCGGCGTCCTTACCCTGCTCCTCATCATGAGCAATCTCAACGTCAAGCTCACGTGGGGAATCAAGGAACTCATGCAGTGGTGGGTCAAGAAGACGGACAACAACGTCTTTGCCGTCCATTACCTTGAACATACCAAGGAAGTCACCCTTCTGAGCACGGCCAAGCTGCTCAATAGCAAGCTGCTTAACGTCCTCAGAGTCTGCAAGGATGAAGTCCTGAATGAGGTGCTTACGCTCACCAAGGAACATGTGCTCTGTGCGGTCAAGACCAATTGCCTCAGCGCCGTTATCAACGGAAGTCTGAGCATCTGCTGGATTATCAGCGTTTGCACGTACGCCAATGACGCGACCACGAGACTCGTCAAGGCGGACCTCATCTGCCCATGCAAGGATGGTCTGGAGGTCACCAGAGAGCTCTGGCTGGACAAGCTCAACAGCACCAAGGATGACGTCACCAGTGGTACCGTCGATGGAGATAACATCGCCCTCGTTAACAACAAGGCCGGAATCAGCAACGGTGAAGCGCTTGTTAGCAGCGTCAATGCGAAGTGTATCAACACCGCAGACGCAAGGAGCGCCCATACCGCGAGCAATAACAGCTGCGTGGCTGGTCTTGCCGCCGTGAGAAGTTAGGATACCCTCTGCAGCAACCATGCCGTGGAGATCATCTGGAGTGGTCTCCCAACGGACAAGAATACAAGGCTTGCCTGCCTCTGCAAAAGCCTCGGCGTCTGCAGAAGAGAAGACTGCAGCACCAACAGCTGCACCAGGAGAAGCGTTAAGACCCTTAGCAATGGTCTCATACTCAGCGTTAGGATCAAACTGTGGGTGCAGAAGCTGATCGAGCTGCTCAGGAGCAACGCGAGAAACAGCCTGCTCCTTAGTAATACGACCCTCTTCGTACATCTGAATTGCAACCTTAAGTGCAGAGAGAGCAGTACGCTTACCAACACGAGTCTGGAGCATCCAGAGCTTACCATTCTCAATGGTGAACTCGATGTCCATCATGTCTGCGTAGTGATCCTCAAGAATCTCAAAGACGTGGAAGAGCTCCTCGCCTGCCTCCTTGAGTGCAGGAACCTTAACGAGGTCTGCAATAGGCTCAGTGTTACGAATACCAGCAACAACGTCCTCGCCCTGAGCGTTGATCAGGAAGTCGCCGTAGCGCTCGTTAGTACCATCTGCAGGGTTACGAGTAAATGCAACGCCAGTTGCAGAAGTCTCACCCTTGTTACCAAAGACCATGACCTGAACGTTAACTGCAGTACCAAGCTCATCAGGAATCTTGTTCTGCTTGCGGTAAAGGATTGCGCGGTCGTTCATCCAAGAACCAAAGACTGCCTGCTCAGCAAGGCGGAGCTGGAGGTAAGGATCAGATGGGAAGACAGCGTAGCCGTTCTTGGAGACCTCTGGGTGCTCCTTAACGTCAACGTTTGCAGCAAAGATTCCCTTGAACCAAGTTACAAGGTCACGAAGGTCATTTGCGTCCAGCTCTGTATCAAGCTTAACGCCCTTCTCGGCCTTCTTAGCAGCAATTGCATCCTCAAAGAGCTGTCCAGAGACGCCCATAACAACGCCAGAGAACATCTGAACAAAACGACGGTAAGAGTCCCAAGCAAAGCGCTCGTTACCAGTCTGCTTAATGAGGCCCTGAACGGACTCATCGTTAAGACCAAGGTTAAGAACAGTGTCCATCATGCCAGGCATGGAGAATGGTGCACCAGAACGGACGGAGACAAGCAGTGGATCTTCTGCATCGCCGAGCTTCTTGCCCATGCGCTCCTCAAGGGTAGCCATAGCTGCGTCAATCTCATCAGTGACGCCCTCAGGCCAGACGTTGCCGTTGTTGGAATAAGCAACGCAAGTTTGGCAAGTAATTGAGAATCCTGGAGGTACAGGCAGACCAATCTTAGACATCTCTGCAAGGTTTGCTCCCTTGCCACCAACAATCCACTTTGCCTCTTCTACGGATGCGCCAGCGACCTCAGTAACATCGTTACCGGCGTGGTCCTTTCCGAAGCTGTAAACGTGCTTCTCGGACATAACACTCCAAACTCTCAAACTGTCACACGCAAAGCGTGCACCAACACGATTGAACGTAAAGACATCAAACCAAACACAGTTGGTTCTGTCCTCACATTCATAGTATGTTACCAACCTACGCGATTCATCTGAACAAAATAACGGTGAGCGGTCAATATCGACCGTTCACAGAATTATTTACAAACTTATGGTTGCAAATTGTGAAATTCTCCATAAAGAAAACGAGCACCCAAAATGGATGCTCATTTAACTTTTTGATATTTTGAGGCGTCAGCACTCTCTTAGCGTGTAACTCCCTCAAAGAAAGCGCCAATTGCATGACTTGGCTCTTCACCCGTAAGCGTAGAAATAACGTTTACTGCTGGTCCTAGAAGGTCAATAGATGGGATGAGGCGCTGATCAAGCTCACGACGAATCTCTCTTCTGAGAGAGCCATCTGCAAAGGTGTGGAAGACTGCACGAGGGCGATCCTCGTCTTCATGCTCATTGAAATACGCGCGAACGTCTTCAACGTTATGAATATTTGGAACCCTTACAATCTCTACGGAATCATCGCCAAACTGAGCAGCAGCAGCCTTAACTACTGCAGCACCAGTCTCTCCGCGAGAGTCTGACAAAACATAGACGATAGGCAGACCATCACCAAGAGTGTTGTTGTCAATATCAAGTGTGCTCATGCTGTAACCCTTTCAGTCAAGTATTCAGAAAGATACAAACATTTACCTAACCTAAGCGTACTCTACTTCTTACGAGAAAGCACACTAATATCGGCGACATTACTAAATACCTGGGCAAACTTGTTCAAAAGACGCAAACGATTTCGGCGAACGGTATCATTTTCGTCCATGACAAGTACTTTGTCGAAGAAAATATCAATTGGCTCACGCAGCTGAGACAGCGCAGAAACAGCAGCGGCATAGTCTGCACCAGCAAGAGCGGAAGCCACCTGCTTCTGGCCCTCTTCACAAGCAGTGAGCAACGACTTCTCTGGCTCAGACAAAAGCTCTGTATCAACTTCTGTGCCAAGAGAAGCATCGCTGAGGTGAGCTGCACGTGCATAAGCAGTAGCAAGGTCCTCAAAGAGCTCAGGCTCATTCTGACGTGCTTCATCAAGTGCGCGAGCACGCTGAAGGAACTCATCAGGATTGATAACGCCAATTGCACTAACAGCCTCAATAGCATCTGCAGAGATCTTCTCGTCCTTAGCAATAGATGCAAGGCGGCCAATAAAGTACTGCTCAACCTGAGACTGAACAGACTCGTCAACAGCAAGACCCTGCTGGCGGTAGAGCTCCAGAGAGCTTGCAATGAGCTTCTTAAGGTCAAGGTTTGCCGTTGAGCGGACCAGTGCAATGACGCCAATTGCTGCACGACGAACAGCGTAAGGATCGGAAGAGCCGGTTGGTGGCTCGTTGATAGCAAAGATGCCGCAGATGGTATCAAGCTTGTCAGCAATAGCTACAAAGCGACCAATCTGGCCACTTGGGAGCTCGTCGCCAGCAAAACGAGGACGATAGTGCTCGCGAATAGCTGCAGCTACATCGCTCTTCTCGCCAGCTGCCTCTGCGTAGTAGCCACCCATAACGCCCTGCTGGCTAGTGAACTCGACTACTGCCTGGCTGACAAGGTCTGCCTTAGCAAGATGAGCGGCGCGAGCAGCAAGCTCTGCCTCTTCCTTGCTGGATGTCTCGTCGAGCACAATCTCTGCAGCAAGAGACTCCATACGCTGGGTCTTCTGTAGAACCGTGCCAAGCTTCTCCTGAAAGACAACGGTCTCAAGGCGCTGAGCAAACTCGTCAAGCGTGTGCTTCAAATCCTCCTCAAAGAAGAACTTAGCGTCGTCGAGGCGAGCACGAACAACGCGCTCGTTGCCGTCAATGACGCGCTCGGCGCAAGATGGGTCTGCATTAGAAACCACAATAAACTCGCGAGTCAGCTTACCCTCAGCGTCATAAATTGGGAAATAGCGCTGGTTGGAAAGCATGGACTCAGTAATAATCTCTGAAGGAACGTTAAGGAATTCCTCGTCAAAGGTACCCACAAGAACCTGAGGCCACTCAGTTAGGTTAATGACCTCCTCAAAGACCTTCTCTGGCATATCAACGTGAGAGCCCGGACGAGCAGCCTCTACCTCTTTAATGCCGGCGAGAATAACGTCTTTTCTCTGCTCCTGAAGCAGAACACCAGCGTCTTTAAGAACTTGCTCATAGACAGCTGGACTTGCTACCTCATGGTAACCAGGACCAAGAACACGATGGCCCTGGGTGGTGTTTGAGCTAGTTACATCAGCGTACGTAACAGGAACAATCTCTGAACCAAAGAGAGCGCACAGCCAGCGAACAGGACGAACGTAGCGCTCATGGAAAGAACCCCAGCGCTGACTACGAGGCCAATCAAGTGCAGAAATCCAAGAAGTTGCCAGCTCAGAGAGAATCTTTGTAGCAGGAACTGAAGGAATATTGAGCTCTGCAAAGACGTACTCATGACCGTCAGTATCTACACGGCGAGTCAGCGCATCAGCGTTTATGCCGCACTTACGAGCAAATCCCTCGGCAGCCTTGGTTGGATTGCCCTCTGTATCAAAAGCAATCTCTGCCTTAGGACCACGCTTGACCTCGGAAATCTCTTCTGTAGCCTCAGCAACGTCCTTTACATAGGCAGTTAAACGACGAGGTGTCGAGAGGATCTTAACCTCTCCAAATGACAAACCAGAGTCTTTAAGTCCGGAAACGACAAGCTTATTGAACTGAGCAATAGCTTTCTGCAATGGAGCAGAAGGCATCTCTTCAGAACCAATCTCAAAAAGGAAGTCTCTAACCTCAGCCATTTAAGCCACCTCCTCCTGAGTAGTTGCTGCAGGTGCTTTCTTAGAAGCAACCTCCTCCAAATACGATTCGCAGCATGCCTTAGCAACGGTGCGAACGCGAAGAATATAGTTAGCTCTCTCAACAGCAGAAAGAGCACCACGAGAGTCAAGTAGGTTGAATGCATGGCTGCACTTCATAACGCAGTCATACGCAGGTAGTGGAAGCTTGCGCTCAAGGCAGCTGTGGCACTCTGCCTCATACTCGTCGAACTTCTCGCGCATAAGCTCAATGTTGGCTACCTCAAAGTTGTAGGTTGAGAACTCACGCTCGTTCTCCAAAAATACCTGCCCGTACGTCATTGGCGTGCCGTCTGGCAGGTAACTCCATACCAGGTCATAGACGGAATCTACGCCCTGAGCATACATAGCAATACGCTCAAGACCATAGGTAATCTCAACAGGAACTGGGTCTACCTCAATACCGCCTACCTGCTGGAAGTACGTGAACTGAGTAACCTCCATGCCGTTGAGCCAGACCTCCCAGCCAAGACCCCAGGCACCAAGCGTTGGACTCTCCCAGTCGTCCTCAACAAAGCGAACGTCGTGGTCTTTTGGATCAAGGCCAATAGCGGCGAGTGAACCAAGATAGAGATCTTGAGAGTCTGCAGGAGATGGCTTAATCAAAACCTGGAACTGATAGTAGTGCTGCAGTCGGTTGGGGTTCTCGCCATAGCGTCCATCAGCAGGACGACGACAAGGCTGTGGATAGCAGGTACGCCAGGCGTCTGGGCCAAGTGAGCGCAAGATAGTTGCGGTGTGGAAGGTACCGGCACCTACCTCAGAGTCATATGGCTGCATGACCGTACAACCTTTTTCTGCCCAATAGTGTTCAAGGGTCAAAATCATATCTTGAAACGTAAGTGGTGTTGCGCCCATGATGTTCTTTCTCTCAAATGTCCGACGTAAGTACTATAGCCCGCGAGCATGGTCAAAGGGCCAGAAAATAAACATTGCCTTAGAGGTCACGGTAGAAACCGCAACAGCTCCAAAATATCTGGAATCAAGCGAGTTTGTTCTGTTATCCCCCATAACAAAAATATGACCTGCAGGAACAGTATACGGATAATTCTGAATTACGGCACCCGTGCGATCTGCAAGAGAATAGGTTGGCTTGCCTTCGGTATAAGGCTCGTCCATAAGCTGACCGTCAACATACACAGCACCGTCGCGCAAATCTACCGTTTGACCTGCTGTAGCAATGACGCGCTTAACTAAAAGCGTATCGGGATTCTGAGGGCTGGTAAAGGTAACCACATCACCTGCTTGCGGAGTACCACCAAAACGATAGGTAAGCTTCTCTCCTACCAAACGATCCCCCAGCTGGATGGTATTGAGCATGGACCCTGTTGGAACCTCATATACCTCAGCAACAAAAGTCCTGATAAAAAATGCCAGCGCAACGGCAACAGCAACAATTACCAGGTATTCAATAATTTCAAGTACTTTGGAATGTCCACTACTCATTGTTATCACCAGATTGCCGATCAAGCTCTGCTAGCTCTGCTAAATATGCTCTGTCCTTCTCAGTGAGCTGAGCGCTCTCTAAAAGGTCTGGACGCCACGCGCGCGTACGAGCAAGTGCGGATTGTCGTCTCCAGATTGCAACCGCACCATGGTCTCCTGAAAGAAGCACAGACGGAACTTCTCG
Organism: uncultured Atopobium sp.; assembly: GCA_937905925.1. GTDB lineage: Bacteria > Actinomycetota > Coriobacteriia > Coriobacteriales > Atopobiaceae > Lancefieldella. The sequence continues at coordinate 44,428 of CALCXO010000033.1, forward strand.
CCCCTCAAAGTTTGCTGGTCGCGTGTACTGAGCATACTCAAGAAGGCCATCATCAGAGAATGACTCATCCTGTGAGCTCATCTCATCACCAAGCGCACCAGGAAGCAAGCGCACAACTGAGTCAATCACGGTAAGCGCAGGCAGCTCTCCGCCCGTCAGCACGTAATCTCCCAGAGAAATAACGTCATCTGCCAGCTCATAGACACGCTCGTCCATGCCCTCATAGCGACCACAAACAAACAGAATGCGTTCTTTTTGAGCAAACTCTTGGGCAATAGCCTGAGAATACGGCCTACCAACTGGCGAGAAAAACACCACGTGGGGCTTAGGTTCCGCCTGATCAGAAATCTCACGAACTGCCTCAAAGATGGGAGCAGGCTTCATAAGCATGCCTTGCCCACCACCAAAGGGGGCATCGTCTACCGTGCGATGTCTATCATGCGTCCAGTCACGCAAGTCATGCGCATAGAACTCAAAAATATTTGCCTTTTGAGCTCTGCCCATAATAGAAGCATCTAAATAGGGCGAGAAGACCTCAGGAAATACTGAGAGCGTTTCTAGACGCATGCTACTCACCTAACCTAAGAAGGCCCTGAGGAATTGAGACGGAAATGTGACCCTCGGCTGGAGCCTCTTTGATAAATTCATCCACGGCAGGCATCAGCACCTGTCCAAAAGACCCCTCAATGACCCACACATTTTGTGTAGGTCCAACAAGAACCTCTGTAATTTCACCCAGAGAACCATGTTCTGTATCACGTACTTCTCTACCCACAAGTAGAGAAACATTTACCAGACCAAAGTTTTCTGGAAGACAATCTTCTTCTACCAGAAGCGTTTTACCAACAAGCTCTTCTGCATCAGAGATGGTAGTTACATCTTCAAAAGTGACAAGACTACCTTCTCTATCATCTGACTCAACAGAGACAACTGAGAACTCTCTAAGGCCCTTAAGCGCAGGCGGAACAGGAACAACTGTCATGCCTTCAGCTATAAGAGAAGGAAGGCTGTGAACGGGAACCGTCACAACCTCCCCTCTTTTACCATGCGTTTTAACAATTTGAGCAATTGCTCGCCAGTGTTTACGCAAAATTAGCCTACAACCTCGACATCAACAGAGGTGCCAACACGCTGGCCAAGAGCACGAGCCAAAGTACGAATAGCCTTAATGGTTCTACCCTTGCGGCCGATGACACGTCCAGCGTCTTCCTCAGAGCAAGAAACCTCAATCAAGGCTCCATCCTCGCGATCGGTGACGTCGAGTGCAACAGCATCTTCATTATCGACAAGACCACAGACGATGTACTCGACAAGATCAGCAACCTTGTCAGAAGGCATCTCCTGAATGTCTTGATCGACAGCGTCTACCTCAGTGGGCTCTGTGAATTCAGACACGATTTACTCAGCCTCTGGAGCCTCGGACTCCTCAGCAGCTGCGGCAGCAGCCTCAGCAGCAGCCTCTGCAGCTGCAGCAGCCTTTGCCTGTGCCTTCTTGGAGAGCTTGGTCTTCTTCTCTGCAACTGGAGCACCAGTACGAGCGATCTCAATGAGGTGAGAAACTGCGCTTGTTGGCTGAGCGCCCTTTGCTACCCACTCGTCAACCTTCTCGAGGTTGATATCAATCGTCTTTGGGCTAGTCAGTGGGTTATAACGACCGACTTCTTCAATGTAACGACCATCGCGAGGCATACGACCATCAGCGACAACTACGCGATAGTACGGACGCTTCTTGGCACCGTGACGGGCCAGACGAATCTTAACTGCCAATGAAAACTCCTCCATACGAGCGGTGCCTCGGATGTTAGATGGGCTGCACCGCAAAGCCACAAATCGGGTTACAAGTGTACAACAACGCATTAACCTCGAAAAGTATAAATTTGCTCTCTTCAAAAAGTACTCGTAATTTATGTATGAAACACTTGTTCTATTTGTACAAAAAGTATACACTATTTCTATGGAAACATCAAAGGACATATCAGATAAAAATGCACGTAAATCGTGTGATTTTGAATGGCATGGCAAAGCCATTGGCCTTCTAGATCTTGATGCGTTCTTTGCATCTGTAGAACAACTTGATCATCCTGAGTGGCTCGGAAAACCAGTAATTGTTGGAGGTTCACCCCACAAACGGGGCGTTGTTTCAACCGCCTCTTATGAAGCAAGGAAGTTTGGCGTTCATTCTGCCATGCCTTCAGCTATTGCAGTAAGGCTTTGTCCTCATGCAATTTGGACTTCAGGACGTTATGACAGATACTCTGAAATGAGTGCTCTTGTTATGGGTTTTCTCAAAGATGAGACTCCCCTTGTTGAACAAGTTTCTATTGATGAGGCATTTTTTGATATTACTCCTGGAAGATTTTCTAAAGAAAATCCTTTAGAAATCTGTAAGCGCATACAAAAGAAAGTCGCAGCACTAGGTGTTACCTGTTCCATTGGCCTGGGAACAAACAAGACAATTGCCAAGATTGCCTCTGAGCAAGAAAAGCCTCGTGGTCTTACTGCGGTCTTTCCTGGTACAGAAGGTCGCTTTCTGGCGCCACTGCCTATTGAGGCCATGAGCGGTATTGGTCCTGCGATGGCAAAGACACTTCATCAACAAGGAATCAGAACGCTTGGAGAGCTTTCAAGAGCAGATGCAACGTACCTCACTTCCCTTGTTGGCAATACAGCTTCAAAGATGATTTTGCGCGCGCAAGGAAAAGAAGTCTCTGAAGTTCATGAAGCTGCCCAGCCTCGTGACGTTAAGTCTGTTTCTAACGAGAGAACCTTTGAAACAGATTTGTTTGATAAACAAGAAATAGAAGAAGCTATTAGGCACATTGCTGGCGTTGTAGGCAGACGTCTTCGCCGAAAGCGGCTCCAAGGATATACCGTAACCCTCAAAGTAAAAGCCTCTGCAACAGAGTCTCATACCGCTCAAAAAAGAATGTCCACACCAACTGATGATGAGCACCTCTTTGCAGAGATTGCCGTTGGCCTGCTCCCTACCATTTGGAAAGAAGGTCAGCCAGTAAGACTGCTTGGTGTTGGCATTAGCTCATTTACAGATGAGACACAGAGCAAGCCTGTTCAAACGTCTCTTTTTGATCAATTTAATGACACGTTTGACGCCGCAGCCTCTGGACCTACAACAAAAAAGAAACCTCGGAGTGACTTACGTCATCTCTCCGAGGTAACCGATAAACTCAAAGATAAATTTGGTGCAGATGCTGTGCAGTATGGTAGAGACCTACGCTTTGAACATCGCGTCTCAGACACCATGCCTACAGGCAAAAACGAACAAATCTAGTACACCAGCACTACTCGGTAGGATCAGCAGATTCTGGAAGATTGTCTACCAGGTCATCCTCAGAAAGCTCAAAAGCTGGAGCCAAAGCATCCTCTGGAAGATCAGCGTAAGGAATATCAGAAGTCATAGCACCCTCAATATCTAGCTCCACACGAGGAGCGTCTGCCCAAAGTCGCTCAAGACGATAGTAGGACCTTACCTCAGGCTGGAATACGTGAACAACAACTGAACCGTAATCAATCAGAATCCAATTGAGACCGTCGCGACCCTCAGTAGAAATTGGACGAATGCCGCAGTTTGCCGTGACCTTCTCGCGAACTTCATCAACAATAGCGTCAGCTAAACGAGCATTTCCACCAGTGCAGATAACAAAGTAATCGCAAACATCACTGAGACCAGTTAGATCTAGTACCAGAATATCTTCAGCCTTCTTTTGATCTGCAGCAATTGCAGCAGTCTTTGCAAGCTCAAGTGAAGTTACAGCCATGAATTTCTCCGTTTTCTCATGTAGCCAAGCTACTTAGATGTCTTCTCAATCATCTCATTGTATAGGGCAATTGAGTTTGGATACAAATAACTCCTTGATGAAATCACATACATCATAACGCTACAAAACGCCGTCTCATAAAGCTCATCGAGAGAACCACCGTGTAAATATACGTTTCTTGCTTCTTCGACCGATGTAAAGTTTGGACGCAGAGGCTCAATAAGATCAGCTACATACAAGATTTTGTCTAGCTTGCTCATCTGACGGTCGCCCGTAGTGTGCTTCTGAATGGCGCTGAGAATCTGCTCAGAAAGCCAAGGATAGATGGCTGGTAGCGTTTTTGCGGCGAGAGGACCATGTAAGAGCCCAACAATTTTCTGATAAGGAGCTTCTGTTTGGATACGAAAGCGCTCTGCCAGTTCAATGGTTTCTGCATCAGGAAGAAGTTTCTCCCAATCATGCAAAATACCTGCAACGCGAGCGCTCACCATATCTGCACCATAAGCCTGCGCAAGCGTTTCTGCACAACGTCCCACAGAGATAGAATGCGCAAAACGCTTAGGGTTCTTGTGATACATATGACTCTTCAAATCAGACTCAAGCTGATCAATAAGCTCCTGTTGTTCTGCGGTGTAGACAATATCTTTTGCTATAAGTGTTCTTTCCATTATGTCCTACAAAATATTGAGTCAAGCCTAATCTCTACCTGTTTGACACTGCCTTGTTACTGGCGTATGTCAATCTGAGCAGCGGGTCGCTTTGGCTTGACCACTTAATTGAGTGGCGTTGTGTCGGCGCCATAAAGCCCATGCTTGTGAATGTAACCTGTTACAGAATCGGGAGTTAGGTATCTGAGGCTCTGACCATTTTGAACTCTACTACGCAGATAGCTTGATGAGATTGCTAGTGCGGGAACCTCAAGATAGGTTACTTTGAAGTCATAAGGTGAGTCTGCAATAACCTTTTGAGCACGACTCAGCTCATAACCAGGACGCGTTGCAGCAACAAAGTGAGCAAGCTCAGCTACAGTCTCTGCATCTTTCCAGGTGACAATATCAGCAATTGCATCTGCACCAGTAATAAAGAAAAATTCAACGTTAGAGGGATATACCTTACGCAATCTTCTGAGCGTATCAGCGGTGTAGGTGATGCCCTCATAATCCACCTCAAAACGAGAAGCAACAAAATGAGGATTATCTGAGGTTGCCAGAAGCGTCATTGAATAACGGTCTTCTCCCCTGGTAACTCCCTTATTTTGTTTGAACGCAGGGCGACCAGCAGGCATAAAGACAACCACATCAAGATCAAGGTCATCATATGCCTGCTCAGCGGCTACCAAGTGGCCGTTATGAATGGGGTCAAAGGTTCCACCCATGATTCCCAGACGATAGGTGCGGTTTTTATCCTGTCCCAAACGAGGCAGGCCAGGGTGCATGTTATTTAAGACGTCGGCTGCCATACTCTACTCAGTTTCTGAAGAAGCCTCAGCTACATGAGACGGATCAGATGGAGCCTCTTCAAACTCAACATCTTCAAATTGCTGATCTGAGGCGTCCTCGTCAGGAATCTCTATGCCATCTGTATTTGGTTTATTTGGATCCTCATAGGTAAAGGTAAGCTCAAGAATGCGAATCTCATCGCCGTCAACTGCACCAGCCTTTGCCAGCTGTACTTCAAGCCCCATACGATCCAGACGACGCTGTAGATATGCCACAGCCTCATCATTGTCCCAATCGGTCTGAATAACCATGCGCTCAATCTGGCCGCCAGAGACACGCCAAGCATGGCGCTCTTCTCGCTCAATGCGAAGCTTGTTATCACGACGAAGTCGCTGATGCTCCCAAGCCTCACTGCGATCAACTGTTGGCGTAGTAATGGCAATTTCTTTGCGAAGCTCTGCCACTTCTGCAGCACAGGTAGTAACAAAATCATCAAGATTTAAACCAGTTACCGTAGAGATAGCAAAGAAAGTCCTGCCATCCGCCTCAGCGGCTTTTCTGAGAGCCTCAATAGCATCTTCTGTACCAGGCATATCGCATTTGTTTGCAACCACAATCTGAGGACGATCAGCGAGCTTTGAAGCGTAAGCCTTGAGCTCCTCATTAATAGCGTGATAGTCCTCTACTGGGTCTCTGCCTTCATAGCCACCGGTAACATCGACCATATGGACAATAAGCGCTGTGCGCTCAATATGACGAAGGAATTGATGACCAAGGCCCTTACCCTCAGAGGCACCCTCGATAAGACCGGGAACGTCTGCACAGACAAATGACTGACCGTTTTGAGCACGAACAACGCCCAAGTTTGGAACAAGGGTGGTAAAAGGATAGTCAGCAATCTTTGGACGAGCAGCACTGATACGTGCAATAAGAGAGCTTTTACCAACAGAAGGCATGCCAACCAGGGCTACATCTGCCATGAGCTTCATCTCAAGCTCAATCCAGTGCTCTTGGGCTGGCTCGCCCTTCTCGGCAAATGCTGGTGCACGCCTCACTGAGGTGACAAAGTGAATGTTACCGCGGCCACCATTGCCACCAGGAGCAACAACTACCTGCTCACCGGGAGAAGTAAGATCGGCAATCTCGTAGAGTGGCTCTTGTGTTTCTGGATCAAGCTCTCGCACAACGGTTCCCAGGGGCACCTTGAGCAGCAAATCCTGTCCGTCAGAACCATGACGGCGAGCACCCTTACCGTGGGTACCACGCTCGGCCTTAAAGTGATGCTTGTAGCGGTAATCAATCAGGGACGAAAGCTGCGCGTCTGCAACAATGACAACATTGCCGCCGTGACCGCCATCACCACCGTCAGGACCGCCTTTTGGAACATATGCTTCGCGGCGGAAAGACATGCAGCCTGCACCGCCGTCTCCACCTTTAACGTTAATGTGACAAAGATCAGTGAAAGTTTCCACGTGTCCTCCTTCTAATACCTTAATGTTACGGCATTTACCAGCGAAGCACAGTGAAAACGCGAGAAGTTCTTATGAGAACACGAGGATAACAACAATTACTGCAACACCAAAAATCATCAAAGCAAAGTCTGATGGAGCCAAAGGATAGCGTTTAAATGCAGATGAAGCGTTCCTTAAATAGAAACCTCGCTGCTCAGCCGCAAGTGCCGAAGCATCAGCTTTTTTAACGGAACTTACCAGCAAAGGAACAATCAAAGGCATGGTGAGCTGGAGCTTCTTAATTGGATTTTTGGTATCAAACTCAACGCCACGAGCCATCTGAGCCTCCATAATATGGTTCATCTCGGAAGCAAAGACAGGCACAAAGCGCAAAACAGTTGCAATGGTAAACGCATAAGGATAAGGAACATGCGCGACTTCTACCAGCGCATTCATGAGGTCTTCTACGCGCATAAGCGAGAGCATAGAAAGCAGCGGCAGTGCCAGCGCAATTGTTTTTAGGGCAACGTTAAAGCCGCGCTCCAAACCACCTACCGTGATGAATAAAAAGAGCGTTTGACCAGCAGGGGCAACAAGCGTCTGTACAACACACAAGATAAGACCTAAGACAGCAAAGCCAAATACCAGCTTAAAAGTCTTCTGAGCATTCTGTGAGACAACTCCCACGCAAATAGTGAGCGCGAGCACTGCAAGCACCTCAAGCGTTCCTTGGGCGGCAAAGGCGGCCACAAAGAGCTCAAGCGCAAACACAAGCTTGGCCACAGGATTTGCCTTATGAAGGAAGCTTGTTCCTTCGGTGTAATCAATAACACTACCCACGAGGAGCCTCCTTACCATTAAGCGTAGCTGCAATACGAGCAATCTCAAACTGATGCTGCAATGCGTCAAGCACCTCTGAAGCACTGCTAAGCTCAGCAAATGATGAATCCACATGCTCCCCTACAAGCTTTGACAGCTGAATCATCTGAGGAGCCTCAACATACGCTTCCTTCAAAACCTCATCTGTCGAGAAGATCTGTGTAACTTCTCCATCATCTAACACGCTACCATGAGCCATAACGACAATTCTTGTGGCAAAGTCCAGCACAACCTCCATGTCATGACAGACCATAAGAACTGCACAGCCTTTCTCGCACAGTGATTTGACCATATTCATGACCTGCATGCACTCTTTGTAATCCAGACCTGAAGTTGGCTCGTCAAGCACAAGAATATCTGGCTCGCAGGCAACCACAGAAGCAAGCGCAACCATCTGACGCTGTCCGCGAGAAAGCATAAACGGCGACGCGTCCGCATCAAGCCCCATGCGATCAATTACTTCAAGCGCTTTCTTGCGGGCAGCCTCTGCAGACATAGCCTTGAGTTCAAGACCAAACGCAATCTCCTCAAGGACGCTTTCTTTACAAATCTGATAATCGGGATTTTGGAACAGCGTAGAGACATGCTGAGCAATCTGCGACGTCTTCCAATCCTTGCAAGAGGCACCCTTAATATGAATGTCTCCCGATCGAGGGCGCAAGAGGCCATTTACCAGCTTAGTCAGAGTTGTTTTGCCGGCGCCATTTTGACCGACAAGTGCCACAAGCTCACCAGGATGCAAACTGAGGGAGACGCGCTCAACACCATCAGTACTCCCCTGATATTTAAAAGTGGCGTCGATAACGTCAAGAACAGATTGAACGCTTGGCTGGTCAGCGTCTTGAAGAACACCAATTCTGTCAAATGGCCCGCTCGATTCAGCAACCACAGGACCATCTATTTTTGGAAGATATGTCTCCCCTGCTAACTCGACGTCATTAGTAGCTACTGGTTCAGAGTCCTCTGTAAGGGAAATACTGCGATGCTGGAGAGCGCCTACACAGCACGCAAGCTGCTTGGCGGCTGACTGAACTGACAACGCAGTTTCATCGCAGGCAGCTCTGTCCGCCTCAGATAACAAGTGAGCATACTCAGACTGATGAGAGAGCTCATAGACGCCTTTTGAGACGCGCACGCAACGAGGAACATCAACGCCAACCTCTTGCAGTAAATCTACCTGTGAGAACACTTCCTCACCGTTACCGTATGCACAAATGGAGCCCTTATCCATAACGGCAATCTTTGAGCAATACTTAGCGAGAAGACCCACTTTTTGCTCAATCACCACAACCGTAATGCCTTTGGTTTTGTTGAGCTCTGAAAGGGTCTGGAAGATTAACTCGGACGACATTGGATCTAAGGCCGCTGTTGGCTCATCAAGCACCATAACTTGTGGCTGAAGCGCCAAAAGTGCTGCTATAGCAACCTTTTGCTTCTGTCCACCAGAAAGAGAGGCAATCTCTCTAAAGCGGAGGTTTGCAATACCAACTGTCTCTAGAGCATAGGTAATGCGCTCTGGAATCTCTGCATGAGGAACTGCAAAGTTCTCGAGACCAAAAAGAAGTTCATCCTCAACAATTGAAGCAACCATCTGCGCGTTAATATCCTGGGTTACAGAACCCACAATTTTAGAGATATCAGTCAGCGCAACTGTGCAGGTATCCATTCCAGCAACAAGAATCTTTCCAAAGAAACTTCCTCTGAAGTGATGAGGAATAGCGCCAGAAAGCGCAAGAGCAAGCGTGGACTTGCCTGCGCCAGAAGGACCAACAATACCTACAAAGTCACCCTCCTGAACGCTCAGTGACAGCTCATTCAGAGCATGCGCTGAGCTATCAGGATAGCTATATGACACAGATTGAACTTCAATAATAGACACAGTGTTCTCCAGGAAATATGTGCGTATCTAAGAACTTATCGACCCAAAACCTTCTTAAGAGGAGCCGCAAGAACCTGAACAACAATAGCATTAAAGAATGCGGTTCCCACGATGACAGGAAGCATTACGTAGAAAAGCTCAATAGTTGCACCCTTGGCTGGAATAGCAATGGCAGCAAAGATCAAGCCAGAAATAAGAGTGGTTACAAAAGAACCAATTGCAGGCATTACTGGCTTATCTGCAAGAGCAGACCTTGTGAAAGCAAACATAACAAGTGAAGCTGCGCCCTCTGCAACAAAATCAGCACCAGGGACAGAGGTGGTGAGCTGAATAACGGTAGCTGCGATAAGACCAATAACCAGGCTCTGAACAGCGTTTGGCTTCAGCAAAAGAATAGCCAGGCAGAACGAAGAAATAATAAACTCTGGACCAATTCCAATAGCACTAATTGCCTTACCAACGGTCAGATTAAGAATAAAACCAGCAGCAATAAGGACGGCAACAAGGACTAGAGAAGTAACATCCAATACTCCTGCATTTTTTGAAACAGTAACAACACGTGGTGCCTGCTCTGCAGATCCTGTCTCTGTGTCTGCGGTGTTAACCTCATTGAGATTTTCTGTAGACATACAAACTCCTTTAACGCAAAACTAAAACGTACAAACAAAACTTTTAACAACACGGGTTTCTCGCCATCCGGATTTAGCAAGAAACGTACGCACAAAAAAAGCTCTCGGTCACCCGAGAGCCTCTAAATGCGTATGCAGAAGCAACTCATCGCTGACCGGAGAAAGACAAGTTGTTCCACCACCACTGCTGAGTGCATGTAGCGCGCATGATATGTCCTCCTCCCAAGAGCGTAAATTGCAATGTAAGAAGAATACCATTACTTTGCCAGATTGTGTCAAGAAATACATTAAGAAACAAATTAGAAACTGTGAACGGTACGCGTAAGATACCGCGAGAAACAAAAAAGGGGTCCCGAAGGACCCCTTGAATGAACTGCAAATGTTCAAGAAAACTTATGCCTCAGCAGCAACGACGTTAACGACGTGCTTAGCACCCTTCTTGAACTCAACAACGCCATCGCAAAGTGCAAAGAGAGTATCATCCTTGCCGCGACCAACGTTTACGCCAGGAGTGATGTGCGTACCACGCTGACGAATAATAATCTGGCCAGCCTTGATTGCCTGACCACCGTAAATCTTAACGCCAAGGCGCTGTGCTTGTGAGTCACGACCATTGCGGGAAGAGCCGAGACCTTTCTTGTGTGCCATAAATGCTACCTGCCTATCTCAATATCAGAAGTGACCAATTACTCTGCAGACTCGTCGGATGCCTTAGCAGCAGCCTTACGAGCGGTAGGGAGCGCGGTAACCTTCAGCTTAGTAAGGTTCTGACGGTGACCGTTGGCGCGGTGATAGCGCTTACGCTTGTGGAACTTGAAGACGAGGACCTTCTTGTCCTTGTACTGCTCAAGAACCTCACAGGTGACCTTCTTAGAGGAAAGAGTGGCAGCGTCAGCAACAACCTTCTTGCCGTCGTTAAGCATAAGAACATCAAGCTTTACCTTATCGCCAGGCTGCGCATCAAGCTTCTCGACGCTGATTACGTCGCCCTTGGCAACCTTATACTGCTTGCCACCAGTTGCTACGATTGCGTACATGTGTGTAACCCTTCATTGCTGATTCTTGCAACGATTAATACTATCTTTGTATTTCTGAAGATCCGAGCAAAGATCTTCGCCGCCGTGACCTGTGGCATCCGCGGGAAACTGTCGGTGTCCCATGTCCCTCGGCGAGAAACACAACTCGAAATAGTCTACTGCATATTTCAGAAAATTCCAAGACAAAACTACATGTTATAGAGGCTTCACAAGGAGTCCATTTTCTGAAACGTGTGCCTGTGAGACTCGACACACTTTCAACGAGTCAATGCCTTGTAGGCCATCCACTCCGGCTTGAGCTGCAATTCTTTGTGCCTCATAAATCAAAACTGCAGGTCTAAGCGCTGCTCTTGGATCTTGGAGTGTATCAAGCTCAAATGAAATGCACGTTTCAGATGAGCTCTCAGAAATACTGTAGCCCGCAAACGTTGTCTCTAAATTGACCACTTTTTGCTTGTCTCTGCGCATGTATGTCAGCTCTTTTTTGGCGAGAAGATCCTCAAACCCCCAACGCAGCGAATCTGACCTTAGACCTTCTCCCAAAATGTCGCATCTCCAATGAGCGGCATTCAACCATGCTTCAAGCGCTGGCAGCGACCGATCAACGTAGCTGGCAGCAAACGGAGCAAGCGCGGGAGGCGTAGCCGACAACAACCTCTCTAACGCTTCATCCGGGTCCACGTATTCTGTGAGCTTCAAGTCAAAGTACTCCGCCTCAGACGAAGCGCCAACAGGAAGCGCCTGAGAGAACTGAACGCCCATGCGCTTTGCAAAGCCATTACCTACCCTAAATGGCAGCTGAGCTCTACGAACACAGCGCTCAATGGTGCCAATAAGCTCAAGGTGTCCTAAAAACGCAAGGTGGTCATCTTTCTTGTAAGCCACGCGAAGCCTAAAAATCTCTGCTCCGCGCTCCGTCATAATCTCTGGCTGAATCTGCGGTCTACCAGCGCGCCAGTCTTTCTTCGCCGATTCAACCACCTCAGGAGCTACGCTCTCTTCCTGCACATCCGTCATGAGCGCACCCCCATCAAAACATTGTCAACCTTTAAGGTCTGGCATACCGCACATCCCGTACAAGAGGTAAACGTGCAGTCTGGTGTGGTAACTTCATCCAGTGCTCGACGATATTCTCGCTGTAGATAGCCCTTGGAGACGCCAGGAGACGTGTGATCCCATGGAAGTTTTGCCTGAATATCAAAGGTTTCTGTTGCAATATCAGACAGCGAGAAACCCAGACTTTCTGCAGCTGCATTCCAAGCGTCAAGATTAAACTCACTGGTCCACGCATCAAACTTGCAACCATTTTTCCACGCCTGGTAAATCAGATCAAAGCCGTCGCGACCCATCTTTGAGAGCGCGCCTTCTACCAGCGAAGTGCCGGAGTCATGATAGGCAATCTTGAGTCCCCTATCGTGGTTAGAAGACAGCAACAGCTGCTGCCTACGCAGGGCTTCCTCGCGAGAAATCTGGCCAACCCACTGGAATGGCGTGTAGGACTTGGGCACAAATACGGCAACAGAAGCAGAAACCGAAACACCCTTGCCGCCAATTTCTCGGCCGATGTCCAAAATACGCTTTGCAACTGCGGGAATAGCTTGGATGTCCTCGTCAGTTTCGGTTGGAAGGCCCATCATAAAGTAGAGCTTCATGCGGCGCCAACCGTTTTCAAACGCGTTTCTTGCTGCGGACTCAAGATCATCCTCGGTAACGTTCTTGTTGATAACATCACGCATGCGTTGAGAGCCTGCTTCTGGAGCAAACGTCAGTCCGCCACGCCTTGAAGTAGAAACGGCGTCTGCCATCTCCGCACCAAACGCGTCCATACGCTGGGAAGGAATGGAGATTCGCACGCCGCGTTTACGCAAATCAGAGTTCATACGGCGCAGAATATAGCCGCACTGAGAGTGATCCGTTGTAGAGAGCGACGTGAGCGAAACTTCATCGTAGCCGCTCTTCAAAAGGCCTTCCTCGCCTGCTATGACAATCTGCTGAGCAGGGCGCTCGCGAACAGGACGATACGTCATACCAGCCTGACAGAACCTACAGCCACGAGCACAGCCGCGTTGAATCTCTAGAGCCAGCCTGTCCTGAACAATTTCGGTATACGGAACAATGCGCTGGGCAACAGGGTCTGTTACTGAAAGATCTGGCAGACAGCGCTTATACACCACGCTTGGAGCGCCACTTCCCTCTTTAGGAACCGCATGGCCCCAGCGTGTTGCCGTGTTATCGTGCACAATCTGATAAAGCGATGGAACGTAGACACCTTGAATCTCAGACAACCTCTGCAAAATCTCTTGGCGAGAAACTCCTTCAAGCTTGGAAGTTCTGACGCACTCGCACATCTCTACCAGCGCTTCTTCGCCGTCGCCTAATAGAATTGCATCAAAGAGCGGGGCCACTGGCTCTGAGTTCCAAACAGAAGGACCACCACCAAAAATAAGTGGGTCCTCTTCATCACGTTCTTCAGCGAGCATTGGGATGCCTGCTAAATCAAGCGTCTCTATAATATTGGTTGCAATCATTTCATGTGCAAGCGTAAAGCCAACCACATCAAAAGATGCTAAAGGTGCAGCACCCTCCAACGAAAGCAGAGGAACATTACGCTTGCGCATCAGAGCTGCCATATCGACCCAAGGCAGATAGGCGCGCTCACAAGAAATATGAGGCGCCTTATTCAAAGCGTTATAGAGAATGGCAATGCCCAAATTAGGCTGACCCACCTCGTACACGTCAGCATAAACCATACAAACGTGAAAAGGACCTTCTTGCTCCTCTACGGCTCCCCACTCGTGATTTAAGTATCTTGAGGGTTTCTCGACATGCGGAAGCATGGGCTCAATGAGATGGAAGAGATTTTCTCGTTTAACACGCACGATAGTCTACTTTCTATCTTTTGGCGAGGGATTGTGTGGTTGCTATCTCTACGGTATTTGATTGTGAATTTGTATCTGCTGTTGCGCTTGCGCCTGTAGAAGCACTCGAAGCGCCGGTTTTGGTAGAAGAATCAGCTGCTACCCCATCGCGTTTCTCGGCAATTTTGCGAGCATACGCGTGAATGACGCGAGCAGTAGTGTGAGTTCCTGCGTATCCCATGCCAGCCTTAAGCGCCCAGCCAAATCCTGGAACTGTGCCTGCGACCGTGCGTGCAACCGTACGGTATCCAAAGCCCGCACCCACAACGCCGAGAAGTTCGGCGATGGTTTCAACACTCATATTGATGTTGTAAGCAGCGGTAATATCAAGTGCCAGCCTAATCTGGCGCGCTGTCATCAGCGGCATATCAGAGCCAGGGACAATCGCCACAGCTCCAATAGCTGCATTTTCTTTAGCGCAAGCAGCAGTTATCTGTTTGACCACTTGAGTTCTACAGAGAGGATACGCTGCCGCAAAAGAGACTGATTTTTCTGTTGCCGTTGCAATCCATGAAGAGAGTCGATCAAAGAGCACTTCTTCAGTGGTACCCGCAACAATGCTAATAAGCCCTGTGTTGTAGAGCGTATCAGCAATTTTTGGAGCTTCAACTGCAGACTCAACAACCACGGCACAAGGAATTGAATGACTTACTAACATAGTAAGAGCATCCTCATACTGTGATGTTGGTGTAGGAATAATCACCGCAATATCAGGAATGGCGGCATTCTTTCCCGCACGACCAGTGCCTCCAGAAACAAACGAAACACCGTCGGCAAGTTTAGAGACGCGCACCGTTGCATCTGTTCTCTCTGGCATAAAATACGAATGTACAGCAAGAATTACCTCTTCAGAGGCAAGGGAATCAACATAGATGTGCGTATAAGTTGGCTCTAGAGATGAAAGTGACCCGCGGAATTCTTGTAATACAGAGGTAGCAAGTTTGCCCAAGCTGTTTCTTTTTGCCATGGCTTATGCCGCCTTTGTTCTATGTCTGTAAACAGACTGGACGATTCCTACAGAAATGAGCTGGGCAATCATCGATGTTGATCCAAAGCTGATAAAAGGCAATGGAATACCGGTAATAGGCATGATACCAATACACATGCCAACATTCTGTAAAACCTGGAACGACCACATGGCTGCACAACCAACAAGTACCAGCTTAGAGAAGGTATTCTCGGTCTTCATAGCAAACAGAATAGTTGCAAAAATCATCCACGCAAAGAGCGAAAGCATAATGAATGCACCAAGGAAGCCAAACTCTTCCGAGAAGAGCGCAAAAACAAAGTCTGTGTGTGCCTCAGGCAAGAATCGTCCACTTGCCTGCGTAGCGTTACCCGGTCCTTTTCCAATAAAGCCACCAGAACCTACGGCAATTTTTGCCTGCTGCAGGTTATAGCCATCTCCTGACGGATCAACAGATGGATCCAAGAAGACGGTAAGGCGCTTCATCTGGTACTCCTTAAGAATGTGAGGAATACCAGGAATCATAGAAGTCACAACAACAAGAGCAACAACAGCAATGAGCAAAAGAACGGTCACAAGAATCCAAGAACGTTTTGCACCAGAGCAAATGATGATGGTGGCTCCGATAACCAAAATAATCAGGCCAGTTCCCAGGTCAGGCAAAAGCATAATGGAGCCGAAGGGAACCATCAATGTTCCACAAAGCTTTACATAGTCTCTAAGCGTTTCTACCTTACCGTTATACTGAGCACACACCGAAGCCATAAGGAAGATTGTGACAATCTTTCCCAGCTCAGACGGCTGAAATCTAAATCCTACAAGTGGGATATTAACCCAACCAGTCATACCCTTAACCGAAACGCCAAAGCCGGGAATCTTAGGCAAAATCATCAATACAACTACGCCAACAATCAGCACATTTGTCATATTTGCAAGTGCTCTGTAGTCATAGCGCCACATAAGCGTGGCAAAAACAAGGCCCAAACCAATACCCAGAAGGTGCCTAGGAAAACTAGCTTCGGCAATGTTCATCGATGCGGTCCAGATAACCACAATGCCGATGAGGACGAGAAGTGCCGCGGGAACAAGCTGTGCTAGATAAAGATTACTCAAGATATTCTTACCAGTAAGCTTCTCTTTCTTGGCAAGGCCGCCTGAAGGAATACCTCCACGCCTCCTAAAAGGTGAGTTCATTCTTTGTTTTGTAACTGCAGATGAATCAAGTGCCATGGGTTTCTCGCCTCCTTACCTACCAACGTTGTCTGGCTGATTATAAATTGCACCAAAGACGTCTCGAACAATATACATACCAGAACCTGCGCCAGAAGGTGCGCAGTCTAGATTTGCAGCAACAACATACTGAGGCTTGTCAGCAGGTGCATAGCCAACAAACCAACCAACGGGCTCGCCAATAGACTGCTGCTCAGCAGTACCCGTCTTGCCATTAACCGTGACATCAAGATTGGTCCAGTGGATAGTCTGAGAAGCGGATTCCTCGTAGACAACGCCATAGAGACCGCGAGCAACAATGTCTCGATGCTCATCTTTTTCTTCTGGGCTCAGAATGACCTCGTTTTTATACTCAATAACAGAGCCATTTCCGTTTCTGGCATTAATACTCTTCAAAACATGTGGTTTGTAAATTGGACCTCGGTTTGCAATACCACAATATGCATTTGCCATCTGGAGGCAGGTTACCAAAAGATCGCCCTGTCCAATTGCAAGGTTACAGTTGTCGCCACCCTGCCACTTACGAGCATCATCAGGCGAGCTGGTAAAGTAATTCCACTTCCACTCTGCATCAGGAACGCGACCAGATGCCTCTTCTGGAAGGTCAATACCAGAAAGCGCACCAAGTCCAAAGGCGCGGAATGTCTCTTGCATGCCCTCTGGATGTTCGTTGTTATAGAAGAAGCCCTTACCAATCTCATAAAAAACAATATCGCAAGAGTTGGTAATACCGGTAATCAGATTAACGGTGCCGTGACCAGAAAGAAGCCAACAGTGCATGCCGTACTGCTCGCCAAAACCAGTCCAGAAACCCGTGCAATACCAGCTTGAATTTCCGTCACAAATGCCGTATTTGAGTCCGGCAAAGGTAGTAAGTGCCTTGATGGTAGAACCAGATGGATACTGGCCAGCAATTGCGCGGTTCATCAGCGGATAGTTTGCCTCTTCAGAAGAAAGCGTATCCCAGTCAGAACTGGAAATGCCTCCAACAAACATTGAAGGTGAATACGTTGGATAGCTTGCCATAGCAATTACTTCACCGTTGGTGCAATCAAGTGCCACCACACTTGCACTGCGACCTTGGAAGTCTTGTGATCTAACTGTGTTGATAACACTGACAAGGGATGCTTCTGCTGCTTTTTGGATGTTTGCATCAATGGTCAAAACAACATCTGAGCCGCTCTGAGGAGCAATAGACGTTGAGTGAGATAAAACATTACCAGCAGCGTCAACATACACCGTTTGCTCACCACGAACACCCTGAAGGGCGGACTCGTACTGATACTCAACACCCGTTTGTCCCACGATATCGCCGTGGGCATACACAAAGCCGCCATCTGCAGTTTTACTGCTTTCAAGCTGCTCTTGCGTAACGGTGCCGGTATAGCCAACAACATGAGCTGCAAGGGAACCGTTTGGATAGGCGCGCTGCGTACGTTCCTCAATTGAAACGCCGTCTAGCAAAGCGCCGTGAGCGGAAATGTAGGCAACTACGCGCCTGGATACGTCTACCGAAACAGTGCGAAGCGCCTGAGCGCCATCGGAAGTATCCATAATTTTTCTGCGTACCGCCAGCATGGGCATGCCCAAAAGGTTGGCAAGAATCTGCAGTTTAACGTAGTCTTCTGCAACATCTGCTCGAGCTACTACCGTTGGACTTGGCCTGTTGGTAACAATCTCCACGCCGTTTCTGTCCAGAATACGGCCACGAGGTGCTGCGGTGGTAACGGTGCGCGTACGGTTACGCTCTGCTTGCTCAGTATAGTCAGCTGACGATAAGAGCTGCATGGTCCAAAGACGACCAATAAGCACGGCAAACATGCCGCCAACAGCAATTGCAAATCCGATAAGTCTGGACGAGAGGGTCTTCTCGGCAGAGCCGTCAGAACCACCAGACGCCTTGGGAGCACCGCCACCAATATCAAAGGTAAACGGCGAGTCTTTTCTACCAAAGGTGAGGTAAACAATGATCAAACCAATTGCTGCAACAGCGCAACAAGCAAGGATAACAAGGGTGAAATTCATACTAACCCCTTATTTAAGGCGCTGAGGAGCTCGGTGAGATCCGCGGTAGAGCGAAGTTCCACCCAAAGATGAATGAGACCTTTGAGAATGAGAAAGCACATAGAAAACAGGCAGCGCTGCCAAAATGGTAAACAACATGGTGGGGAAAGACTTAAACAGCAGCCCCTCAAAGAAGTTGCCACCAGAGCCAATCAAAGAATTAATGAGCTGATACATAAAGGTGACACCAAAAGTTTGAAGAGCAACAAAGCCCATAGAGGTACCAAAATTGCCAGAGATTCTGTCTCGTACCTCTTGGCCCATGAAATAAGAACTGACCACAAGCAAGAGTGCCATGAGGCCAATAGGATTAGGAGAAGTCAAATCATAGATAAGACCAGCAATAAAGCCGCATATCACGCCGGTTTTACCACCATATCTCAGCGCAATAGCTGCCGAGAAAATCAGTGCAAAATTGATAACTCCCCCACCAAAAGAAACCTGTGGTGTAAGCATAATCTGCAAAATGAAGCAAATAACAGCAAGAACGGCGATGCTGCGTGTGTTTTTATTTCTATCAGAAACCTGCATGCATCCCCCTTAATCTGTTCTTCCGCTGTTATGTTGTGTATTACCCGTTGGAGCAGCAACTGTTGCATTCTGCTGAGTGTTTGTTGTGTTGTTTGTTGAACCGCTGCCAGTTGAACCGCTCGATGAAGACGTAGAGGATCCGTCTTTTGAGTCTTTATCCTTACCGTCTGAATCAGTTGCTGTTGGAGTGTTTTGCTTATCTGCCTCTGCAATATCATCTGCGGTAGCTTTTTGCTCCTCAGAAAGAGACGTGATAACCATTACCTCCTCGTTAGTGCTGACATTTCCATAAGGCTCAACAACAATGGTGTAATAGAGCGATCCTGGAGCTGCCTCAACGCTGGTAACCTTACCTAGAGGAAGGCCCTTAGGGAATACGCCACCAAGACCGCTGGTAACAACTGTATCGCCTACGGCAACCTTCTGGTTGGTGTTGATGAGGTTAAGAGTAATCTGTCTTGACGCAGAACCCATAAGCATGCCTTGAGCTCGACTGCTTTGAACCATAGCAGCCACACCGCTCTTCTCGTCAGTGATAAGACGAACGGTAGAGGTTGTAGGACCACACTCAATAATCTGGCCGATAACGCCACCGCTATCAACAACAGGCATGCCAACAGCCAGCCCGGACGAAGTTCCCTTGTCAATCACGATGGTGTTATTGAACGAGTCAGTAGAACCAGAGATAACACGGGCGCCCGTGGACTGCAGGTTATAGGTATTTTTGAGGTCGAGAAGACCCTGCAGGCGCTGGGTGGACTGATTTGTCTCTTCTAGCTCTGCATTTCTTGAACGCAACTGCTCATTTTCTGCCTTGAGGTCAGAAAGCGTTTGCTGGTCTGCTGTTAAGTTACTAAAAATGTTACCAATGCCCTGGAAAGGCATGGCAATAGCAGAACCCGCCATTCTAAAAGGCATGGTAATAGTAGAGAACCCACCTCGAACCATCTCGAGTGGTCCTTCTGTACCCATACGAGCGCTGACCGTCAATAACACAATTGAAAGCAGCGAAAGAATAATAAAACTACGGCCACCCGTATGCTTATTATTGTTAGATCCAAGGCCTGTTGAAGCACCCTGGATCTGATGAGACAATGGCATATTTATTGGCCTGCACTCTGAACAAATCCACCGGACAATGCGTTAGCCTCAAGAACCTTTGCACAACCGGTAACAACATTTTCTAATGCGGTTGGGCTTACGTTAACGGGAACGCCAGTCTCTTCACGAAGTCTTTGATCAAGACCGCGAAGCATGCCGCCGCCACCGGTAAGCAAAATACCGTAGTACATAAGATCAGAGGCAAGATCTGGTGGAGTCACATCAAGCGCATCTTTGACAGCCTTGGTGACCTCGTCAAGAGGACGATCAAGGGCACGACGAATCTCTTCTGACTCGATACGAACAGTCTTTGGAAGACCGCTCATGACGTCACGACCGTTTACCTCAACGTCAAGCTCTTCTGCAAGAGGAGCTGCTGAGCCAACCTTAATCTTGATGTCTTCTGCGGTACGCTCACCAATAGAGAGGTTGTAGGCATCACGAACATGCTCAAGAATAGTTTGATCAAACTCGTCACCTGCAGTTCTGATGGACTGCGAGACAACAATACCGCCCATGGAGATAACAGCAACCTCGGTAGTACCGCCACCAATGTCTACAACCATAGAACCTGTAGGATCCTCAATTGGAAGGTCTGCACCAATAGCTGCAGCCATAGGCTCTTCAATCAAGAATGCCTGGCGAGCGCCTGCCTGAATAGTTGCTTCAAAAACAGCGCGTTTCTCGACAGATGTAACGCCAGAAGGAACGCAAACAACTACGCGTGGACGTGGTGACCAAGGATATTTGCGCTCACGGGCCTTCTCGATGAAGTAACGAAGCATAACCTCAGTAACATCAAAGTCTGCAATGACGCCGTCTTTAAGAGGGCGCTCAGCAATGATGGAGCCAGGAGTACGACCAATCATGCGCTTTGCATCAGCGCCAACGGCCAGAACGCGGCTCTCGCTTTTATCGATTGCAACAACTGATGGCTCATTGATGACAATACCCTGACCACGAACTGCAACAAGGGTGTTTGCAGTTCCCAAATCGATGGCTAAGTCTCCGCCATATTCTCCGAAGAGCGAATCGAAGATAGACATGATATCCAATCAAACGTGCTACGCGTGTGCGTAATAATCCTGCAGAAAGAACGGTTAAAACAGTTTAGTACTAGTTACCAGACTTTGAAGAGCTGGAGGAACTATTGGAGGAATTTGAGGAGTTAGATCCATTAGTTCCGGAGGTAGTTCCCGAGTTAGAACCGTTGGTACCAGAAGTTGTACCAGAGTTCTGGTTATTCTGGCTTACGTACGAAGTGGTAACGCTTGCCACCTTCCAGCCAATACCATCACGAACAAGCTCAATGGTGTAGTCAACGTTTCCGCCGTTAGAAAGGCTGACAGAAGCGTTTACTGTTGAGTGAGTCATGCTCTGGTCAACACCGTTGATGGTGACAGCAGAGCTTGATGGCAGGCTGTTAGAAATCTGCTGAAGTGTGGTGCTAGAAACAGAGCTAGAGACATAGCGACCAATATCGGTACCCTGTGCCTTAGCGTTGAAAATGTCCTGAACAACAGACTGCTGGGTTGGCCATCCATAGCCACGATAGTAAGCATAACCAGCGCCACCAACAGCCAAGATAAGCAAAATAAGAATAGTGATGAAGACCTTAAGGCCGGTATGGCGATGCTTACGCCTAATCTTCTTGTCCTTCTTATCCTGCTCAATAATCTCCTGCTCAGTAATCTGGAAGAAGCCAGTATCTTCTGCAGAAGGGATGAGCTCGCCGGACATACCTGTAGGATCCAGTGGATCATAGGCACCATAGCCAGCTGCCTGAAGGAAGGCATCAGTCTCAGATGGCTTGCCAGAAGTCATTGCAGTAATAGCCTTGCGAGCTGCATCAAAAGCAGACTGCTGCTGATTAGACAGAACAAAGCTGCCGTCTGCAGTGGCGTGGGTAAAAGCGTCAACTGCCTCAGACATGCGATTTGCTGCAACGTATGCAAGACCAAGATCTGCATAAATCTTATTGGAATTATCCAGAGGATTAGCAAAATCAAGAGCGGTACGATATGCCTCAACAGCATCAACAGGCCTGTTCAGACCCATGAAGCATGCGCCTAGGCTGCAAAGTGCTGATGAAGGATTAGGGTTCTTCTCGTCAACTGCAGCGTTTCTGTAAGCAATGCCGGCGTTGCGAATATCACCGATCTTCTCGTATGCAGAACCAAGAGCAAGCTGTGCCTTATAAGGAGTTGCGTAAGAGGCGTCCTGGACAGCGTTAGTAAGGGCAGCAATAGCCTCCTGTACCCTACCAGCAGCCAGAAGTGCGCGACCCTGATTAGTAGAGAGAGCGCCAACCTTGCCGTAGGAAGCGTCAGCAAGAGCGGACTTGTAAGCAGAAGCTGCGGAATCAAACTGTCCAAGCTTCATATAAGCGTTTCCAAGAAGGTGGTCAATCTGACCGTTTACCTCGCCTGGCTCTTTAGCCACATCAAACTGACTGATAGCTACAAACCAGTCGCCCTGATCATATGCAGATTTACCTAACTCAAATGCCTGTTGATTCACAATATCCTCCAAGAGTCTGTGCGACTTGGCTTTAAGCGTTTTCAATTCTAATGGAATTGACGATATCGCCAACCTTTAACTGGGAAATGACATCCATTCCCTCGATAGTTGTGCCAAATACGGTATATCCAGAATCCAAGCCATGCTGTGGACCAAGACAGAAATAGAACTGAGAACCTGCGGAGTTTGGATCTTGAGAACGAGCCATAGCAAGGGCACCGTCAACGTGGGAGTTGTTAGGATTTGTGGTGAACTCCTCTTTGATGCGATAACCAGGACCACCGGTACCAGGAATTCCATCAGGACCAGGGTTACCAAACACAACATCCTCAACACTCATCTCACGGGTGTTTGGGTCTCCGCCCTGAAGAACAAAGCCAGGGACAAGACGGTGGAACTTGGTATCGTCATAGAAGCCAGACTCTGCAAGCTCGCAGAAGTTTGCCACATGAATAGGTGCGCCCTTACCATCAAGCTGAACCTTAATGATTCCCTTGTTGGTATCAAAGACGGCAACCTCAGTACCAGTAACCTGGCGCTCTGGTGTATACAATGGATCAAGTCCAAACATAATTCCTCCAAGCTTCTTTACATCTAAGAGAAGAAAAAACGCGAGAAACCCTTAGTAATAAAGAACTTCTTTTCTAACCTAATTATTTTACCAGTATGATGAGATTTTTGAAATTAAAGCAGCTGAACGGTAGAGATTTACTGCTTTTGTGGCTTCCAATTCACGTAATTTTCATCAAAAAGTTTCTGGTATGAGCTGGAGCCGCTGGAGTCTCTGATGTTATCAACTGGCGCCAAGATATTGTCTTTGTCCTGAGAAGGATTGTTAGAAGCAACTGAGCGCTTCCATCCCTCACTCAAAGCATCGGAGCGATTACGAAGCCAGTTACCCAGTTTGGTGAGATTTTCAATAGTCTGACGATAGTTTCCGTTGGAGTCATCAAGACTAGAGAGGTCAGAGATAACATTACTAATATCCAGCGAAATCTGCTCTGCTTCCTGTTGAGCATCAGCACGCTCCTGATCAGAGCCAGTAATAGCAAGCTGATCAAAGGTTTTCTCGTTATCATCAAGGCGCTTTGAGAGGTCTCCAAGCTTCTGATAATCACTATCAAGTGCGTCAAAAACAGCATCCGAACTTGTATTTTGCTGATTTGCACTGGTGTCTTGACCCGTGAGGTGCGTAACAGGAGTGGTGGTAGGAGTAGATGAGACTGGAGCGTCAACCTTTGCGCGATTGTCGGTTGCCTGAGGGTCCCACGGGTGCGTGATGACAAAGATTGCAGCTACTACCAGCGAGGTAACAAGAAGTGCTGAAAGCAGAATAACGCGCGTACGCGGGATTCCCTCTGCTTCAGGGAGGTTCTCTTTTGAAGGCTCGGAAGGGATTGCAGACTCAAAGCGAGGAGCTGGCCTGCGACTTACCGAGGCAAACGCGCTGGTAGTGTCTGGGTCAGCGTTGTCGGCTGGCATATCTTGCAAAACAGTGGGATCTGCTGCGACAGAAGAGGATGCATCATACTCTGCGTCTACGAGCGGATCGGTCTTCTCGCCAGATGCTGGAGCGGCGTCAATCTCTGGAAGCTTGATGTTGCGTGTGGGCCTGATAGCTCGAGCTGGACGAGCAGCAGGCACTGCCTGTGGTAAAGGAAGGCCACACTTTGGGCAGCTTTCTGCGCCGGCAGCCACCAGGGCGCCACAATGAGGGCACCAATGAGCTTGAGTAACAGGAATCCTTTGGGTCAAACTTAGATCAATCTGACAATGAGGGCAGGTTAAAGCCCCTTCATCGACCTCAGATCCACAGTTTGGACAACGCATACACCCTCCACAACTCTTTGCTTGTGCTTCAGTTTAATCGTTTATATCAGCAGAAGAGCTATAAGTTGACTTTCCTCCCATTAATCTCACAACCAGGTCAAAGAATCGATCCTTTGTATAGTTGTGAATGTAACGCTCGGAAATTCTGTTGAAGATAATAACGGAAATCACCAAACAAATTGACAAGTACGGCAAGATGCGTGGGGTGAGAGGTGCAATGCGGAAGAAGTCCTGCGCTACCGTGCATCCGCCAACCACAATGGCAATGCATACAACAAGAAGTGCAACGCGGAGCTTGGTGAGAGGCAAAGAAATCCTTCTGAGCAGCGCAAAACCAACTGTTGCGGTGGTGATAAGCGCCATCGTAGACACCTGAGACAGGTTCAACTTAAACAGATGACCTGCAGTCATAAGAAGTGCAAGCGTGATAGTTACTGCAATAGAAGCAGGTAGTGACTTGCGCAAAATGTTGACCAGGAAGTTGCCCTTTACGCGATCGTGATTTGGCTCAAGCGCCAACACAAACGATGGCAGGCCAACGGTTGCAAATGAAAGCAGCGACATCTGAACAGGAATAAAGGGGTATGGTGGCGCAATAATGCAATAGAGCGCTAAAGCCGCAGTATAAACCGTCTTTACAAGAATGAGTGCAGCAGATCGCTGAAGGTTATTGATAGAGCGCCTACCTTCGGCAACAACTTCTGGCATGTGCGCAAAATCGTTGTCTGCCAGAACAATCTCTGCAACATTTCTAGCTGCAGCAGAACCAGAAGCAACAGAAATAGAACAGTCCGATTGCCTCAGTGCCAAGATATCATTGACGCCGTCGCCGGTCATGGCAACCGTGTGGCCATGATTCTGGAGTGCAATAACAAGCTCGCGCTTCTGTTCTGGCGTAACGCGACCAAATACGTGGTACTTCTCGACAGCTGCAGCAATATCTGCCTCTGTGTGTAGCATAGTTGCATCTACCCAGCCGTCGGCGTGAGGGACGCCCGCTCGCTCAGCAATAGCGGAGACGGTACGAGGATCATCGCCCGAAATAACGCGCAGGTCGACACCTTGCTCAAGGAAGTATGCAATGGTTTGTGGGGCGGTCTCTCTAATCTGATCCCTAAGCACTACGTAACCTAGGAGCTGAGGAGTTCCCTGGAAAGTATCATTCTGGTCAAATCCATCAACGGTACAGGCAACCAGCACGCGTTCAATGGACGCAAATGCATCGGACGATGCGATAACGTCTGCTGCCTCGGGACCAAGCACAAACTGAGCAGCACCGATAACAAATGCCTGTCCGTCCTCAGTGACGCAGCCAGAGTACTTTCTCTTTGAAGAAAACGCCACAACGCGAGAAGGACGTTTGCTTTGAATCCCCTGCTTGGATGCGTACGCAAGGATTGCCGTAGCCGTATCGTTAGCGTCATCTTTGTTTGCGCCGACAACGTTTACAGCCGCTTGCAAAGCACCCGCAGCCTCAGTAATTGACGTAAACGAAGCATCCAAAACACGAGCAACTTCCATGTTTCCCGTGGTGATAGTGCCCGTCTTGTCCAAACAAAGGGTATCTACGCGTGCCAGCGTTTCGATGCAGTATTGCTGCTGAACCAAAACATTCTTCTGGCCAAGCCTAATAGTTGCAATAGCAAGAACCGAGCTGGTGAGAAGAACGAGTCCTTGAGGAATCATGCCAATAACAGCAGCAATCATCGAAAGAAGCGCTTCATTTAAATCGGCGTTACCAATGAAATAGGTACGAACAAAAAGACCAATACCCAGCGGAATCAATGCAATGGAACCTGCGCGAATAATCGACTTAATGGTGGTAAGAATCTCTGAATTGATCTCTTTTACAAACTTAGCTTCTGCGTTAATACGCGCAGCATAACCTTCCTGGCCTACACGGCATACCCTACCAACAAGACTGCCCCTCTCGACAAAACTACCAGAAAGAAGCTCGTCTCCCGTGGTCTTTTGCACGGGCTCCGCCTCACCAGTTAGAAGGCTTTCGTCAACGCTTACGTGCTCTGACACAAGAATACTGTCAGCAGGAATTTGATCGCCCGTCTTCAAGCGCACAAGATCATCGATGACAAGCTCGTCTGGTTTGATAAAGGTATCTTTTCCGTCACGAATTACACAAACACTCTGAGCTGTCATAAGAGACAGGCGGTCAACCATGCGTTTTGCACGAATCTCTTGCACAATACCAATGACCAAGTTTGCAAGAACTACGCTCATGAACAGTGCATTTCTGTACTGTCCCGTTACAACAACAAGCAGCGCCATCAAAACATTAACTATGTTAAAGAGCGTAAAGCTGTGCTCTGCAATAATCTGAGCAATAGATTTGGTTTTGACGTCTGTATTAGTATTGACTTTACCCGCAGATACTCTCTCTGCAACTTCTTTTGACGTCAGACCTTCATACGTTTCTTCAAAACGTTTGCTACTCTTGCCTTCAGTACCCTGCAATGACATATAAACAATCTCCAGTCAGTGATGGCCGGTTTTTTGCACGTGGTGACCCCGGTGGGTTTCGAACCCACGACCTTTTGCTCCGGAGGCAAACGCTCTAATCCACTGAGCTACGGAGTCATGGTGCATAAGTATACCCCAGCCTACTTACTGCCTTTTGTAACGGTTTGCGTAATTTTCTTCTGGTATTTTCCCATGCTAAAATGAATTCAACCAGCAAATGAGGAGTTCATGAATACTATTTCTGTTGACCTAACATCCGACTCATATCAAATTCATGTAGGGCATCACCTGCTTACGCAGGCTGGTAAGCTCATTCATTCCTGCACCTCAGGGTCAAAGATTCTTGTAGTCACTCATCCAGATTTGAACAAGCTCTTTGGCGCAGAACTTCTCGCCTCGTTAGAGTCAGCCGGCTATTCTGTCACAACTGCTACGGTTCCCACAGGTGAGCACGCAAAATCATTTGAGTCGTATCAAAAGCTGGTAAGCATCCTTGCAGAAAACCGTTTTACGCGAGAAGACATTGTCGTGGCGTTTGGCGGAGGTGTTATTGGCGATCTTGCGGGATTTGTTGCAGCTACCTACATGCGCGGCTGCGCACTCATCCACGTTCCCACCTCACTTTTGGCAATGATTGACTCCTCAATTGGTGGAAAAACTGCCATTGACCTACCGTTTGGAAAAAATCTGGTTGGAGCCTTCTATAACCCCAGGGCGGTTATTGTTGACCTTGAGCTGCTAAACTCAATTCCGACTCCCCTCTTGCAAGATAGCTGCGGAGAACTTATTAAATACGGTGTACTTTCCGGGCAGGATCTCTTCAATAAAATCTCTTTGGCGAGAAACCCCATGCAGGTCATCGACGTGACGCATAGGCAAGAACTCATTCAAGCGTGTATCGAAATAAAAAAATCAATCGTTGAAGCAGACTTCAAAGAAGCAGGGTCAAGAAAATTGCTCAATCTGGGCCATACACTTGGCCATGCTATTGAGACGCTCAGCAACTTTGAACTTGGACACGGCTCCTGTGTGGCTGCTGGAACTTCCATGTTGGCAAAAGCCTGTTCCAAGCTTGGTCTTTGTACTGTTGAAGACGCAGAGAACATCATTACACTTACGCAGTCATATAATCTTCCTACCAGCACTTCATTTACTGTGGAAGAACTTTACAGCGCAGCACTTCATGACAAGAAAAGCCACGCAGATTCAATTGATATGGCGCTTATCTATGGCATTGGTGATGTTCGCATTGAGCACAAATCATTTACAGAACTTAAACAGCTTATTGAGTTGGCAAATAAAGACTAACGTCCTTGACGCTCTAGCTCTTCTGCAAGCTTACGTACTGACTCGTTTAAGGCAGTCTTGTCTTCAGCTAGGATATCGTTTTTGTTGAAGATGCCGTTAGCAGTTCCTACATAGGCATAACCACCAGCAAATACTTCGGCAATAGTATCTGTTGTAACGCCACCAACCGCCATAAGCGGTAAGTTTCCTAAAGGTTCGCATACCTTTTTGGCGTATCCATAACTGACCTCATTTGCGGGAAATACTTTGACAATATCTGCACCAAGAGCAAATGCATGTGCAATCTCTGTTGGCGAAAACGCTCCCGGAACACTTAAAATCTCATGCTCTTTGCAGTAGTCAAACATCTCTTCAGAGAGAAGCGTTGGTGCTAAAACAAACGTAGCGCCAGCTTTATGAGCCGTCTGAAGATCTTCAAGAGTAAGCACGGTACCAGCGCCGATATTGATATCAGAACCATATTCACTGGACAGCTTCTGAATTAACGAGGCAGCTTCTGGAGTGTTCATGGTTACTTCAACGTTATGTACAGGAGAATCAACAAGAACCTCAACTACAGCTTTAACCTGATTGTACGTATAACCACGTAAAACCTGAGTTACGGCACTAAAAGGCTTATTCACTTGCTTCCTCCTTTAATCTTCAAACAATTTTAACCATATCCTTCTCTGACACTCAACTGCGGTATTCTTACATCATGCAATTAGTTATGGAGCGTGTGAAAAATGGATGTTTCAATAACTCCTCATGATTTGTTTGGAACGGTAGAAGCCATCCCGTCAAAATCATGCGCTCATCGCGCGCTCATCTGCGCTTCATTTGCAAACGGCACCACCAACATTACCTGTCCTTACACATCAGAGGACATTCAAGTAACTGTTGATTGTCTTAAAGCTTTAGGCACCACTATCGCTAGAACTAAACAGGGATTTAGAGTTGTCCCTGTAAAAGAGCAAAACCGCCCTCAAAACGTGCAGCTTAACTGCAAAGAATCTGGCACCACGCTCAGGTTTTTACTCCCCCTTCTAGGCGTGCTAAACGTAAACGCCACAATTTCTGCAGAAGGAAGACTCTTTTCTCGACCCCTAGAGCCGCTTGTCTCAGAACTCTCTGCCCATGGTATGTCTTTTAGCTGGCAAGACGAGAAGATCCTTGAGGTTTCAGGCAAACTTATTGGCGGTTTATTTGAGCTACCAGGAGATATTTCATCTCAATTTATTTCTGGACTTTTGCTGTCATTACCTTTGTTAAACGTATCTTCAACACTACAGATTACAGGGTCCATCCAGTCAAAAGACTATCTGGCTATCACAGAGCACGTATTGAAAGACTTTGGCGTTACTACTGTATTTGATGCAAAGAATGCCACCTATACCATTGAACCTCAACACTACGTTTGTCCAGGCGTTTATTCAATCGAAGGAGATTGGTCAAACGCTGCACCATGGCTTGCTGCGGGAGCAATTGGACAAGGCGTAGAGGTCACAGGACTCTCCATGCAAAGTATCCAGGGAGACAGAGCTATCTTGGCCGCGTTATCGCTTGTGGGCGCACGTGTTTCTCGCCAGCAAAAGGGTGCAGCTTGTATGATGGATCACCTGCGGCCGTTTACCATTTCTGTCTCCGAGGTGTGTGATCTTGCCCCGGTACTTGCTGCATTAGCTGCGTTTATCCCTGGAACAAGTAGGCTTACCAATATTCAGCGCCTTCGTCTTAAAGAGTCCGACCGCGTTCAAAGTATCTGCAACGTACTTAAGGCATTTGGTGTGACCGTTGAACTCTCTGAAGATCAGACAGAACTTGGTATCACAGGAGGAAAACAGCCCATCAGCTGCATTGTGGACTCATGCAATGATCATCGCATGGTGATGATGGCAACTATTTTGGCTTCGTATGCAACGGGTCCTGTCATAATCACCCATGCCGAGGCAATCAATAAGTCGTATCCACTCTTCTTTGAGCACTTTAAGCAGCTTGGTGGCGTCTGCCACAGTATGGAGTCATAAATGATCACCTCAACTTTTGGGACAACAGTAAAAGTATCTATTTTTGGCGAGTCTCATGCTCCAAAAATCGGCTGCACCATTGAAGGTTTACCTGCTGGTTTTGCCGTTGACTTAGCAGCTCTCAAGACATTCCTTCAAAGAAGATCTCCGTCACATCCGTGGGATACCCCGCGTAAAGAGACTGATGATCCACAGTTTGTCTCAGGAATTTCAGCAGAAGGCATTCTAGATGGCTCCCCGCTCACGGCGGAGCTACCTAACACAAACGTTCATCCACAAGATTACGCAGCTACAAAGCTCGTCCCACGACCAGGACATGCCGATTTCTCTGCCTGGGCAAAATGGGGAGACTCGTACAAGCAAACGGGTGGAGGGCATTTTTCCGCTCGCCTCACCGCCCCTCTGTGCATTGCGGGAGGAATAGCGCTCCAGATTTTGCGAGCTCAGGGCTTAACCATTGCAGCTCACGTTCTCAAAATAAAGGACGTCAGAGATACTCCCCTAGAGCTCGTAGACAACTCACTTGAGGCCAACAAGTTACTTGCTCACCAAATGAATCAGCTACTTCAAGCTGACCCTCAAGAGCTTCCTTTCCTTGATGCCCAAGCTGGCGAGAAAACCCGCACACTCCTCACGCAGCTGCGCTCAGAGAAAAATACTGTTGGCGGCATCATAGAATGTGCGGCAACGGGTGTTCCTGCAGGTATTGGGTGCCCTCATTTCCACGGACTAGAAAATACCATCTCCACTGCAGTCTTTGGTGTTCCCGCTGTTAAAGCCATAGAATTTGGCAGCGGTATGGAAATTGCTAATTTACTTGGCTCTGAGAATAACGATGCTTACGAAGTGCGTAACGGCTCCGTTGTGCCAACCACCAATCATGCAGGAGGCATCCTTGGCGGTATTTCAACAGGCGCTCCCATCTGGTTTAGATGTGCGTTAAAACCTATCTCGAGCATTGGGCTTCTTCAACATTCGGTAAACCTTCAGACTATGAAACCAGAGCAGCTTGTTGTTCAGGGCAGACATGATGTAACTGCAGTTTTACGCGCTGTGCCCTGCGTTGAAAGCGCATTTGCACTAGCCCTTCTCGACACCTTGTATTCCTGGCCCTCTGAGCAGAACGGATATCACAATGACTAGTCAGCTAGAAACGCTTCGCCAGGAAATCGATTCAATTGATGCGCAAATCTTTGACCTCTTTGAGCAAAGGATTGCGGTTGCCAAACAAATTGGCGCTTACAAAAAGGAGCAGGACCTCACTGTTCTTGATTCCTCAAGAGAAAATGCCAAAAGAGACCAGGTTAAAGCCACTGTTTCTAATGAACTTGAACCGTATGCTTTAGAGTTACTTGAGGTATTGATGAACGCCGCAAAGGCAGTTCAGGAGACATCTCGTGAGCTCTAAAACTGTACAACAAGGTTTAAGTAACCCTACAGCCCCTCTTGCTCCTTACGGCCTCATTGGCGAGAAACTCTCTCATAGTTGGTCGGCAGCAATTCATGAAAAGTTGGGGTCTTTTCCCTACCAGCTTCATGAGCTTTCTGCTTCTGAGCTGAAGGGTTTTCTCAAAAACCAACCTTGGCAGGGCTTGAACGTTACTATCCCCTACAAAAAGGATGCCTGCGCTCTTGCGGACTCAGCTTCTGAGGATGCACAAGCTATAGGAGCGGCAAATACCCTGGTAAAAGATGCTAATGGTTTTATAGCAGCAGACAATACCGATGTGTATGGATTTGAGTATCTGATTAAAAGCCTCAAGGTCAACTTAAGCCAAAAGAAAGCGATTGTCTTTGGGGCCTTTGGTGGTGCTGGTCAGGCAATTTGCTATGCGCTCAAAAAAAGCGGTGCATATGTTGTAGGAGTCTCCAGGAACCCTCACGAAAGTTCTTCATATGTAGACTACGCAATTACCTATGACCAGCTTAAACTCCACTATGACGCTGATCTTCTTGTCAATGCAACGCCAGTAGGAATGTCCCCACATGCTGGTGTTTCTCCTCTTTCAAAAGAGGAACTTTCTGCTTTTACTTCCCTCCAATGCGTGATTGATCTTATCTATAATCCGCTGCGCTCTCAGCTTCTTTTAGATGCAGAAAGTCTTGGAATACTCAATGCAAATGGTTTAAAAATGCTGGTAGCTCAAGCAGCTAGAGCAAGCTCACTCTTTTTGGGACAGGATGTATCAGACTCTCAGATAGAAAGCATCTCGCGTGAGCTTCATGCTTCAAAAGAAAACATCGTACTTATTGGTATGCCGGGAGTTGGAAAAACCTCTACGGGAGAAGCTCTAGCAAAACTCCTGAATCGTCCCTGGATAGACACTGATTTTCTCATCAAGCAGAAAGCTCACTGCAAAGCGTCAACCTACCTACAAACACACGGTGAAGCGGCTTTTAGGCATCTAGAACATGAAGTAATTCAAGAGATTTCCAGCATGAGTGGTGCGGTGATCTCTTGTGGAGGTGGCGTAGTTGTTACACCTTCAAACTACCAGCTCCTCCGTCAAAACGGCAAGCTTGTCTACCTTACGCGACCGCTTGAAGACCTAGCTATTGTCGGCAGACCTCTTTCAGAACGTATGGGAGTTCAGAATCTTGCTGCAGTACGTATTCCGCTCTACGAAGCATGGGCTGACTTAACCTTTTCTTGTCTCGGTAGTCCAGACGCAGATGCCAAGGGTCTTCTCGACACACTTTAAACATAACAGTAAGCGTTCGCAGTTATTTTTTAACCGTTCACCGGATGGTTCTTAGATTTTGAATTTTGGCACGTTAAAGCCCCTATACTTATGCTTCGTAGGTGTGTATTCATAAGACTACGAGGACGCTAGACCAAGTCAAACGGTTAAGTGTTTGATATGTGGTCATACTTGGGGAGATATCCAATGGACAGCAATGCTATTGCTCACGAGATCCTAAATGCAATAGGCGGCTCAAAAAACTTAACTCACAACGAAGTGTGCATGACGCGACTTCGCCTTTCCATCAAAGATATGACGCTTATAGATCATGAACAACTGGCCACAGCCACTGGTGTTCTTGGTATTGTAGGAAAAGGTGCCAACGGACTTGAGGTAGTCTTTGGCCCCAATCTTGTGTGTCAAGTAAACGATGCCCTTAGTCACATTTTGGGTGAGCCAGAAAAGACTTTTTGTTCGTTAGATGAGAAGCGAGTAGATCTTCCCACTCATCACAACGAAGAGGTGGATGAACTAATCTCTTTGCTTACTCAAAAAAATACCCTTGATCAAGACGAAGAAGACTTTGACAGCCTTGCCTCTGACTTAGACGCAGAAGACTTTGAAGACAACTATGAGGATGACCTCGACGCTCCTCGCCTACTCATAATCAACGGCCCAAACATCAACATGCTGGGCATTCGTGAGCCAGAGGTTTATGGAAAAGCTGACTACAGAACCCTTATAGAGACTTGTAAGGAAGAAGCCCTCTCTCAAGGTTTCTCTGATTGTGTGTGTTATCAATCAAACCATGAGGGTGATCTAGTTGATGCAATCCAGGACGCGCTGGGCAGCTACGATGGCATTATTATCAATCCTGCCGCCTATACGCACACCTCAGTTGCCCTACTCGACGCGGCGCTAGCGGTGCAAATTCCCATGATTGAGGTACATCTTACTGACATCTCTACCAGAGAAGACTTTAGGCACATTTCTTATATAAAAGACGCATGCTTTGCTACAGTTGCTGGTAAAGGAATTGACAGCTACAGAGAAGCAATCCAACTGATGGCGGCTCATCTCAAAGATGAAGCATAGCCAGTTGCTTATAACCATTTGGCGAGAAACACAAACCTGCTGTAATGCTAAATTGCAGCAGGTTTTTTATGCACACGTAAGTATGTCTGACTCTGTTATCACCATATCTACGGCAACGTCAAATTCTGTATGAGGAAGCTCTGTCTTACTCAAATTTTGCTGGTAGGCAAGGCAGATCTTCTTGCCAGAATACGTTGACAAGAATCGGTCATAAAATCCTGCGCCATAACCCAGGCGATATCCTTTTGTATCAACAAGTAATGCTGGAACAATACAAATCGCGTTGCTCATCTGGACTTCTGCTAAAGCAGATAGGTCTTTTGGTGGTTCAAGCAAATTAAAAGGAGCTGCCACAAGCTGATCTAATGAAGTAATGGCAACAAACTCTAAACGATGTCCAGGTAGACAACGAGGCACCGCCACCGTTTTTCCATCGCATAGGGCGCGCTCAATAATCATCCTCGTAGAAACTTCAGATGAGACAGAAACATACGTTAAAACAGTAGTTGTCTCTGCATATTCAGGGGTCGCAAGAAGTTTCTGAGTAATACTTTCATCAAGCACACATCTCTCTTGCTCAGAAAGAGTTTCTCTTGCTGCTAGACATTCTTCTCGCAAGCGTTGTTTTTCTGTTGCTACAGTATTCATGAAGCCTCCCCTATAGCTAAGAATAACAACATTTCTGTGGACATTTGGAGAAGAAACAGACACCTGTCGC
Organism: uncultured Atopobium sp.; assembly: GCA_937905925.1. Lineage (GTDB taxonomy): Bacteria > Actinomycetota > Coriobacteriia > Coriobacteriales > Atopobiaceae > Lancefieldella. Next base: position 78,968 of record CALCXO010000033.1, read on the forward strand.
AATAAATGTGACTAATTCTCAACAATTTTTATATAGCTTTCTTTTTAGCAAATTTCTGACCTGCGCAAATGTAAACCGTTTCTAACTTGTCAAAATATTGCGTATTTGTCACTTGTCTAGCACTACATATTGAGTAAAGTTAGAGGTCGCAACTAATATTTGACGTCATTTGTCCAAAGACATACCTGCCGTCAAAATTAGTCTCAGGATTGCTATTTGTAAACTGCTGAGCGGTCATGCTCCACTCAACACGCTCAGCATGAACGCGGACATATACATTGTCCGTGTAAAAAGGAGTGTGCTATGCAGGAAACACCAGCACAGGAGGCTTGGGACGGCTTTGTCGGTGGCAACTGGCAAAGAGCTGTTGATGTCCGAGACTTCATTCAGAAGAATTACACCCCTTATGACGGTGATGATTCCTTCCTCGCTGGTCCAACTGAGGCTACTACAAAGCTTTGGGCGGATGTAATGGATCTCTTTGCACAAGAGACCGCAAACGGTGGCGTACTTGATATGGATACCAAGCAGGTTTCCACTATCACCTCCCACGAAGCTGGCTACATTGAAAAACCACTTGAGCAGATTGTTGGTCTCCAGACTGACAAGCCCCTCAAGCGCGCTCTGATGGTAGACGGCGGCGTTCGTATGGCAATGGCTGCATGCAAGGCCTACGGTTATGAAGTTGACCCAGAGATTGTTGACTTCTATACCTATCGTCGCAAGACTCACAACGCTGGTGTTTTTGATGTCTACACCGAGGACATGCGTAAATGCCGTCACTCCCACATCATTACTGGTCTGCCTGACGCATACGGCCGCGGCCGCATCATCGGCGATTATCGTCGTGTTGCTCTCTATGGTGTTGACGCTCTTATCACTGATAAGACAAATCAGAAAAACGGTACCAGCTCCATCATGGACGAGAAGACCATTCGTCATCGCGAGGAGCTCTCCGAGCAGATTCGTGCTCTCAAGGAGCTTAAGCAGCTTGGGGAGATTTATGGTTTTGATTTGAGCCGTCCTGCAGAGAACTTCAAAGAGGCTGTTCAGTGGCTCTATTTGGGCTACCTCGCGGCTGTAAAAGAGCAGAATGGCGCTGCAATGTCCATTGGTCGTAACACCACCTTCCTGGACATCTATGCAGAGCGCGATCTTGCTCGTGGCACCTTCACTGAGTCAGAGATTCAGGAGATTGTTGACCACCTGGTTATGAAGCTTCGCATGGTCAAGTTTGCTCGTACTCCTGAGTACAACGAGCTTTTCTCCGGAGACCCTCAGTGGGTTACTGAGTCCATTGGTGGTATTGGTGTTGATGGCCGCTCTATGGTTACCAAGTCCAGCTTCCGTTGGCTTCACACCCTTGAGAACATGGGTACCAGTCCAGAGCCTAACCTGACTGTTCTGTGGTCTACCAAGCTTCCAGAGGGCTTTAAGCGCTACTGTGCAAAAATCTCTATTACCACCAGCTCTATTCAGTACGAAAACGACGATCTTATGCGCGTTTATCATGGCGATGACTACGCAATTGCTTGCTGCGTCAGCTCCATGCGCGTTGGTAAAGAGATGCAGTTCTTCGGCGCTCGTGCAAACCTTGCTAAATGCCTGCTTTACGCAATCAATGGCGGCCGTGACGAGAAGACCGGCGAGCAGATTGGTCCTAAGTACCGTGCCGTTGAGGGCGAGTACCTTGATTACGATGATGTCTTCTCCAAGTACTTGGATATGATGCGCTGGCTTGCAGGCGTTTACGTCAATGCTCTTAACGCAATCCACTACATGCACGATAAGTACAGCTACGAGCGCATCCAGATGGCTCTGCACGATGAGCATGTTCACCGTTGGTTTGCAACAGGTATCGCAGGCCTTTCTGTTGTTGCCGACTCCCTCTCTGCAATCAAGTACGCAAAGGTAAGGGTTGTCCGCGATGAGACCGGCCTTGTTACCGATTACATCACTGAGGGAGATTTCCCTAAGTACGGTAACGATGATGACCGCGTTGACACTATTGCTCATGACATCGTTGAGATTTTCATGAACATGATTCGCCAGAACCACACCTACCGTGATTCTGTCCCAACCACTTCTATCCTGACCATTACCTCTAACGTTGTATATGGTAAGGCTACCGGCAACACTCCTGATGGCCGTCGTGCGGGCGTTCCTTTTGCTCCTGGCGCTAACCCAATGCACCACCGCGATACTCACGGTGCCGTTGCTTCCCTGGCCTCTGTTGCTAAGCTTCCATTCAACGACGCGCAAGACGGTATTTCCAATACCTTCTCGATCATTCCTAACGCTCTTGGTAAGGGCTCCGATGTCTACTTCCATGGCAGTGAGCTTGACCTTGAGCACATCGACTTCTCTGATATGAATCTTGATATTCAGATTGAGAACAAGATTGATTGCGCCTGTGAGGCAAACCCATCCGCAGCTGAAGGTGCTGAGGATCGTAAATAACAAGCCCTGGCGAGAAGATCTATCTACACGTTTCTTCTCGCCAACAAACTCGTAAGGAGAAACACATGCAGTCCAACGAAGTAGCTTCCGAGCAGATTGACAACCTGGTAAACATGATTGATGGCTATGCCGAGAAGGGCGGTCATCACCTCAACGTTAACGTATTTACTAAGGACACTCTTCTTGATGCTCAGGCACACCCAGAGAAGTATCCTCAGCTGACCATTCGCGTTTCTGGTTACGCTGTTAAGTTCAACTCCCTTACCAAAGAGCAGCAGGACGACGTTATTTCTCGTACCTTCCACGACGCTCTCTAAGGATTTCTTGTCCATGTCTTGTTCTGATACTCACATGGATCTCAATGACCCGCTCACAGTTTGTGGGCGGGTCCACTCTATTGAGACCTTTGGTACTGTAGATGGCCCTGGAACTCGCCTGGTTGTATTTACCCAGGGGTGTTCCATGCGCTGTGCCTATTGTCATAACCCCGATACCTGGCAATTTGGTATTGGAACAGAAAAATCAGTAAAAGAAATTCTTACCACCTTTAACCGTAATAGAGCCTTTTATAGAAACGGTGGAATTACGGCTACTGGCGGAGAACCGCTTGCTCAACCAGAGTTTGTTGGAGCTCTTTTTGAGGCAGCGCATAATGATCCTCGTGGACGTATTCATACTTGTCTTGATTCTTCTGGTGTCGCATACAATCCAGATACTCCAGAGAAATTTGAGCACGTGCTTGATAACACTGATTTAGTGCTTCTTGATATCAAACACTCTGATCCAAAGGGTCACATAAGTCTTTGTGAAGTTGGCTCAGAAAGACCGCTTGCGTTTGGCGATGAGCTTAATCGTAGAGGTATTAAAGTTCTGATCAGACATGTAGTGGTACCTGGCATTACTGATACAGCAGAAGAACTTGCGGGTGTTGGTAGGATTATTGCTCATTGGGATAATGTTATTGGAATAGATGTACTGCCCTACCACGTAATGGGTGTAAAAAAGTACGAAGAGCTAGGCATCCCTTACAAACTTGCTGGCACTCCCGCTATGGACGGAAAAAAGATTCCAGAGCTGCGCAAACAAATCCTTATTGCTCGTGCCCTTGAACGCAAAAAGCTTGGAAAACAGTAGATGTTAAATACCTCTACTTAGATAATCTTTTACCAAAATAATATATATTGTAAAAAATTCCAAATAAGAGTAAAGTTCTTACAAAGTAGCACTTATCTTTTCTCATCTGAGGAGGAGATATGTGGTATTGCAGGAGTCTTATCAAAACAGCTATTAGGCAACCTTTATTATGGCTTGCTACCTGTATTTTTGCGGCTCTTTTACTAATTCCAGTTTTTACAAATCTAGATATATATAGCATAAATTTTGCTCGCAATGGTGTTGTAAGCGATGAATACGATTATCTTGTCAAACAAGCGGAAAGTTATGGCTCCGATCAGCGCTCATCGGAAGCTTTCAAAACTCTTGAAAAGCAAATAGAGCTGCTAGGAAACGTTCGGCTTGCCACAACAAGCGAGCAATTCTATCAAGCAAGCTTAAACTACTATTCATTTGTGTCATCAAACAATCTAGCTCTTAGGCTCTACGATAATGACTTTTATTATTTAGCTCAGAAAGCATTTTCTCAAAAGATGCAGCAAATCCCATCAAGTAATCAATATGAGACTGAGAGTAAATTACCGGCTATACACTCAATTTCATACTCACTAAATAGATTGTCTATTGTTTTGAGATTTCTGCCAGCAATTGGAACCTTCATTGCTTTAGCTCAAATCACTTCTCGAGAAAAACTTCTAGGAAAAGATCAAATACCTTACCTGCAGCGTCTTTCTGGATGTATTGGTGCGTCTACGATTATTGCCTCCAGCATCTGTCTCTGTTCGTATATTCCCCTACTTACCATTGAATTGATGCATAACGGGATTGGATTAGCTTCTTATCCTGTTGTTCTAGTTCAGGCAGGAACCATTTACACTTCAGATGCTCTCCAGTGTGCCGTTTGGTCCGTTATATATACCGCGGTAACTAACATGTTTGTGTCCTTAGTTTTGATCTGCGCATTCTCTATTACCCGTAAGTTTCTTATTCCTCTAGTTATCTATTTGCTTGTAATTTGTTCATCTATCTTTGCAATGGGCCATTCTTCATATCATTTACTTTTAGGGTGGATTGAGTACCTCCCTATTGGTTATTTAGATATTGGTGCAATAGTCGGCTTTGTTGGAGATGTTCAATTTTTTACAAACAAGATTGACTATGCTCAACCTCAACCTTTATATGGGTTACTCATATTCATACTATGGGCTGTTTTAATTATTTTCATAACGATCGGAATCAATAAACTCAGAAAATTATTACAAGCAGACTTAGTGGGTGAAATAAAAAATGCTTAATCTCAATAATGTTTCAATAGGCTATAAAGACAAGGTCATCTTGAACAATGTTACCTTTTCATTTAAGCCAGGGAGAATCTACGGACTTATGGCTCCAAATGGCTTTGGAAAGAGTACCCTGCTAAAAACTCTAAATGGGGATATCGGTTTACTAAAATCAGGAGCAATAACTTGTGATGAAATATCAATTATCGATTCAGATATTTATGCTCAAAAGATCTACTACTCACCTGAAGATAATTCAATTTTATATCCAACAATGAATGGAAGATTCCACTTAGAGCTTGTCAAAAAGATATGGAGATCAGAGACTGATATTGACACTCCTCTTAAAATGCTCGACGCATTAAATCTAAAATCTCAAAGAATTGGCAGATTCTCTCAGGGAATGAAAATGCAACTGCAACTTGCTATGGCCTTTGTTTCGCAATCGCCTTACATTCTCTTAGATGAACCGCTTAACGCACTTGATATACAACATGCAGAGTACAGTTCACATCTAATTCAAACACTGGCAGAGCATGGTGCTTGCATTATCATTTCTTCTCATTTGCCAGAAGAATTAGATAGAGTGTGCAGCTCCTTTATATTCATAAAAAACAAAACGCTACAGCAAGTTAATGCATGCAAAGAATCGAGGTCTTTATATCACAAGTTGTTTGATTGCTCAGCTAAATAAGGAGCTTATATGTGGCACCTGACAGCAAATATAAAACTATTGATGAAACATCCTTTCACGTGGCTAGTAACATGTGTCTTAACAGTTTATTTTTCTTCTATTCTTATTCAGCCATCTGTGTCTAACTGGTTTTTAGACTGGAATTCCCGTGAGGTTTTTAATGAAACCTATTTAAATTACAAGAGAGAATACGAGAGTGGGATACAACAACAGATTTCTAACGATGACTTAATTCAATTAACTAAAAAACTCTCAATAACCTATGCTCTGGCAAACAGTCAGGATAGTCTAGATTTTGTACAAAGATACTTAGATTTCTTAAATAACCAACTAGAAGATGCACAAAATGGGCTTCGAACAGCAGAGTCCATATACGATTTGCAGGCCAAGCAACTATACTATGAGCATCTTTCGCGATTGGGAAATAGCGCACTCTACAAAGACGCGCAACAATACCCTTTGATTGAAATGATGGCGTCTCTGTTTTTAAATAGAACATCACTAGTCATTTATGCAGCTATCGGTATATTTTCATTTATCGCCGCAAAAAGTAGTCATAGAAATAAGCTATTGGGAAATAGACAGCTAACCCTTGTAAGATTTCATATATCAAAATGCCTATCTATTCTTTTCACAGGAATGATTTCGTTCGCTATTTCTATTGCGCCATTACTCTTATATGCACTGGTCCGTAATGGTTTAGGACGACCAGATTACCCTGTGGTATTCAGAAGAGGTGGCGAAATTATTTATTCATCCGCGCTTCAATTAATCACATCACAGCTTATACTCATTTTTTTGTTTTCGATTCTAGTCGTCGCCTGCTATGAATTGCTCTTGACTATTTCTAAAGAGCCAACTATTTCTCTTCTGATAATCTTCACCCTGTTATGCATCCCGTTTTATCCAAAATATTTCTTAACTCGAGACTTTCAACAGTCAATTATCAAATGGATACCACTCACGTATTTGGATTCTAAGTCAATAGTGGGAGCCTTAGAAATCTTCCCTACCACAGATGTATTTAAGTCTGGAAGAATTTCGTATTTTGAAGTTTGTCTCGAAACGCTTCTATGGACCTTCATCTTGATACTTATGACTGTAATTATTGCTTTAGTTAATAAAGCAGTTATAAAAAGCAAATTGATAACACAAGGATGCTGTCAAACGAAAGGGGCTAGTAATGAAGATTGATAAACAACTAAAACGTAGGCTTTCAATTGGATCATTGCTTGTAATTATGCTCTCAGTCGCTTTAATTCCTAATATTGTTTTTGCTGATGATTTAACAGAACCAATAAGTATTCAGGAATCAAATGAACTTAGTACAGTTCTTGACGAATTGACTGCAATGAAACAGTGGGCCGACGTCACTGAGTCCTATCTAGTTTTCACCCCTGATGGAAGTTCATCATCAAGACGAGTTCAAACTTATACGAAGCGTATTTATTTCACAAATACGTATTCTGTTGAAGGTCCATTTCCTGGTGGAGCAAGAAAAGGTTATTGGGGCAGTGAGTATGGTTGGCTAAGAACCTACTATTATCACTACACTCTTAAGTAACACATAGTATTTAGTAGTCATCAAGTAAAAGCATGACAGCATCCTTGTTAGATACGCCGACGAAAGTCGGCGTATCGTTTTCGAAGATTAGTAACTCATTATTTAAACCATAGCTTGGAATGCGGTAAACTTACTAAGATCACGCATTAATTTACTTCAAGGAGTCATTATGCCAAACGAAGGCAGTTATGAAGCAGCTGTTCGCCGTTCTGATGAAATCCAAGCTGATTTAGCCGAGCATGCAGGAAAGTACAACATGCTTACAGGGGATCGTCCCACCGGAAGGCTTCACCTTGGCCATTACTTTGGCACTATTGTTGAGCGCGTAAGACTCCAAAATCTTGGTGTTCATACCAATATTATTATTGCTGACTATCAGGTTATTACAGACAGAGACACTACTGAGCATATTGCAGATAATGTCTACAATATGGTTATTGATTATCTGGCCTGCGGAATTGATCCAGAAAAGACTATGATTTTCACGCATTCTGCAGTTCCAGCTCTTAACCAGCTTATGCTTCCGTTCCTCTCACTTGTTACCGAGTCTGAGCTACATAGAAATCCAACCGTTAAGGCAGAGCAGGAAGCATCTGGCCATGCTCTTACAGGCCTTCTCCTCACTTATCCTGTGCACCAAGCATGCGACATTCTTTTCTGCAAAGGAAATGTTGTTCCTGTTGGTCGCGATCAGCTGCCTCACATTGAGATTACCTCTAAGATTGCCCGTCGCTTTAATGAGCGCTACGGCAAGGTATTCCCAGAGGTTTCTGGCCTTCTCACCTCTACCCCATTGATTCCTGGTCTTGATGGTCGCAAGATGAGCAAGTCTTACGGTAACGCTATCTCGCTTTCTATGACAGCTGAAGAGACTGCCAAGCTTATCAAGAAGTCCAAGACTGATTCTGAGCGCATGATTACCTTTGATCCAGATAATCGTCCTGGCGTTTCTGCGCTTCTCACCACTGCTGGCATTTGTACTTGCCGTGATCCAAAAGAAATTGCTGACGAGATTGGTATGGGCGGCGGCGGAGCGCTCAAGGCTTACGTCATCGATGCTGTTAACACCTACTTTGAGCCAATTCGTCAGAGGCGCGCAGAGTTTGCAGCTCAACCGGACCTTATTCGCGAAATCATCCACGATGGAAACGCTCGTGCAAACGTTATTGCTAACGCCACGCTTGATGAGGTCCGCGAGGCAATGGGAATGGTCTACTAAGTGTCTGAGCTCACCTTACATGTTGAACGCATGAGCTATGGCCCGGATGCCATTGCTCATACGTCAGACGGCAAAACGGTCTTCATCTCTGGAGGCGCCGTCCCTGGAGATACTATTAGCGTACAGATTACCGAGGACACAGATAGGTTTTCTCGCGCACAGCTTGTAAAGGTCTTGGAAGCATCTGCGTTCAGAGAGCCTCATCCCAATCCCTTTGTGGCGCTCACAGGTGCCACTCCTTGGGGCAACATTGTCTACGAGCAGCAACTTGTCGAGAAACGCAATGGCGTGGTCTCTGCTCTTGAACGCATTGGGCATTTTTCACCCGACGATGTTTCTGAACTGGTAAAAGATATTGTTTCCCCTGGTGAGCCATGGGGCTATCGCAACAAAATTGAACTTGCATTTAAACGTAACGGCAATATAACGCTGGTGGGCATGTATGCGCCTAACGGACAAGACATTGTTCGCATTAAAGACTGTCCGCTGTTGGATAAGAGTAATCAGAAGGCAGTCGGCGCTGTAAGCGGCGCTCTCTCCTACCTCTCGGGCTCTCACGAGCTTGATATAGAACGTATTGGCATCAGAGTGTCTAGGCGTACCAAAGAACTTGAGGTGGCGCTCTGGACTGCTCCAAGCGGCTTTCCACGCGCACAAGTGGCACGCGTTTTAGGCGACGCGGTAAAGGCAACAAGTGTTGTCCGCGTTATGACCAAAGGTCCAAGTAAAGCACGCCGTGTTGTAGGAGTTGAGCGTCTAAGCGGCTCCGGTTCATGGAGCGAACTCATTGATGGTCAGAAAATGCAGCTTTCTGCTCCTTCGTTTTTCCAGGTCAACACTAAAGGTGCCGAGAAACTCGTTGAGCTTGTACTTTCTGGTTTGGATGTTCAGCCAGACGACGAGGCTATGGACCTCTATTGTGGAGCAGGAACCTTTACGCTTCCCCTCGCAAAACGTGCAGGATTTGTTTCAGCTGTTGAAGCCTATGGTCCAGCAGTTAGAGATTTGCGCCGCAACCTTGAGTTGTCAAAGCTTGATAACGTTGACGCAGTAGGCGGAGACGCAGGCAGAGAATTCCCTGATACAGATGCTGACGTGATTATTGTTGATCCTCCTCGTGCAGGACTTGCTCCTGAAGTGATTCAGCAGCTTTCTAAGCAGCCAGCGCGCGCTATTGCCTACGTTTCTTGTGATCCTGCAACACTAGCGCGGGACCTCAAGCGCTTTGTTGAGATTGGCTCATACAAACCAGTAAGTGTGACCCCGGTTGATCTATTCCCACAGACCTTCCATGTGGAAAACGTTTGCTTGCTTGAGCGGATTTAAATAGGGTTATCCAGGAGATCCAATGGGATATATAAATTCCATCAAAATTGCCATGCTTGTTTTTCCTGTTTTGGCATTTTTCATCACTCTGCCCTATATGATTATCAACTATCGCAAATACGGTTCTGTTAATAAGCTTAGAACTTTGATTGTGTATTCGTTTATCTTGTATTTACTTACCATGTACTTCTTGGTAATTCTGCCACTGCCAGATCCAGATACCGTGCATACCACCTACACACAAATGCTTAATCTGGTTCCCTTTTCCTTTGTTTTTGATTTCTTGAAAGAAAGTCCTTTTGAGATTACTAAGCCTGCAACATGGGCTCTTTCAGTTAAGGATGCAACTTTTTACGTTCCTGCTTTTAACGTTTTGATGCTCATGCCTTTTGGTATGTATCTTCGCTACTACTTTAAATGCAGCTTTAAAAAGACGCTTTTGCTTACTGCGCTTCTCAGTCTGTTCTTTGAACTAACTCAGCTCTCTGGTCTTTATTTCTTATATCCAGGACCGTATCGCCTTGCCGATATTGACGATATTATTCAAAACACTACAGGTGGTTGCATTGGATATGCTCTTGGAGCGTTAGCCGTGTGGCTACTTCCCTCTAGAGACAAAATTGACGAAGAAGCGCTTGAAGCAGGTTCACGGGTTACACAAATCCGTGTTGGCCTTTCATTGCTCATTGATACATTTATTGTGGCCATCCCTTATAACCTCTCAAATACTACGCTTCCTTTTTCGCTCTTTATTGCTCTCTACTTTGCCGTAATCCCACTCTTTAATGGCAAAACACTTGGCAGCGCTTTATTGCGTTTTAAACTCTCATACGAGAAACAAAGAATTTCTCGCACTGTGCTTAGAGGATTGTTCATTACGAGCTATTTCTATCTAATTCCTGACGGTCTGTTGTATTTGACTAATGAGTTTAATAAGACTCCAGACTCGATGCTTTTCCTTGCACTGTTTCCCGTTATATTTACGGCTTTAATTCTTTTCTTTATCATTACTGTTGTACTGATGCTGATAAACAGGCGCTTCTTGTTTGATCGACTGTCTAGCACCTACTACACAAGCACAGTGCAAAATGAACAGTCCGCAGTAATTGATACGGTGGAGACTCAAGCAGAGGCTGAAAAAGACATTTAAGAGCATCAAATGTGGTTCCAAAACAGACAAGAAAAGGACGTGTGGACCTACTGATGAAAGAAGTAAGCGAAAGCCCCATTACCCTATATACACCGTTTTTAGAAGATCTTTGGTTTCGTCAGAAGATGATGGCAGACGAAGAAACGATGGCATATAACCATGCCTGGGGAGGAACAATTCCCTTTCCAAAAGAAGTGTGGCATGGCTGGTATGATTTTTGGATTGTAAAGCATGAGAATAAACGTTATTACAGGTATTTAAAGGATGGCGGCGGCCATTTTATTGGAGAGGTCGCCTACCATTACGACAGTGATCAAAATCTCTATATGGCAGATGTCATAGTCTACGCACCATATAGAAAAATGGGCTATGGCAGCATTGGATTAAATTTGCTCTGTGATACGGCTAAACAGAACGGTATTAAGCAGCTCTATGATGATATCGCCATAGACAATCCATCAGTCACGATGTTTTTAAAGAATGGATTTGTTGAAGAGTACAGAACTAGCGAAATTGTTATGCTCAAAAAAGAGTTATAGACTGTCCCCAACAAGACAGTTGTACTAATTGGATTGGATGTTCTAAAAATTAAACCTTTTATATATGCAGGTCAGATGTGCACTTACTACTTCAAGTAATGTTCTTTCAATTATCTGCGCCTTTGTTGTTGCATAACAGCAAAGAAACGTGTAAAAAATACATTGCAATCAAGTAGTCTTGAATGCAAGATAAGTATTACTCGAGTAAGGGGCTCGAGATACGGAGAGGAATGTACTATGAAGGCAACAGTTAATGAGGATTGCATCGGTTGCGGTCTCTGCGAGAGCACTGCTCCTGAGGTATTCGAGATCGGTGACGACGGTCTTGCTCACGCTATTGAGGAAGAGGTTCCTGAGGCTGCAGAGGACGCAGCACAGGAGGCTTGCGACGGCTGCCCAGTCACCGCTATTGAGCTTGACTAGTTTTTAGCTTAGCTTTTCTTTCTTAGTATGTAAGCCTGATGGGTTTCTCGCCTATCAGGCTTCTTTTTTTGGGTACAGTATCAGCGTAAGTACAACTGATAGGAACGCATATGATTCTTGCATCACAATCCCCTAGGCGCCTTGAGCTTATGCAGTCTATGGGAATAGATCCACAGGTTATGCCTGCTGATATTGATGAAGCTCAAAAAGTTGACGAGAAACCCCTTGCACTGGTAAAGCGCCTGGCTCAAGAAAAAGCCATTGCGGTTTGCTATAAGCTCATGGAGCAGCCTAACTTTGAGCAGCTCAACAATGAGATTGTGCTTGCCGCAGATACCATTGTCTGGACAGACGACGGCCAGGTTTTTGGCAAGCCTACAAACGCTGAAGACGCCAAACACATGCTTTCTAAGCTTTCTGGTCAGACTCACCACGTATCCACCGGTGTTGCTCTGCGACGCTTTAAGGCTTTCAAGTCCCCTTCTCCTGACGGAGCACCATCTGTTGTTGCCGTAACGTTTGTGGAGACTACTGACGTCACGTTCTTTGAACTCTCCGAAGACGAGATTGCTGCCTATGTTGCCTCCTGTGAGCCCATGGACAAGGCTGGAGCTTACGGCATTCAGGGAAATGGTCGCTATCTAGTTCAGAGCATTCAGGGGGATTACGAGAATGTCGTGGGGCTCCCCGTCTCTTTGCTTTCTCGTGAGCTGGTTAAATTTACCGGCAATCATGACTATCTAGAGCACGCCCTCGCAGGACGCAAGCATTAAATCACCTCTATAAATGAAAACCCTCGTATCGCCATGGATGAACTGCCTCCCATTTCTTTGACACGAGAAATAGGAGTCAGTTCAAAACACACCTAAGTCGGATAATCTGTCAAAAAGACGTATACAT
>CALCXO010000034.1:0-4803 GCA_937905925.1 uncultured Atopobium sp.
AAATAGTCAAACCGTCATCGCACGTTGGATCGAGGTGCTCGACGATGTTACCGGCGATGCTGCTATGCAAGCGCAGTGGGCGACGTACGTGAGGAAGAATCCGTACGCAAAAGGAATCGCTCTTCAGGACTGCTGCAAGGCTGCAAAAAATGTGTTTGTGGAGTTAAACGACATAAACAATAATACCTTCGACAAGTAGTAGAACAATCCTCGCAAGATAATTCAAAGCTCATACAGGTTCTTGCATTTATTGCCGATATCGGCAATAAATAGCCTCCTTTGCTATAATAATCTCATCAGTTTTTGCCGATAGGGAGGTGAAGCTCGATGGGATTTCTTTCTGCAGCAGAGATTGCTGAGCTCTGGGGCATATCCGAGAGAAGTGTGCGCAATTACTGCGCTACAGGTCGCGTACCAGGTGCTTTTCTCGTGGGAAAAACCTGGAACATTCCTGCCAATGCCGTAAAACCTTCTCGAAAAAATGCCAAAACATCGTCAACAAGTCCGCTGCTTACGCGTTTGATTGAAGAAAAGGCCTCAAAAATAAAGGGCGGCATTTACCATAAGCTCCAGATCGAGCTTACCTATAACTCTAATCATATTGAGGGCAGCAAGCTCTCCCTTGATCAGACGCGCATGATTTTTGAAACGGCTACTATCGGTGTTGAAGGAGATCCTGTTCGCATTGATGACATTGTAGAAACTCAGAACCACTTCCGCGCTATCGATTACGTGATTGACCATGCAAAAGACCCTCTTACAGAGGTCACCATCAAAGAACTCCATCGCATTCTAAAAACGGGAACTACAGATTCTGTACAGGACTGGTTTGCTGTTGGAGATTACAAACGCCTACCAAATGAGGTTGGTGGGCGAGAAACCACTCTTCCAGAAAATGTTGCTAAAGAGATAAAGTTGCTGTTAAAGGCTTATAACTCAAACAGCTCTCATTCCTTTGAAGACATCGTTGATTATCATGTTCGTTTTGAGCGCATTCACCCATTCCAAGACGGCAACGGGCGTGTCGGCAGGCTGATCATGTTTAAAGAATGCCTTGCTCATGACGTTGTTCCGTTTGTCATTTATGATGATATGAAGTCTTTCTACTATCGTGGGCTCTCTAAGTGGGATAAGGAGAATGGCTATCTTCTTGATACGTGCCTTACGGCTCAGGATAGATTCAAAGCAACGTTGGATTACTTCCGAATTCCGTACGGTGATAAGTAGGTTTAACTGCTTTTCTTGTTTTAACGTTACAGTGCTTAACGAGACAGGCAATCGTAACTCCGAGCACAGTGTTTGGCAGTACTTTGCCGTGCTACCCGACATTAAGTCCGTTGGTGTAATGGGTGATGAGCGCACGTATGCTCGTCCAGTTATCCTGCGCGCTGTTGAGTCCAGCGACGCTATGACCGCTGACTGGGCAAAGCTGCCGTATGAGCTGCTGACTCGCATTTCTTCTCGCATTGTTAGCGAAGTTGCTGGTGTTAACCGCGTAGCCTACGACATCACTCCAAAGCCACCTGCGACCATTGAGTGGGAGTAGGCCGATAGGGTTCTGACCTGCGATTTTGAGTGCCGCACTGTGCCGCTGAGTTTCGTTTCGTACGAGAGTCATGACAAAGCCACCAGCGACGGAGATGAGTAAAAGCGATTAAAGAGCCTCCGTTCCCTGCGTTGGGACGGAGGCTCTTTCTTTGCCGTTTTACTCCCTTGTCTCCGTTCGGGGATTATTTCTTGCTCATTTAGGGCTATTCGCGCTGAAAGATTTTGACTAGCTTGGTGTCCTTTATTTCGTAGACAATGTCTGCGACGTTCTCGACCAGCCTCTTATCGTGGGAGACGAACACTATCGTTCCGGCATAGGCGCTCATCATCTGCTCGAGGGCTTCGGCGCTCTTGATGTCCAGGTAATTTCCAGGCTCGTCCATGAGCAAGATGTTGTATCTGCCCAGCAGCATCTTCGCGAGTAGCAGCTTGATGACTTCGCCTCCCGAGAGAACGCCAACGTCCTTTGTCAGGTCGCGCGGTCCGATTCCCATAGAGGCGAGGATGCCTCGAATTTCGGTCATGCTGTACTCGCAACCATCCTGCATGAACGAGATCGCAGACTGACGGGCGTCGAACTTGTAGCCTGTTTGCTCGAAGTAACCGATCTCTGCCTTGGGAGAGATGTTGATACCGTCGGCGCGTCGAGCGATTGCCTTCAGCAGGCTGGTCTTTCCTGTACCGTTGCCACCGGTGATGGCCACTTTGGCACCGAGCGGTATCTCGAATTTCGCGTGGTCATAGAGCATGCAGTTGCCGAAGCTCAAGCTGAAATCGTCTGCCGAGATGGGAAATTTACTATGCAGTTCCAGGGCCTTGCTCTGGCGGAACCGCACGGCGCGAATGCTATCTGGGGCCTCAATCCCTTCGAGCGCTTCGAGGCGCTTCTCCATGTCCTTAGCCGCCTGGTACATCCTCTTCTGTTTGGTGCCGGTTGCTTTCTGATGCCCCAATCGACCTGCATACTCGTTGCTTTTTTTCGCAGCCTTCCGCTTGGCGTCGACCTGCCGTGCTTTTTTCCGTTGTTTTTCGATGGCGGCTTCGAGGCGATCGCGCTCGCGCATCGCCTCTTCGTATCGAGTCGCCTGAGCTTTGCGCTCTTCTTCTTTCTGTCGCAGATAGTCGGAGTAGTCACCCCAGAATTCGGAAATACCGCCGTCTTTGAGCTCCCAGATCTTGTCTACCACCTGGTCGAGAAAATGACGGTCATGGCTCACGATGAGCAGAGCCCCATCAAATGCCTTGAGTTGTCCGACGAGAAGGCGGATGCCGTCTTGGTCGAGGTGGCTCGTAGGCTCGTCGGCGAAGATCGCGCTTGCATGCTGGGAGAGTGCAGAGGCAATCTTGGCGCGTGTTTCCTCCCCGCCGCTCATCGTCTCCTGCGCCACTCCGGCGACGTTGAGACGGGAGAGCATCTCACCACTGTCCTGAGCCGCATCAAGGTCGAGTTCATCGAGTTGGCCGATGAGGGCAATGCTGCCGAAGCGCCTGACGTCGGCGTCCGCAATGGTAAGATTGCCGCTCAGAATTTTAAGCAGGCTGGTTTTGCCTGCGCCATTGTCTCCCACCAAGCCGATGCGATCGTAGGAGTAGATTTCCAACTCTTCGATATCTAGGATATCGCGGCCGGCATATTCCAAAAAGATGTCTTTAGCTTTGACTATGAGTTCCATAGGTTGAACCGCCTTTTGTGTATTAGCGTTTTACTGGAAGCGCAGCCATGCCAAAAAAGATTGCTCACGTCGATTTTTCGCCTTTGCCCAATTGCCGGCGCGAGCGTTTTGACCTTGCGCAAGCCGGCAAATCCGAAAATGATAGTTGGCGACGAATAAGGAGCGCGATGCGGAATGTCGGTGCAATACCTCGTCGTCGCAAGGGCTTGAAGGCTGACGCTTGAACCGATGGCTGCTGCCTCTTTTTTTCGAATACTTGGGCTATTGAATCTGCCCGGTATCTCTTTTCCCCGCGTTTCGGACGCTCGGAGCAAGCAGCATAGCCATCGCAAGCAGTACCATGGTCGCTCCAGAGCCGACGAACCATAACGGAGCTCCAAGCAGATCCGCAAAAACGGAGGGGGCTGCGAGGCCCATGGGCATGGCCCACGCCATGATGGTTCCGTAGAGGCCGAAAACGCGGCCTAGGTACTCAGGAGGTATCTGCTCCTGCATAAGGGCAGTCTGGGTTCCCGCGTACAACGGGGAGCATGCGCCCATAAGAAAGCTCACCGGCAGGAAAGCAGCGAACAATGACGGGCCGAGCGATCCGGATACGATTGCGGCAATGCCGAAGCCGGCAATCGCGGCGACCATGGTGAACGACCTATTGCGGAACCCTCCCGTGGCCGCCAAAATGCCGGACCCAGCCAGCATGCCTGCAGAAAAAAGGATTTCCACCAAAGCGGCATCCCCCGTGCTACCGCCAAAATGCCCCAAGGTCATTATTGGGAACAATGCCGCGAGCGGAGAGAACGCGAAAGCGAAGACGAACCCGCACCAAAGAAGGGCGAACAGCCCCCTGTATCCCCTGATCAGCTTGTAGCCGTCCGAAATCTCAGAGAAAAGTTCTCGAACTTTATTGGAAAAGGACGAGCTGCGGTCGGCTTCGTCGAGTCCTCCTGCGTCTATCTGAGCGGCGAGGACAGCTAGAGAAGCGAAAAGCGCCCCCAGCACGTCGAGGGCAATCATGGCGGTAATGCCCGCCACAGGATAAATCACTGCCGCGAGCGCGGCGCCAAGAATGTATCCGGCGGACTGAATCGCCTGCATCACTCCCGATAGGCGAACGAGATGCTCTGGCGGGGCGAGATGGGGCGTGAGGGATTGGGAGGCCGGCGTGTAGAACGAAGTGCCAGCTGCGCGGAGAAACAGGGCGATGAGTATTGACCACGCAGGTAAGCTGCCGGCCAACGAGGCAATCGCCAAGGCGGCGCCCACCGCGGCAACGAAGAGGTCGGCGCCGATGAGAACACGTTTCAAAGGCAGCCTGTCGACAACGGCGCCCGCAAGGACTCCGAACAAAGCAATCGGCAGAAAGCCTGCTAACGATGCCAGGGAGAGGAGGGAAGATGATTCTGTCGTGAGGGCGATATGCCAAATGAGACCCATTTGGAGAATCAAGCTCGTCAATGTCGACACGAGCTCCCCGCCCCATACGAAACAAATCTTAAATTGCCATGAATGGCACAGCGAAACAGACCTGCGCCGAGAGGTTTCAAATATCATGGTTATGTCCAATCGTGAAATGGCGTGCAGAAAA
>CALCXO010000035.1:0-41699 GCA_937905925.1 uncultured Atopobium sp.
GGCCCCAGCCACGAAGCAGATGACAACCTCAGTAAATGAATTCAGCTAGAGCTTGCCCTTTGCGGTTCCTCCGTCGCTACACAGGTCGGAGTAATTGCAGTTGTTCGGCAGATCATTGGGAATGGTCAAACCTTGAAGTCCGCTGTGATTCTAAAGCCCTTCTCGCCAGATGACGAGAAGGGCTTTGTTTGTGCGAAAGCGCTGCTAGTGGACGGGGTTTCTCGCCAGGTGGCGAGCGCGATCAGTGCGAGCTCGTCGGGAGCCTGCGCAGGGCAGCTTCGTAGATTTTTCAGGGTCGATTGATCCAAAACCTAGGTAATTATGTGTCCGCTTGATCCAAAAAAGGGGTAATTATGTGCCGAAAGGCACATAATTAGGTAGGTCTTGGATCAAAATCGCGTTTCTCAACACATAATTAGTGTGCTTTTGGATTAATTGAGCCCAAAAATCTACAGACGCATGCCCCACACACATAATTGCAGCAGTTTTGGATCAGACGCCTGCACTCAAAAAGCCCTTCTCGCCAGATGACGAGAAGGGCTTTGTTTGTGCAACGATAACGTGCGATGATGTGCTCCGTGCACGCTAAAGCGCACTGGAACTCGAAGAACTTACTTCAAGAAATCCTTGACGGATGCAAGGACGCTTGGAGTATCCAGGCCGTACTTGGCAAGAACCTGAAGAGCTGGTCCGGACTCGCCATAGGTGTCCTGGACACCGATAACCTTAACAGGAACAGGAGCGTTCTCTGCAAGAGCCTGGCAAACCGCACTGCCCAGACCGCCGATAATGGAGTGTTCCTCGATAGTCACAACCTTGCCGGTCTTTGCTGCAGAAGCGGTAATCAGTTCAGTATCCAGAGGCTTAATAGTGTGAATATTGATAACCTCGGCGTTGACACCCTCTGCTGCTAGCTGCTCTGCAACCTCGAGAGCCACAGGGACCATTAGGCCGCAGGCTACCAGCGTGACGTCAGTACCCTCCTTGAGGACAATGCCCTTGCCAAGTTCGAAGTGGTAGTCAGGGTTGGTGTTGAAAACAGGAACAGGGAGGCGGCCAAAGCGCATGTAGACAGGACCGTCATGGTCGTAAGCGGCCTTGACGGCGGCCTCAGCCTCAACAGCGTCGGATGGAATAATGACCGTCATGCCAGGAATGGTGCGCATAACAGCAATATCCTCATTGCACTGATGAGTAGCGCCGTCCTCTCCTACCGAGAGGCCTCCGTGGGTAGCGCCAATCTTGACGTTTAGGTGAGGGTAACCCACCGAGTTTCTGATCTGCTCAAACGCACGACCAGACGTAAACATTGCAAACGAGGTTGCAAAGACCTTGTGACCCGTAGCTGCGACGCCAGCTGCCATACCAATCATATTGGCCTCAGCTATGCCGCAGTCCACAAAGCGATCAGGATACTCCTCGCCGTACTTGCCGGAACGAGTTGCCTCTGCCAAGTCAGCATCAAAGACGAGAAGATCGTCGTGCTCTTTACCAAGCTCTACCAGGGCTTTTCCGTAAGCCTCTCTGGTGGCAATTTTCTGTACGTCTGCCATGTTATGCCACCTCTCCCTCAAGCTCTTTCATAGCCTGCTCGTATTGCTCCTGGTTAGGAGCCTTGCCGTGCCAGCCTACCTGGTTCTCCATGAAGGAGATACCCTTGCCCTTTACGGTGTGGGCAATGATAACGGTTGGCTGACCCTTAACGGTACGAGCCTCAGCAAATGCAGCTGCAAGCTGGTCAAAGTCGTGTCCATCTGCCACATCAATAACGTGGAATTTGAACGCCTTGAACTTCTCGTCAATTGGCTGTGGTGTGTTGATCTGATCAAGCGAGCCATCAAGCTGCAGGTTATTGTTGTCAACAATAAGCGTGAGGTTATCAAGCTGGTGGTTACCCGCAAACATGGCAGCCTCCCAGACCTGGCCCTCTTCGATTTCGCCGTCGCCCAGGAGTGCGTAGACGCGGTAATCCTTGTTGAACTTCTTGCCAGCAAGCGCCATACCAACAGCGGTAGAAACGCCCTGACCCAGGGAACCGGTGCTCATATCAACGCCAGGAGTATCGTTCATATTTGGGTGACCCTGAAGGCGCGAGTTGAGCGCGCGGAAGGTTTTGAGCTCCTCCTTGGGGAAGAAACCGCGCTCAGCCAAAACGCCGTAAAGTGCAGGAGTAACGTGACCCTTTGAGAGCACAAAGCGATCCCTGCAGGGGCAGTTAGGCTTGGTAGGGTCTACGTGCATCTCCTTGAAGTAGAGATACGTCAGGATTTCTGTTGCAGAAAGTGAGCCACCGGGATGGCCGGATTTGGCCGTAAAGACCTGCGTGAGGATGCTTTTGCGCACCTCACGAGCAACCTGTTTAAGGTCGACGTCCATGTAATTTCCTTTCACGTATTGCGTGCGAGAAACGCAGCAGGTCGGCACCACGCGCAAGCCGGAGCTGCGTGCGAGAAACGCAGCAGGTCGGCACGACGCGCGGGCCGGAGCTGCGTGCGAGCCAGCGCTTACAGACCGAACTTCTCGGTAAGCTTTTCCTTCATTTCATCCTTATCAAGGATGTTGGAGAGAACGATCTTCTCGTCTTCTGGAATGTCAGCGATAAAATCCTCAAGGTCGCGAGCAACAATAAAGAGGTCAGCTGCGCCAGGAGTAACGTCGGAAACGGTTGAGTGCTCAACCTCGACGCCGCTCACGCCCAGCTCATTCAGGACGTCCTGGATCTGCATCTCAACCATAAGGCTGGAGCCAAGTCCACTTCCGCAACAGCAAAGGATCTTCTGGATAGCCATAAAAGCCCCTTTCAATTCACCACGTGTGATATGTGGGTTACGTGGGTTAAAAAGTCGGGCCCCATCCAAGGACGAAGCCCGACCTAGATACCTAAATTCTACTCGCATTTTCTGCAGCAACTGCGATATTTAGCTGCAATTCTGTGAGCGGATGCTACTCGGCCTTCATCTCCTCTACCTTCTTAGGAGCAACAAGGTTAAAGAGAATTGGGAGGCAGAAGCAGACAACGCAGATGCCGGTGAGGACTGCACCCTGGACGTTCAGAGCAACGTTACCAAAGATCAGCGCCATGATGGAGAAGTCAGCGTCGGAGAAGGTAGCGGAGGTGAAGCCCATGAGAGTAAAGACTGGCATGCACAGTGCAGGCAAGAAGGTAATGAGCAGGCCGTGGACAAAAGAGCCCGCAATGCAGCCCTTGATGCCGCCCTCGGCGTTACCAAAGACGCCTGCGGTTGCGCCGCAGAAGAAGTGAGGAACAACGCCTGGGAGAATCAGGGCAATAGCTGCGATCTGTGCGTTAATAACACCAAGAATGAGCAGGCCAAGGATGCCGCCAACGAAGGAACTCAGGAAGCCGATGATAACGGCGTTTGGAGCATAGGTAAATGCGATTGGGCAGTCGATTGCAGGCTTTGCACCAGGGACAAGCTTCTGAGCGATACCCTTGAATGCAGGAACAATCTCGCCAATGATCAGACGGACACCGGACAGAATGATGTAAACGCCGCCAGCGAAGGAGAGGCCACGGGTAAATGCCCAGACAATCCAGTTAGTGGTGGTCTCGGTACCAATGTTCAGCAGGTCGCCGAGGTGCTGAAGGCCAGCATACTGTGGGTTAGAGGCAAACTCTGCAGCGGTAGTTCCTGCAGGTACCAGGGTTAGAAGGCCACGGCTGACGGCAACGCCGGTGATAACCAAAAACATGACGATCATGGTCAGGCCGATGGAAACGGTGTTGTCGCGCAGGAAGATGAGGCGCTTGGAGAACTTGATATTCTCGGTGCTATTCTCGCGATCGGAAGCAAAGAGCTTACCGACCATACCAGCAAGCCAGTAACCAGCACCGCCGAAGTGGCCAAGTGCAACGGAATCGCTGCCGGTAACCTTGCGCATGGTTGGCTGGCAGTATGCAGGAGACAGAACCATGATCAGAGCAAGCAGGCATGCGCCGGAGATGTAGAGCATCCAACCGGAAAGGCCGCCGACGTGCAGGATGATGGCGAGCATAGCTGCCATGTAGAGAGTGTGGTGGCCGGTGAGGAAGATGTAGTTAAAGCGAGAAAAACGTGCGAGGACAATGTTCAGGACCATGCCGATGCACATGATGATTGCGGTTGCTTGACCAAACTCGCCAAGTGCCAGCGAGACGACGGCCTCGTTGTTTGGGACGACGCCCTGCATATCAAAGGCGAAGTTGAAGATCTCGCCAAAGGCAAGAAGGGAACCAGTCTGCAGGAAACCTGCGCCTGCAGAAAGAACAAGGAAGCCAACGATAGTCTTGAGGGTACCCCTAATGAGGTCCTCAACTGGCTTTCCCTGAAGTGCCAAACCTAGCAGAGCAACAAGGCCAACTAGGATGGCTGGTGTTGATAACACGTTTACAAAAAACTCAACAACAGGCATACAAAACCCCTTTCAACAAAACGCGATACAACAAACTGACACTGAGAACTGACACAACAAAACTACGACGTTCGTGCGGTCCTGCAGCACGACGGTACGAGCCCGGACGCGCGGTCCTGCAGCACGATGGTACGAGCCCGGCGCACATGCGGTCCTGCAGCACGATGGTACGAACCCGGACGCGCGGTCCTGCAACGCAACGGTACGAGCCCGATGCTTTTGACTGATTGTAATCCATTTGTGTTTATTTTGTGCAAAATTTTTTATGTTTTGCTGAGGTTAAACGTTCAAAACATTCATATTGTTCATATGATAGAGGTGGAGAGTTCAAAAAAATGATCCTGCTGTACGCTTATTGACCGTCTTCGTAGATTTTGGAAATAGCCACTTATCACTTGTATCAGAAACCGTATAAACAGCCTCTGATATGCACGAAAACTAATCAAGAAATTGATGTATTGGAAAACGGTGTCTGATTTGGGTAAAAAATCCGTTTAGTTGGAAATAAATTTTCTAGTTCGACGTTTTGGCACTTACGTTTGCCCAGTTGAGTTTTCTTATAAAAGTTTTAATCATATTTGACCGAGGATTTACGCTGGTAGATGCCCTGCATAGAATTCATCTGATTTTGTATATTCCAACTAAACGCATTTTTTACCACTTTGACAGCAAAAGCGCCTATTTCACGGCAAAAAACGGTGTGGATTCACGATTTAAGAGGAAAAATGGTCGGGTTGACTGGATTTGAACCAGCGACCTCTCGGTCCCGAACCGAGCGCTCTACCAAGCTGAGCCACAACCCGTTATGTTTTGCCTTGTCCGGCGGGTAAACCATCAAACATTTGCCGCTCTATGTTACCACTACAACTTGCAGGTAGTAGAGAAACCTCGCCAACCTTTTGCTTGAGCCGCGGCGGCAATTGCGTCTGCGGCATCGCGTGATTCGCAAAGTGCAAAAGAGCTGCTACCAGAGCCAGAAACCTGAGCAGCAAGAACGCCAGGTTGTGCCTTCAGCCACTCCTCTACCTCGGCAACCTGTGGTTTTAGCGATTTTGCTGCAGGTGCAAGATTATTGAAGAGAAGTTTTGCCACCTGCTGGATGAGCTGTCTACCTGCAATGGTTTTGTCAGCATCGGCTTGGCCACTAGCGGCTGGACCACTGGCGTCCTGGCCAGCAGCACGTAGAAGTGCGGACAGCTGCTCGTAAGATTCCGGAGCAATTGGCGACGCATCAAACTGGTCGTATGCCTCTTTGGTAACAACGCCTGTTTCTGCTGGTAAAACAATGGCAAGCGGAGCGTCAACGGTAGACGCGTAGGTCTCCACCAGCGTGTCTCCAGCACCAAGCATAAGCGAAGGTCGTGGGTCCAAGAAGAACGCTACGTCTGCACCAACAGCCTTGGCTACCTCAACTACCAGCGGATCTAACGGATCAACACCCCAACGCTGAGCAAGTAGATAGAGCGTTGCGGCAGCATCGGCAGACGATCCACCCAGACCGGCCTTCTCGGGAATGTGCACTTGCACGTCAATGGAAACATCTGGGGAAACACCCAGCTTATTGGCAAGAAGGACTGCAGCTTTCCAGGTTGTCGTACGCTCGGGCAGTACGCAGAGCTGCGGCTCATGCGTAACCGTGAGCTCCGGCGCGTCGTCAACAACAACCGTGTCGTACAGCGCAACGGGAACCATGAGCGAATCTACTTTATGGTATCCTCGCTGGTCTTTCCGGGTGTGAATGCCCAGGTGAAGATTAACCTTGCAAGGAATTTTGATGGTTTGGCGTCCAAATTTGGACGAAGAGGCAGTCATGAGAGTGAGCCTAGTCGAAGTAATGCGCGCTTCTGAACTACTCTTCAAACTCAAAATCAAACAAACGCTCGCCAGTCTCGTAGTCAAAAAGCTCAACGGTGCCGGTCAGAACGTCAACGTACTGGTAGGACTGGCGGGCGGTACGACCGCGGCGCTCGCCGACCTCAACGATAAAAAGAGATGGATGGGCCATGACCAGAGTGCCTGTGCGCTCAACAATACGAGAACGACCCATGTTGGCCTTGACCTTGAGTTTTTGGCCCTGAAGTGCGCTGAGCTTCTCGTGAATCTCGTCTACACGATTAACTGGTGGAATCTCGTTTTCCATCAATCCTCCAAGTCAATCAGTACGTTTGCGATGCGACACGTTGAAGTGTCGGAGATATGTACCGGTCGACAAACAATAGTCAGAATTTCCGAAACTCCACTATACGAGGTAGAAAATAAAATCTCAAGGTTTTACGACAAATGTCACGGGAACAACATCAGTCGATCGGTCAGCTTCGATTCGGATTCGCGACAGGTTTGCGAGAAGGTCGTGTCAGGTCCACGTCAGACCTGCGTCAGGTTCGTGTCAGATCCACGACAGACTTGCGACGACATCACGGCAGACTTGCAACGGCATCGCGTCAGAACCCCAACAAATTTATGACAAATAGGGATCCTCTGATAAAATTAGTAACTAACTTACAACACGAGGAGGCCCAATGACTGAGACTCTGGGATATGCCATCAGTAAGACCTGGTATATCGTGCTTATTTTTGTTGCTCTTGCTGTTGGAATTGCATTCCTTTCCAAAAAGAAATCATCTAAAGTTCTTGTTGCGTTGTCCGCACTTTGCCTGGTATTTGGCGTGGGGTCATTTGCATTTGGTGGATTGACCGTTTCTGAGGCACAGTCCAAAGGCGCCTCATCGGACCAGTTAAACTCCATGAACCTCATCGAGCTTGTTCAGGCTAACCAGGCCGCACCAGCTCAGACGACTGTTAACGACGTCAGCGAGCTCTACAACAAGATTGTTTACGTCTACCAGTATGGCTCGCCTATTGCGCAGTCGCTCGCAAGCGACAATCCCTTTGTTCACCATGATCTACCTTGGGTAGCAGCGACTCTTCCAGAGCTGAAGAAGGAGTTTGACAGAAACGAAGTAGTCTATGTGTCAACAAACAGTCAGATTTTCAAACAACTGCACATCGAGAACTCCGTCGAGCCTTTTATATTTTTAGTCACTTCAGTCAATCCAGCTGGAAGAATTTTCCCACTTACAACTGGCGATATGTCTCGTACTGGCAAAAAAGATGGCGATAAAATCACGATTGGTGACAATCTTGAGTTTACACTTCGCACAGTTCATACCGATCAGGGTGACTATGTACTTGGCCTTAACTACCAAACCCTTCTGGCTGTAAGCAGCTACTACAAGGACTATTAATATTTTTCGGAGCGTCACTAAACGCGCACGTACAACGCTTACGCACGATAAACTGCTACAAAAAAACTCCCATTCACATGAATGGGAGTTTTGTTTTTCTCGGCAGATGCTTTTTTAGACACCTTTTGAAGCCTTTAAAAAGCTTTGTGCCAACCAAACCTTACTCAGCTGGGCAGAGCGAGAGGGCAGCCTCGTCAGCAATAACGGTGCAGTTAGTATGAAGCTGCAGGATAGAGGCTGGGCACTGAGGCGAAACGTTGCCGAAGCACATGTCGTAAACAGCCTTAGCCTTGTCCTCGCCGCTAGCCACAATCAGAATGCTGCGCGCGAACATGATGGTCTGCGTGCCCATGGTGTAAGCCTGACGAGGGACGTCCTCCATGCGCTCAAACAAGCGGCTGTTTGCCTGAATGGTGCTCTCGGTGAGGTCAACGCAGTGCGTACCCTTTGAGAAATGGTCGTCGGGCTCGTTGAAGCCAATATGACCGTTGTGACCAATACCAAGAAGCTGCAGGTCAGGATAGCCAGCCTTAGCAACAAGCCTATCGTACTCGGCGCAAGCTGCCTCGACGTCAGGATTAGAGCCGTCGGGCACATGGGTATTCTCAAGATCAATATTTACCAGGTCAAAGAGGTTTTTGCGCATGAAATAGTGATAGCTCTGAGGATCGTCGTGAGAAAGACCGCGGTACTCATCAAGGTTGTACGTAGAAACTTGCGAGAAGTCCAGGTCTCCCCTCTTGCACCAGTCAGCAAGCTGGGCGTAAGTACCAATTGGCGTTGAACCAGTTGCCAGACCAAGAACGCAATTTGGCTTCAGAATAATTTGTGCAGAGATGACGTTTGCAGCTTTTCTGCTCATGTCCTCGTAATCGCGGGTGCGAACAATCCTCATGCTTTCCTCCAAGACAGAAGTCACAGTTACATTTAGTTTAACATTTGAAGCAAGCAAAAAAGTAACCGGTCGGCGAGAAGAACAAATATCTCGCTGACCGGTTTTGACCTGTTATATGGCGTGTTTTGTCGCTATTCTGTCGCGATTCTGACGCGAAGCTGACGCAAACCTGACGCAAACCTGACGCGGCGGCAGTTTTCTATCAGGAATCTGTCAGGAATCTGTCGCGATTCTGACGTAAAGCTGACGCGATGGCAGTTATCTGTCTAGAATCTGACGTGAACCTGGCATAACCCTGACGCGAATCTGACGCGAAACCTACGTCGTGCCTATCCCTGAATCTGCTTGGAAAGATTCTGCAGAGCGTGGAAACGATGCGATATAGCGTTCTTCTCGTCAGGCTCAAGCTCTGCCATGGTTTTACCTGGAGCATCCTCAGGCCAGAAGAGTGGGTCATAGCCAAAGCCGTTGTGACCCTTTGGCTCGTGACCGATAACACCCTCGCAGTCACCCTCTCCTACCAGCACGGATCCATCTCTGTAGACCAGAGCAACGGTGGAGTGGAAGCGAGCAGTACGGTCCTCATCAGCAACGTCGGCAAGCTCTGCCAGCAGCTTCTGATTGTTTGCAGCATCATTGCCATGCTCACCAGCATAACGAGCAGAATAAATTCCAGGAGCTCCGTCCAGAGCGTCAACACAAATGCCTGAGTCGTCCGCAATGGCCGCTACACAATCTACCTCGTCAAGTGCAGCCATTGCCTTGATTAGAGCGTTATCGCGGAACGTCTGACCGTTCTCCTCTGGATCAGGGAAATCGCCCAGCTGGCCTAAAGCCACAAAGCTCATACCAGGCATTACCTTGGAGAGGATTGCCTCAATCTCAACAAGTTTGTGAGCGTTGCCCGTTGCAACAACCACGGTTGTATTTGGATCAAAGGTCACAGCGTTAGAACCTTGATTTTCACTGTTTTGACTCATGGTTACTCCCTAAATCCAGTCACTTGATTCTGCAGGTCAACAAGGTGAGCAATGCCAGCCTGACCAAGATCGAGCAGCTGATTGAGCTGCTCGCGATCAAACGGGCCGCCTTCGCCTGTTCCTTGCACTTCAATTATCTGTCCAGTTTCTGTTCCCACAAGGTTCATGTCAATGTCCGCATGAGAATCCTCGGGATAGTCAAGGTCCAGCAGTGGCTGACCGTTTACGTATCCCATAGAAATCGCAGCTACCTGACCTGTAAGAGGAAGTCTGGGCAGGAGGTCCTTCTCGACAAGTGAATAGAGTGCGTCGTGAAGCGCCACCCAAGCGCCCGTGATACTGGCTGTTCTGGTGCCGCCATCCGCCTGAAGCACGTCGCAGTCCAGCGTAATGGTGTACTCGCCAAGGCGATTGAGATCAACAACGGAGCGTAGCGAGCGACCGATCAGGCGCTCAATCTCCATGGAGCGACCCTTGCGATTTGCACGCTCTCGCTTGGTGCGGCGGTTAGTCGACGCAGGTAGCATGGCATATTCGGCCGTAACCCAACCTGCGCGAGAACTGCGTCGCCAAGCGGGGACGCCCTCTTCGACGGTAGCGGTGCACAGGACGCGCGTGTCGCCGAACGTGACTAGGCACGATCCGTCGGCGTTCTTCATAACGTTGCGCTCGAGAGTGACGGGGCGCATCTGGTCCCACGCGCGATCGAACGAGCGCACGGGCTCCGTGGCGGCGTCGGCCTGGGCGGTGGCTTCGGCCTGCGTGGCGGCGTCGACCTGCACGGGTTTCTCGCCAGAAAACGCGCTTTCTACCTGGTTATTCATTGCACTCCTAAGAAAAAACGCGACACCCGAGGGCGCCGCGTGAGGTTCCATGGTGGGCGATGAGAGATTTGAACTCCCGGCCTTGTGCGTGTAAAGCACCTGCGCTAGCCGCTGCGCCAATCGCCCGTGACTGTAGAAGTTTATCACAGCTTCCACAATTCTTAAACAGCAATTATGAATTCACGGGTTTCATTTGTTCAACTTCAGCACGGACCGCCACGCCATCTAGCTGAGCGAGTGGTGTTGACGTCTGTTTTGCTAGAGCACATGCGGTGCCCATAGCATCACCCATATCGGTAACCGTTGGGATAATGCGAACGCTAGCCTGCATCAAAAATGTTGTAGAGATACAGCGGCCAATAACCCCCAGGTTATTGATGTGTTTGGTGACCATCGACCGGAATGGAATCTCGTAATAGTCACCCTGCTCGTAGGTGTTTTTGTGGAAGAGTCCGCCCTTATTGGAGTGAACGTCAATGTACCAATCGCCGCGAACAAGACCGTCGTCAAATCGAGCCTGGTTGACGTAATCTTCCTCGGTAAGCATTGTCTGACCTTCAACACGCCAGCTCTCACGAACACCCAACAATGAAGCCTGCTCCATAAGGTAGCTTTGCTCAAATCCAGGCATCATGCGCTGTAAAAACGTAACTAGTCGGCGAATGCGAGCGTGTGCCTCAACTGTTGCGTTAGAACGCGCGGCTCCCGAGGTGTTTGTACGCATGCTTGCAATATGCGGACAGTTTAGCGCCATGCAACCTGGCTTTCCAGGAAGCGAGAAAATCTGGTAATAGCGCAGGTCCTCCTCTTCAAGAATACCTGCTTCAATTCCCTCACGAAACTTTGGCTCCAGCTTAAAATTCTTACCTGCGACCATCGCGGACTCAAAGAAATATCCCTCAACTAATGGCGAGAAGTGATCATCAAGTGAAAGCACGTAATCTCTATAGCGCTCAACATCAATTCCACCCATGGTAAAACGCAAGCTGCAAACCTGATTGATGCCGTCCTCATCACCAGCTGCAACTGGTACACCAGCAGCTCTGGACAAGACTGCGTCACCCGATGCGTCAATCCACGTTTGAGCAGCCACTGCAATCAAACCTTCTGTTGAGGCAAGAATAGCGTGTGTAATGCTTTTCTCGTCATCAGCATCAGATAGAACCGCAGCTACAAGAGACGTGTCATAGAGGATTTGTCCACCTTTAGTGGCGTAGAGCTGCTCATACACTTCTCCCAAACGCTCAGGAGCAAACCAGATCATGGTTGTGTAATCGTCGCGCGTAGCGTCACCTGAAGCCAAGAGCTGCTGTTCGATGGCAGAAAGAACTGGCAGATGACGCACATATGACGGCATCATAGGGCACACAAGTGCTCGTGTAGCAGAGCCTCCAAGCAGATTTGACTTGTCCACAATAAGTGTAGAGAGACCCTCGTTGACGCAGCGAATTCCACAAGCAGAGCCAGAGACGCCGCCGCCAATTATAACTACATCAAAACTTCCAACAACAGGAATCTGTAGGTTGTTCCAGGTAATCTCTTTATGATTCATTGTTTCCTCCTGTGCCAGAAATGTTATGTAGCAATTCGTAGTAAGTATTGGTAAACGCATGTGCTGCAATTTCAGATAGTGCGTGAATGCCTGTTTTTCCCAGCTTACAAGGACCAATAGTAATAAGCGGAACGGTGTATTCTTTGCTGGTTAATCCAAGTCGCGTCGTCTCTAAGACATGAAAAAACTCATGCATCAGAATGAGGTTTTGAGCTTCATGCGGCTCAAGTTGATTTTGTTTTGCCCACAACGCGCACGACTGCTCATAGAGCGTAATTTCTTTTGTACCAGAAACATAATCGCTGAAATAACGCTGGTTTCCATACACACAATCAATATCTTTTTTGATAATTGTCATGCCTACATCTTTGCAGATTTTAAAGAAATCACTTTGACCGTTTGATTCTTCAAACACCATATGCGCAGCGCGCTCACCCTTTGACCAAGCCAAATCAATCACGCGCTCTTTATCCTCTTCAGGAATTCGAGCAGCAAAGCGATCCCACGAGAGCTCTTTACGTGCAAGCTCACGAGTTGGAAACGGAAACCGTGAAGCAGAGCCAACAGTAGACTCTGCTTCAAGGTTCACCGATTTTCTCGCCAAAGTGTGATCTGCGTTCTGCATGTGAGTTTAATCGCCTAAACGAAGTGTAGCAGCGATGATAACAGGCTCGTCAGACGGATAACCGCCCAACTCCACTGCTGCAAGGCTCAAAATCTGCTCAAGAGAAGTCATTCCAGACAGATCGATAATGCGCTTGCCAACTACCACATAGACGTTTGGCAGATTGGCTCCACCGTCGTTGTATACGGTCAAGTCCTCTACCAGGGCTGTTACTCCCTTGCGCCAAGAACTAATGGTCTCTTGGAGTACGTCGGCATTAGGACGCTGAAGTCTAATAACACCCTCGGAATCAATAAGACGAAGAGCTGTGCGTTTCTTGGTGAGAAGACCAAAGAGCTTCTTTTCTGTAGTGGTTGCAGTGTAAGCAAAGAGCTCAGAAGAGTGAGCGACCTCGGAAACGTTATCTGCACCCTCGCCAAGGTTCTCTACTACAAGTTTTTTAAGCTCGTCTGCACTCAGACGTGTAGCATTAACGTCTTTACTACGCAGCTCAGTGGCACCAACAGCAATCGCGCGGACAACATGACGCTGGGTATCAACCTCAACCGTAACCTCAACAGTTCCAGGAGCTGCTCCCATCTTAATAGCACGAGCTTCTGCTTCACGCCTAACGCTAACAATGTCATCGTCGGTTGGGTTGGTAACACTGCGCTCAACCATGTCACGGACCATAGCAAGAGCAACGCCAATAGTTGAGATAACAGGTGCGTTTTTAGCAATGCGGAACGTATGACCCATGGTCTTTGCCAAGTGTGGCACTACCGTAGAAGCACCTCCGCCACCGCCAACGTAAACGGTTGTACGAGGGTCCATGCCATAGTCTTTCATAAGCTGTTCTGCCACAGCGCCGTTCTTCTTTGCGGCGAATGCAAGAACCTGAGCTGCTGCTTCTTCAACGCTCATGCCCATATTCTCTGCAAGAGGAGCCCATGCTGCACGAGCAGCTTCAACAGAACCGTATGCATAATCCCCCTCAGGAACAAAGCCTGCAATATTTGCAGCGCCAGCCATGGTCAGACAAACGCGAAGTCCACCATCGCACTCAATAGCTGCGTATTCAGGGTCTCCGTCCATAGGACGAACAGCAACCAGACGAGGGTTCACAATCTTTTCTGCGTCGGTGTAAACCTCGTAATCCAAGTTAGCAATGTGAGCAGAACGAGGTCCCACGTCTACAGCCCTGCCATCAGAAATTTGCACCATAGAGCCGCCGCCAATACCAACGGTTCTAACGTCCAATGACGAGAGGTACGTCTTGTGTCCACCAACTTCTGCGTACTTGACCATAACCTTGCCGTCTTTAACGCAAGAAATATCGGTAGAAGTGCCGCCAACCTCAAAGAACAAGCCATCGGTGAGCTTCTCGTACATCAAAGCACCAGCTACGCCTGCTGCAGGACCAGAAAGAATGGTCAGGATGGGGCGATGACGAACCTCGTCAACAGTCATAACACCGCCATCGCAGCGCATAACCATAAGTGGTGACTCAATACCGGCCTCACGAATACTCTTGTCGGTCATATTTGCAGCTTCAAGCATCTTAGGCATGATGGAAGCGTTAACAACTGCGGTACGAGTACGAATAGCCAGGCCATAAAGCTTGGAAATGTCATTTGTAGCCGTAGCAGGAACTTCTCTCTCAGAGCATTCTGCAATTACGGCGTTCTCGTTAGTTGGATCGTCTACGCTAAATGCTTCGGCTGCAACATAAGAAGTTGAACCTTCCGAGAAAAGCTGTTCAATTGCGCTCTTAATACCAGCTTCTACGTCGGAGGATGTGTCTACAAAAGCATTTTTGGTACGCAGGAATTTACCGGCAGCAAGTTCAATATCGCCAACGTTAGTATCACTTTTGCTCTTAGCTCCCTGAAGGCCGCTGCCAAGCGTTACGATACCAACCTGTGCAACATCACCCTCAAGCAGGGCGTTTGTTGCTTGAGTAGTACCGTGAGCAATAAAGACAACATCTTCAGGCTTAATGTTGTGCTGCTCCATAACACCATGAAGCACCTGCACAATACCTGCTGCGACACCCGCTTCAGCGGTGTGTGTGGTAGGTGTTTTAACCGTGCCGATAATTTCGTACGTATCATTGTCGATGGCAACAGCATCAGTAAATGTTCCGCCAACGTCGATTCCAATACGAACTTTCACGTTTCCTCCTTGATTTACAGCAATCCATCAGCTGCAAAGATAAAACGAGGCGAGAAGACCACAACAAGAGGGTCTTCTCGCCCCAAGGTCAGAACTTAGAAGTACAGAACACCAGACAGAATTACACCAAAGATGGAAACTGCCCAGAGGTAAGGAAGCATCTTACGAGTAACGGTGTTGACGTCAACCTCGCAGAAGTTTGCAGTCCAAACGTTCTGAGTGTTGGTTGGGTCGCCACCTGCCTGGATGCGCTCTGCAGCCAGGAATGCGCCCATGACAGCAAGAGGATTCAAGGTGTTCAGGCCAATGATAAGAGCTGCGATGCCAGAACCAAGACCAAACATGTTCATAGGTCCACGATACAGAGCCAATGGCGAGAGGACCGCAAAGAAGACGATGTATGCAATAAGGTTCTGTGGCATGATGCCAAGCAGGAATGGGTTAAGAACTGCCTTAACCGTTGGGTTGGTAACTGCAAGGTAAAGGATACCAATGCCAACCATCAGGATAATTGCAGGACCAGCGTCGGTTACGCCGTCATAGCAAGTCTTTGCAAGAAGGTTCATTGCCTTGCTAAAGCTCTTGGAGGTAAACAGCAGGCACCACAGAATACCAACGGTAAATGCTGGGGTAACAGGAACCTTCAAGAAAGCAACAAGCACAATAGGAATGAGTGGAGTAAGCATTGCAAGACCACCAGCAACACCGGTGAGCTGCTTGGAGTTGCTCTGCTCAGCAACTGGAGCGCTGAAGGCAAACTTAATGCCATTACGCTTGAACTCAACAACAATCATGATCAAAGTTGCAATACCAGTTGCAACAGCAAGATAAACCTCAAAGCCCTGAACCTGAGCGATGTCTAGGTTGAAAAGCTTTGCGAAGGTTGTCCAGTTGGCAATATTGAGTGCCAGACCAGTGGTAAATGACATCAAGAAGATACATGCTGCACTAGCTGCGGGAACACCAACAGAAATCAAAATTGGCAGGACGATTGAGCCAACCATGATGATGGATCCCAAGCCAGAAAGTGTAGTAAAGAGGACAGCTACTGCAATAGACATAATCAAGGTGATTACCAGGGGCTTATCGCCACCAAGCTCTGCACTTTTCTTGATAATTGTCTCGGTAACACCAGTCTTGTTCATAAGCTGACCCAACCATGCGCCAAAAATAACAGCCATGATTGCGGCGCCCATGCGGACGGTGCCAGCCTCAAATACTGATGTCAGCCAGCCAATTTCTTTTCCGTCGCCGTCTTTTCCAAACATTGGAACGCCTGCGATGACACAAATCAAAATGGCCATCAGTGGCAGGGCAAGCAGAGTTGGAATCTTCTTAGTCATCATCAATGCAGCTACAGCCACAAAGACCAAGAGGATCAAAATACCCTGAACCATGTTTCCTCCTTAGGAACACATTGTTTGATAGCAAGTGCAGCTATCTTTCCTTCAAACAACCTACACGTACTTCTATAGATGCCTCAGCACCATGTTGACGACTTTGATGAGCAGACAAAGTCGAGAAACACCTTTGTTCCAGCGCGGCACATAGCGTACTACTTCCCTACATCTACCTTGCTGGCTTCTTACGCAAGCCTTGCTGGTTTCCTGCACATAACCTGCGTAAGTCTTACCGATTTACTACGTAGAACTTGCTGGACGCCAACCAGAAACAAGCACCCGTTTCCAAAGCTGGACAGTTTCTGGACAAAGACAAGCAAACCTTAGAGCAGAAACAGCATCTATTAATAAGTTTGTTGAAGTCATTCTTGTTACGATTAGTTTTGGAAATGCTTCAAACTGAGCAAATTTTTGCGCCAAAAAGGCAGGAGTAGACAACGCCTTATTTAGCGTATCTTCCTTAATCAAAGAAGTAGAGATATCTTCTTCGGGCACAGATACAACCACAGCATCAAGAGAAAATAGACTCTGAACCGTGCTGATAAGGTTCATTAACTTATCAAGTTGCAGGCCGTCTACGCTCACAAGTTGCTGAGTAATGTCTGCGTTTAATCCTTCTTTCATAGGAAGAGGGGTGTTATTGCTGACAACTTGAGCTACAACTCGAGTTCCAAATGAGAGATGCAAGTATGAAGAAACATCCTCAATGTTGTTTGAGCTTTCTACTTGAGAAAGAGCAAAGTCACTCTGCTCAAATTGCTTCACCACTACCCTGAAGGAACTCTCTAACGCTTGTACCAGGGAAATTGTTGCCGAATCATGACCCGTTGAATACATGACGGAAAGCTCTGATTCAAGTACATCGCCCTCAAGCAGAACTCCAATTCCCTTAAGAATTGAGCCGTCAACAATAAACCTTGTAAGAGCAGTTTTAATACTTTCAAGTAGAGTTTCTCCCGAAGGAGCCTCTTCTGACAGCGTGGTACGAGCGTACTCGTTAAGAGCCATGTCAACGAGCACAAGTTCCTGACTCTGGCGAGAAACCCGAACAAGTCCCAAGAGACCAAACTCTGGAGCAAGTTGCAGAAGCGTCTTTGATCTACCAGCGGTTACTACGCGCTCTGAGCTTTCTTCAACCATTTTTGACTGAAGCAAATCTTGAACAATAGTAGTAACGGTACTAGGAGAAAGAGATAATTCACGAGCCAATTCAACACGAGACAGAGCGTTTTTCTCGCACAATGCTTTAATAACGGCACGTTTATTGGAATAGGCAATATCTTTAGTGCTGACAATTGACATACGTGTCCCCTCCTCTCCATTTCTGTCTGTACTACCTTATTTCGACTCTCGAAATAAGTCCATCAAACTTGGAAAGGAACGGGGCTAACGGTATGAAATTATCGCCAAATGGTCATGCTGAACAATTTGGTAAACGGCGCCAAGCCCTTACGCCAGCTCTTCCAGAATTCGACGCATTTCTTTCTGGACGCCCTGCTCGGTGTTGGGTGCAATGACCTTGGAGGCAATTGTTTTGAGCGCGTAGCGAGCGTTGTCCATAACGTATGCAGTGCCCGCATAACGCAGCATAGCGTAATCGTTCATAGAATCGCCAAACACAGCAATCTCGTCACGAGAAATGCCATAGTACCTGCGAATCTGCTCAAGTCCTGTAGCCTTGTTCACACCACGAGGCACCACGTCAATCCAGGTCTCTCCAGAAGGCATGAACGAAAGTCTATCGCCCATCTCGCGCTCAAGAATCATAGCCATATCCATGGAGCGAGCCCTTGAATCGCAGCAAATAGCAGCCTTGATGATACTAACGTCAGGTGAAGGCGGATCAAACACGCGCTCGGCGTTTGGCAGGTCTTTGTCCAGCTCACGCACAAACGAACTCTGATCGTCCAGCAGATACGTATGCGTGCGGTCATAAACAACCAGGTGAATGCAATCAAACTCAGACGTCAACTCAAACAGCTTACGAATAGAAGCTGACGAGAAAACCTCGCGGTCGATGACCTCGTTCTCTACATAGACCTGCGTGCCAAGAGAGGCCACGTAGTCAATCTTATCTGCAACCGGCACAAACAACCAGCGCAGTGTATCGTAACGACGACCGGAGCTTGCCACAAAGTGAACGCCACGCTTGTACAGCTCTTCGATGAGCTCGAATGTCTCTGGCGGAACCTCGGAATTCTGGTCCAGTAGCGTACCGTCCATGTCCGATGCAATGAGTCTAATCATGCTAGTTCTCCATCATAAAACGGGGAGTTTCCCCTGCTTTTGTCGCACGCACCAGCTCTAGCAGGGCGTGCGCAACGCCGTCATCTGCAGATGCTCCTACGTGATGCTTTGCTACCTGCTTGACCTCTGGAATTGCGTTTGCCACCGCCACTGAGTGCGGAACTTTACTTAAAATCTCAACGTCATTCTCGCCATCTCCAAAAACAAGCACCTCTTCTGGAGAAATGCCCGTTCTTTCCAGGAGCGTTTCAAAGCCGGTCAGCTTGGACACACCCTTGGGAAGCACGTCAAACCACTGAGGGACAACCGACATGGTGTACACGTCTGGACAAGCTGCGGCCACCTTTTGGCGACAGCGCTCCATGTCCTCCTCCGTGCCTGGGCACGCAATTGTTGCGGCGACAAAATCGACGTCGTCCGGGACTTGATCAACAATGCCCGAGACAAACACCAATTTGCGCTCGTAATCGGCGAGAATGTCTTTGTCCAGCGGACCGACAACATATGCCGGGTTAAAGAGGTTAGTCTTCTCTGGATAGCAGACCAAGAACATGTTCTTCTCGTCAGCAAGAGCATCTGCGACACCCTGCAACGTTTTGTGGTCAAAGATGGAAAGCGAGATGGTCTTGCCTTTGTACAGCACGCGCTTGCCTGTGGACATGACACCCGTTTGCATGCACGCCTCGTCAAGGCTGAAGAGGCGCATCAGCTCAACGTAATCTCGGCCGGTACAAGGGCCAAAGGCGATATCTGTTTCTTCAAGGAGCGTGTGAATAGCCTTGCGTGTGAAGTCCGACACGCGTCTATTGCCAAAAGGTACCAGCGTATTGTCCATATCAGATAAAACAAGCTTAATCACAAACGTCCCCCGTTATTGCATGCTGCGTAGCTGGGCAAACGCGACGCACGTCGCAGCCCAAGCGGACGCAGCCCTACGCCAAAGCAGCTCCAAGCTGGCACGCTCTACGCTGGCACGCTCTACGCTGACACGAGCTAAGCCGACACGAGCTAAGCCGCAGCATTGTACTTCTATCTAGTTGAACTATGTGCCAAGACATCAAAGCGATCAATCTTGAGCAACACTTGGTCTAGTCCAATCATACCCGAGAGACGCACCTTTGACGCATTCGAAGTCAAAATTAGAAGATCTCTAAACCCGGAGCCTCGACGGCCACCAACCCACTCCATGCGCTTAATGTCCTGGTAGTTGATGGAAATTTCAGAGCCTACAAAGGGCACTACAACCATCTCGTCATCAAAAAGCGAGACCTTATAACGACTCAAGATGTACCACGCCATAAACATGACAACCGAGAAGGAAGCAAAAAATGCCATAACAATGTCTGGGTTTGGCGTAAATACATTAACGTAACAAAGCCAGCCGAGAATAACTGCGATTGCACTGACAAATGCCATGTCAATAATGAGCGAACGTGTGAGCGCGGCGGGAGTCACGTAGGTATCGTGATGGCTGTGGCGACGCTCGGAAATTCCAACGTTTCCCGAGTGCTCTAAAAACGCAGCTACGACGGGTGCCGCAACGACAACAATTCCAAAAAACACTGCGAGCATTGCGACCTCCCTTATCCCGTGAAAAAAAGAACAATGACCCTTCATAATTATGCTACGCCCCCACTCACCATTTTGTTGACAAGGTTGAGCGGGGGCGTAGACGGTAGAAATCTAGCTATGAATGGCAAAGCTGCACGTCAAACGGTCACGCACGGCGCGGCGGCGCAGGTCGCGGGCAGTGCGAGCGCGGCACGACATGGCGGCTCGCGTGCGATGCGGGTGCGACGGCGCTAGCTGCGAGCAGCGCGGTCAGCGCAGGTGCTAGCTGCGGGCAGCAAACTTGGCGACGAGCTTCTCCAGAAGATCAACAGTAACCTCAAGGCTTGGCACGGGGACAAACTCACGCACAGAGTGGGCGTTATATCCGCCGGTAGCAATGTTGGGGCATGGCAGTCCGCGGAAGGTGAGCTGGGCACCATCGGTACCACCACGAGCGGCAACTGGCTTAGGCTCAATACCAACCTCACGATTTGCCTCAAGCGCATAATCAATCAGGAACTCGTAGCCGTCGAACTTCTCGGCCATATTGCGATACTCCTGGTGAATCTCAACGCGAACGGTATTCTCGCCATAGCGCTTGTTCAAGAACGTGGCGATATCCTGCAGGACCTGCTGGCGGTTGGCAAAGATCTGGGCGTCGTGGTCACGGACGATGTAGCTGAGCTTGACCTCGGACGCAGAGCCCTCGATGGCGATTGGGTGGTAGAAGCCCTCGTAGCCCTCGGTGTGCTCAGGACGCTCGAAGGCGGGCACCATCTGCTGGAACTCGGAAGCCACCGTGATTGCGTTGATCATGACGTCCTTGGCGCTGCCGGGGTGCACCATGACGCCCTTGAAGTAGACGTCGGCGTGGGCGGCGTTGAAGCACTCGTAGTTGAACTCACCGAGAGCTTCGCCATCGACGGTATAGCCGTACGCAGCACCGAGTTTATCCAGGTCAAGCAGGCTTGCGCCGTGACCGATCTCCTCGTCAGGGACAAACGCAATCTTGAGCGTAGGGTGTGCGAGCTCAGGGTTGTCGCCCAGGCGCTTGAGCAGCGCACAAATCTCAGCCACACCAGCCTTATCGTCAGCGGAAAGCAGCGTGGAGCCGTCGGAGCAAATGATGTCCATGCCCACAAAATCCTTGAGGTCAGGGACCTGCTCCTGGGTGGTTGCGATGGTCTTGCCGTTAACGACGCCGGCCACCAGATCACCGCCCTCGTAGTGGACGACGTGCGGCTTGATGCCCGAGGCAGGCGCGTCGATGACGGAATCCAGGTGCGAGCAAAGCATCAGCGCGGGAGCCGACTCGGCGCCCTTGGATGCGGCGAAGGTGCCGGTGACGTAGGCGTGCTCGTCGACGGTGACGTCGGTGCAGCCTAGCGCCTTGAGCTCCTCGCCCAGGTAGCGAGCCATCTCGTGCTGAGCAGGCGTGGACGGCGTGACGGTGTCGTTGTCGGGGTTGGACTGGGAGTCAACCTGCACGTAGCGCATGAAGCGCTCGGCGACATCGGGGAGCTGGTTAGTAGCGGTTTCAGACATAGGTATCCTCTCTGGTTCAGGCAAGACCGGCGGGGCGGGTGGTGCAGGTCGCGGCGCGGGTGCGGGTGCAATCGGCGCAGGCGTTGCGGGTGCAATCGGCCTTGAATGTTGTATGCATTTACTGTACCGCAACTCAAAAAGAATTAAACCTACCTGCACGAACTTTGCGCGCACATGCCATAATAATTGCAAGAAACGCGAAAGACGGAGCGCTATGACAAACGACTTTTGGACGCCACAATTTCACCTCTTCCCACCTCAGGGTTGGATGAATGATCCCAACGGACTTTGTCAGTTTAAGTCTGTCTACCACGCGTTTTACCAGTACACTCCCGAGTGGCCTGCCAACGAGCTCCGCTTTTGGGGACATGCTGTGAGTAAGGATTTGCTCTCTTGGGAGACTCTACCTATTGCGATTTCTCCAGACGCAGCTTTCGATAAGGACGGCGTGTTTTCGGGTTCGGCCTGGATTGAGACGTGCAACGTGTCGGCCGGCGGCTGCGGTCACGGCGGCGTTGTGGCAGACGACAACGATGCAGCGTCCCGCGAGGTCATGCGACTCTTCTACACCGGCAACGTTATGGACGAAACACACCCAGAAGCCGACGGCATTGACGTCGGTCGAGAGGCCTATGAGGTCATGGTGACCTCTGAAGATGGACTGAATTTCTCGCCAAAGTGCGTTGTTTTGAAGCCGGGTGACTACCCCGATACCTGCACAAACCACGTGCGCGATCCGAAGGTTTGGGAGCAAGACGGGGCTCTGCGCATGCTGTTAGGTGCTCGCGAGAGGGACACTGCGGCTGGTCCCGCGAAATCCGCAGATGAACGCTGCGATTCGGGAGCGGCGTTGATTTACGACTCCAGTGATTGTGGCAAGTCGTGGACGCTCCACTCGGTTATACGCGGGGCTAACGACCTGGGTCATCGTGAGGCGTTTGGCTACATGTGGGAATGCCCTTTTTTGGTGCAGCTAGATGACCAGGAGTTTCTGTCCGTATGTCCGCAGGGGCTGAGAGAAGGCGCTGGTACGGAGCCAAACGCCGATGCGTCCAAGAGGTCGCTCTTGAGCGATTCCGCTAACTTGCAAGAGAATGCTTCAAGCGAGTGTCTCGCCAAGTGGCAAAACATCTGGCAATCAGGCTATTTTCCGCTTCAAAAGGGCCAGAAGCTTATCAATGTTGAAACTGTTTCAACCGAAAACTTTGTGCTCTGGGATCATGGATTTGACTTCTACGCACCGCAAACGTTCGTCGACGATTCTGGGCGTACTATTTTGATTGGATGGATGGGCATCATCGATCCGATTTACCACAGTTATCCTGCGGGTATTGGTTTCTGCCACAACCTTACTCTGCCCCGAGAACTTTCGCTGTCTGATGACGGTGTTATCCTGCAACGCCCAGTTAAAGAGCTTGATGCTATACGACGCGAATGTGCAGAATTCAGCGCTGACGACTTCGTCGAAATAGATCAACTATCTGCAGATATTGAGATCTCTGGCATCTCCGGAGATGGAACTCTTGTCCTCAACGATGCGCTTGTGCTTTCTTACTCCAAGGGCATTTTTACCTTGCAATTCATTGACAAGGACACCGCCGCAGGCAGAACTCAACGCTCTATTGAGCTAAAGCAGCTCTCTGACCTGCGAGTTATTGTCGACGGCTCTACCGTGGAGATTTACCTGAACGATGGTCGCGCAGTTTTCTCGACGCGATGGTTCCCCGCGTCCGAGCGTCTAACGTTGAACAGCACTTTTGTTGCTTCTGGCTCGCGAGAATACAGCCTAATCGCGTAGTTCAGTGTATTTGCTTGGCATAGTCTGGCGCCGACACCAAAGGAATACTGTTTGTAGGCACGGATTGAGGCCGTTATGCACGAAATTGCATATTTCACACGCTTTATAAGCAAAATTTTCACAGGACTCGGAAAATTGCCGTTTTTGGGACTTCAGGCGGTAAAAAATGCGTTTAGTTGGGAATGAAGGAATTTAGTTCAACTTTTTATATTCGCGTTTGCCCAGGATAAGCGAAATAGTTTTAACTATTTCTTTTACTAATTGAGTCAAAACATCTCATTTTCAAAATGAATACACCAACTAAACGCATTTTTTACCTTTTTGGGCCCAAATTCGCCAAAAATGAGCCCCAAACCAAAGTTTGGGGCTCATTAACGTGCAAATTACAACTTTGTAGCTGGTCGCGCAGCAACTTCGCAGCCGATCACACTGGTTGCGCACCAACTTCGCAGCCAATTACGCGGGTTGCGCGGCTGGTCAGCGCGGGGTGCGCACTCGCAGCAGCCAGGACTGGCCGCCGCAGGCGCATCGACCGCGCTACTTGACGCCGGCCTTCTTCTTGGCGCGCTCGATAGCAGCCATCTGCTCCTCGGAAAGTCTAATGGAACCGTAATCTTTTCCGTGGTCAGGCGCGGTGCGACCAAGATCGCCCAGGTTAGCGCCGGTTGCTTCCAGCGCAGACATGTGGTGCGAAGAGCAAGAGTGGCCGCCCTCACGAACAACGGAATCCAGGCCAAACTTGTCGCGACCGGTATATGGCATGGTTGCGTCGTTGGTAACGGGGTCGTCAGCGTTTTCCAGCTTGAACTCGCCGTTTACGCCGTTCTTGTAGTTCTCCTTAGCCACCGAAATCATCAGCTTAATACGGTTGAGCTGGTTGACCTCGGACGCGCCTGGGTCGTAGTCGACAGCAACAATGTTAGACTCGGGGTGCATCTGGCGCAGGCGCTTGATGACCGCCTTACCAACGACGTGGTTAGGCAGGCAGGCAAACGGCTGAGCGCAGACAATGTTTGGCGTGCCCGTCTCAATGAGGTCGCACATCTCGGCAGTCAGCAGCCAGCCCTCGCCCATCGTGTTGCAGAGCGAAAGGATCTGCTCGGCCTTCTCGGCCAGTTCATTGATGTTGGGGTATGGCTCAAAGCGCTCGGACTTCTCCAACATCTTGTTGATTGGCGCGCGCAGGCCCTGAACCATCTTGATGCCCGCGATGTGCGTCATGCGGCTCTTGAGCGTGGTGCCCAGCTCCTTGTGTGTGTTGATCGCGTTGGAGAGGCCAAACAGGAAGAAGTCGACCAGGCCTGGAACATTGGCCTCGCAGCCTTCGGACTCGATGACCTTGACCAGCTCGTTGTTTGCCGTTGGGTGGAACTTGACCAGAATCTCGCCGACGACGCCGACGCGTGGCTTCTGGCGGTCGTTGACCACGGGCAGGCTGTCAAACAGCTCGATGGTACGCTGGCACTGCTTGTAGAATTCCTTGCGAGAAATTCCGTTGATCTTGGAGCGTGTATCGGCCATAAGCTGGTCATACAGCTCATTTGCAGAGCCCTTGACGGCCTCGTATGGACGCACGCGATACAGCAACTGCATGATCAGGTCGCCGTATAGCAGCGCGTAAACTGCCTTGATGAGCAAATCGGGCTTGAACAGCTTGAATCCTGGGTTGTCCTCGTCAAGGCCGGAAGCGGCGGAGACGGAAATGACCGGAATCTCTGGATGACCTGCGTCTTTGAGCGCCTTACGAATCAGTGCAATATAGTTGGTTGCACGGCAGCCACCGCCGGTCTGCGAAATCAGAACTGCGGTCTTGGTCAGATCGTACTTGCCGGAAAGCACTGCCTCCATAATCTGACCCGTGACCAGGATGGATGGGTAGCAGATGTCGTTGTTGACGTAGCGAAGGCCCATGTCAACGGCACCCTGGTCAACCGAAGGCAGCAGCACAACGTTGTAGCCCGCACCCTTCAGCAGCTCCTCTACCAGCTCAAAGTGGATTGGCGCCATCTGCGGAGCCAGGATGGTATAGCCCGCTTCCTGCATCTCCTTGGTGTAGCGGACCTTCTCGTAAGCTGCAGATTCTGCCTCGCGGTACACCGGTGCACGGCGAGAAGAACTAGCGCTTCTGGCCTTTTCCAGAGAGCCGTCGGCCATGCGAACGCCCTGTGGAACGGCCTCGGTAACCAGGCCAGCAGCTGCAAGTCGCTCGAGCTCTGCCTGTTGCTCGTTCAAGGCAGCCATCAGCGAGCGGATACGAATACGTGCAGCGCCCAAGTTGGAGACCTGGTCAACCTTGAGCATGGTGTAAATCTTGCCCGAAGCCTCAAGAATCTCCTGGACCTGGTCGGTGGTCAGTGCGTCAAGGCCGCAACCAAACGAGAAGAGCTGGATGAGGTCCAGGTCGTTTCGGGACGCAACAAAGCGAGCCGCACGGTACAGACGCGAGTGATACATCCACTGGTCAACAATGCGGATGGGGCGCTCAGGCATCATCTTGTGAGCAACGGAATCCTCGGTGAGAACGGCAAAGCCAAAGGAAGAGACCAGCTCAGGGATGGCGTGGTTGATCTCTGGGTCGTTGTGATATGGGCGACCTGCAAGAACAATACCGTGAGCGTCGTGCTCCTCAATCCAAGCAAGAGCCTCGTCGCCTGCGCGGCGCATCTGGTCCTTGACGTTGATGTCTTCCTGCCATGCAGCCTCAACAGCGGCGTCAATTTCGGCGCGCGTAATGTGCTCGCCGCGGAAGCGACCCTTACCAGCCTGGGCGTCCTTCTCGCGCTGTTCACTGATAAGCTCGTACAAACGACGCTTGAGCTCGTTTTTCTTGTCGTACGGAATGAACGGAGCCATGTACTGGATGGACGGATCGGAGAGCTCGTCCACGTTGAGGCCCAGCGCCTGAGGGTAGCTCATGACAATTGGGCAGTTGTAGTGGTTGGTTGCGGAGTCGTCCTCCTTGCGCTCCCAACGAATACACGGCATCCAAATGAAATCTGGGTCCTTGGCCAGCAAGTTCATGATGTGGCCGTGGGAAAGCTTTGCAGGATAGCAAGCGGACTCAGATGGCATGGACTCGATACCCGCGTCGTACGTCTTTGCGGTGGTCTGGTCGGACAAAATGACCGAGAAGCCCAGCTTGGTGAAAAACGTGTGCCAGAACGGATAGTTCTCGTACATGTTCAGCGCACGAGGAATGCCAACGGTGCCGCGAG
Source organism: uncultured Atopobium sp. (assembly GCA_937905925.1). Taxonomy (GTDB): domain Bacteria; phylum Actinomycetota; class Coriobacteriia; order Coriobacteriales; family Atopobiaceae; genus Lancefieldella. The sequence continues at coordinate 26,445 of CALCXO010000035.1, forward strand.
GTGCCTCATCTGCAGGAAGCGACTCGCGATCAAACAACAGCTTGTTCTTGAACGCAAAGAGGTTTGGTGCCTCGTTCTTCTTAGCACCACGCTTCTTACCTGCGCCTTTCTCGCAACGGTTACCGGTGATAAACCTGTGGCCGCTGCCAAAGTCGTTGATGGTAAGCATGCAGCTATTAGGGCAGATGCGGCAGTGTGTGTTGGTAAGCTTGACCTGCAGGTTGTCGATGGACTCGCGGTCAAGCAGAGTGGATACACCGTCAATACCTGCGCGGTCGCGGGCGAGAAGAGCAGCGCCGTAGGCACCCATGACGCCTGCGATATCGGGACGGATGACATCTCTACCGGTGAGCAGCTCAAAAGCACGGAGCGTTGCGTCGGACATGAAGGTGCCGCCCTGGACGATGCAGTGCTCACCAATCTCGCTGAAGTCGCGGAGCTTAATGACCTTGAACAGGGCATTCTTGATGACGGAGTATGAAAGACCAGCAGCAACGTCGCCGATGGTTGCACCCTCCTTCTGCGCCTGCTTGACGCGGGAGTTCATGAAGACGGTACAGCGAGAGCCCAGGTCAACAGGGAGTGTTGCCTTGGTTGCAGCGGTTGCAAACTCGCGGACGTCCATCTTCATGGAGTCGGCAAAGGATGCAATAAAGGAGCCGCAGCCTGCAGAGCAAGCCTCGTTCAGCATGATGTGCTCAATGACGCCGTCTTTGACCTGCAGACACTTCATGTCCTGGCCGCCGATATCAAGAATGAAATCAACGTCTGGGACAAATGCCTTAGCGCCACGCAGGTGAGCAACGGTCTCAATCTCGCCCGAGTCTGCGCGGAGAGCCTCAATCAGGATACCCTCGCCATAACCGGTGGTTGTGACGTGGCCAATAATGCAGTCAGAAGGCATCTCGTCGTAGATGGAGTCCATGATCTTGCGAGCAGTGCCCAGGATATCGCCGTTGTTATTGTCGTACCAGGTGTAGAGAAGCTCGCCCTTCTCGCCAACAACTGCAGCCTTCATAGTGGTAGAACCTGCGTCGATGCCGATGAACACGCGTCCGTGGTAGTTGGCCAGCTGGCCTTTGGGGACTACCTCCTGATCGTGGCGGGCCTTGAAGTCGTCAAAGTCCTGCTGGGTAGCAAAAAGTGGGTCCAGACGAGCAACCTCGGAACCCTGGATGTCCTTGAGGTTATCCAGTGCCTCCATGACCTGCGTAAAGGTGACTGGGCGGTCGGACTCGCCCGCCAGAGCAGCGCCCGTTGCAACAAAGAGGTGAGCGTTCTTTGGCAAGACAATATGCTCGTCATCCAGGTTAAGCGTGATATAGAAGCGGCGACGCAGCTCAGAGAGGTACTGCAGAGGGCCGCCGAGAAACGCGACGTGGCCGCGGATAGGGTGACCACAGGCCAGGCCCGAGACGGTCTGGTTTGCAACGGCCTGGAAGATAGAAGCAGCGATGTCGGCAGGAGCGGCACCCTCGTTGAGCAGCGGCTGAACGTCGGACTTAGCAAAAACGCCGCAGCGAGATGCAATTGGGTAGATCTGCTTGACGTCTTTTGCCAGCTCGTTGAGGCCGGTTGCGTCGGTCTTGAGGAGAGACGCCATCTGGTCGATAAACGCACCAGTACCACCTGCGCAGGTACCATTCATGCGCTGCTCAATGCCGTTGTCAAAGTAGATGATCTTTGCGTCCTCGCCGCCCAGCTCAATGGCTACGTCGGTCTGAGGGATCAGCGTCTCAACAGCGCGCTTAGAAGCGATAACCTCCTGGACAAACTCCAGGTCAAGCCATTGCGCCAAGAGCATTCCGCCGGAACCGGTGATTGCGGCGTACATGGGTGTCTCGCCAATATGCTTCTGAGCTTTAATAAACAGGGAGCGCGCGGTTGCGCGAACGTCGGTGTGGTGACGCTCGTAGTTTGCGTAAACCAGCGTGCCGTCCTCGTCGATGACGGACAGCTTTACGGTTGTGGAACCAACGTCGATGCCCAGCATAAGGTGGGCCTGAGACAGGTCAAGTGGGACGTTTGGTGCTAGCTCGGCACCATTCTCTACCAGCTCAAACTTTGGACTAATCATTGTTTTCCTCTCCGAGAACAAGAGTTGCAAGCGCAAATCGTGGAACGTCTAGCTTGATTGGCTTGCCGTACAGATCGCCAGGTGCAACAAACATGAGACCGGTCATAAGGCCCGCCATCTGCTCGTCGCTCTCGCGCATGCCGCCGACTAACCAGCGGATAAGGACGCCGACCTCGGCAGAAATTGCAAAGGTCAGATAGTAGTCAAAGAAGGGACCAAGTGCGCGCGGATCAAGGTCGTGCAGGGCGCGCTGGGCGATAACCTCGTGTACCAGGTGCTTTAGCTTGTCCTGGAACGCAGGGTCTCCACCGTTGCCCAGCAAAGGACGCAGGTAGAAGCCATGCTTGCGAATGCTGCGAAGCATCTCCGTTGCGCCGGGGCATGGCTTGTAGGAGTCAATGGCCTCCTTGAGCTCGGCAAGGTTCACGCGAGCAAGCTGTTCAACAGCAGGTCGCAGCTCCGCCAGCGCTTCCTTTTCGATGTGAAGCACCAGGTCAGGGATGTCTTTGTAGTGGGAATAAAAGGTTCGACGCGTGAGGCCAGCGCGCTCCGTTACGCCCGTGACGGTCACGGAGGTAAGGTCGCCGGTTGCGTCTATCTCTTCTGCCAGGGCTTTTCTGAGCGCCGCGCGCGTTCTGGCGGTACGTCGATCAAGCTTGCAAGCTGAAAAAACAGCAGGTGCAGACAATGTTTGCGTCATACGTTTCTGAAGCCTCTCCTGGTTGCAGGTACGTACTGGGTGCACGGGCGCGTGTGAGCGGCGCGGATAGCGCGACAGCACAACAACACCGTAGCACCCGACTTATTGCACATACTGAGTATTATTACACACTCTGTGCAATAACCGCAACCGCGAGAGGGACGATTTTCTCGCCAAGTATGCTCTGCCGGCTAAGTTTTCTATCTTGGCCTGCTAGCGCGCCTGATTTCTGAAAAGAATCTGTAGCTTTTGCCTGAAAACATAAAAGAATCTGTGGATTTGCCTGAATTCATCAAAGAATCGGTGTCTCAAACACCGATTCTTTACACTTTTTAGGCGGGGTTTAAGGCGTGTCCGAGCTCACCCTTCCAGGGAGCCTGATGTTATCGTCATGTCTGAACAATTTGCCGGAAAAGTGCACCATATCTGAGCTATTTGCCGGTTTTTCTCGCCATGTCTGAGTAAATTTACTCAGACTTGATGCCCTTTTCAGGCTCAAAATTTAGGGCCACGTAGTCTATCTTTCACGCGCCTGATTTCTGCAATGAATCGGTAAATTTTGCCTAAAAATGTAAAAGAAACTGTGGATTTGCCTGATTTTGTCAAAGAATCTGTATTCAAAATACAGATTCTTTGCACTTTTCAGGCGCATATGCTGTTAAGGCGCACCTGGTTAGAAACCCCGTGCACTCCCCGCCGGCGCTTCGCGCGCTTGACCTGCAAGTTTGCCCGCACACGACGCTGTTACCACACAAAAAACCGGTGCTCACCTGCGTGAACACCGGTCTAACCTGCATGTTATGTGGAGCTCGGAACCCCGCGGAGCCGCGCGGCTGCTACCTGCACTTACGCGAAGCGCTCGACGCCGTCCTTGGAGACGCGCGCAAAGAACAGCGGCTCCAGCTCGGGGGCACTCTCGCCAAAGACCAGAGCCTCACGGAAGATGCGCTCGCCCTCGTCAAGACGGCTTTCATCGCCGGTTAGAAGCGTTGCAATAACATCGCCCTTCTCGACATAATCGCCGGTCTTGCGCTCAAGGATAATACCAGCTGCTGGGTCAATCGGATCGCCCTTCTTCTCGCGACCGGCGCCCAGGGCAACAGAGGAAATGCCCACCAGCTCAGCGTTCATGGAAGTGATATATCCGCTGGTCTCAGCCACAATATCGCGACGGAATGGCGCAGCTTCAAACTTGGTGGTGTCAAAGATGACCTCGTCGGTGCCGCCTTGAGCCTTAACCATCTGGGCCAGCTTAGCCAGGCCTTCGCCGTTTGCAATCTGCTGGCGAGCCAGCTTTCGGCAGTCCTCAACGCTCCCCTTACCTGCGAGGTTAAGCATATTTGCGGCAAGTTCAACGCAGACATCGGTCAGATCCTCAGGACCCTCACCCTTAAGCGTGGCCACTGCCTCGATGACCTCGAGGGAGTTGCCTACGTTTTTGCCCAGAGGACGGTCCATACCAGTAATCAGCGCTGCGGTGGTACGGCCGACGTGCTCGCCGATGGAAACCATGGCATCTGCCAGCTCAATTGCGGAGTCGACGTCCTTCATAAAGGCGCCAGAACCACACTTAACGTCCAGCAAAATGCAGTCGGAGCCGGAAGCGATCTTCTTGCTCATAATGCTCGACGCAATCAGAGGCACCGAGTCAACCGTTGCGGTAACGTCACGCAGCGCGTAGAGCTTCTTGTCAGCTGGAACAAGATTGCCCGTCTGACCTGCAACAGCAACGCCAATCTCGGAGACCTGCTTGAAGAAGTCGGGCTCGGAAATCTCAATGGAAAGTCCTGGAATTGCCTCAAGTTTGTCCAGCGTACCGCCCGTGTGGCCCAGGCCGCGACCGCTCATCTTGGCAACCTTTACGCCTAAAGACGCAACAAGTGGGCCAACAACCAGCGTGGTCTTATCGCCAACGCCGCCGGTAGAATGCTTATCAACCTTGATACCCGGGATTGCCGAGAGGTCCATCATGTCGCCGGACTCTGCCATTGCCATGGTCAGGTGAGCCGTCTCATGCGCGGTCATACCCTTGTAGAAGATGGCCATCGCCAGAGCGGAAGCCTGATAATCGGGAATATCCCCAGCTACATAGCCCGAGACAAAGTAATCAATCTCGGCGTCGGTAAGCTCGCCACCGTCGCGTTTCTTTTCAATCACGTCGTACATGCGCATAGTTGAACCTCTTTTCGCTGTTCGCGTTCGTTGCCGTTCGCGGCGCCGTCAGGCGCGTCCGTTGCCGGCGCGCTAACTCTCTAGTAAAAGAGCCGGTAGCGAGAAACTCTACCGGCTCGCAATTTCATGTAACCTACCAGGTTATCTGCACCCGAAAGCGCAGGTGGCTTGATGCCGCAGCTTACTGGTCGCCTCCACCGTGCTCGCTGCACCCGCAGCTACAACCGTGGTCGCCCGCGCCGTGCTCGTGGCCACCGTCGGCGCCTTTCACGGCGTCGTCGCACGATGCACCGGCAGGGCTGGACTCACCCAGATCCTCGGGACCAAATCCCATAGGCAAGATGTCCTGGAGCAGATACTCGCGAGGAGCTGCGTCTGCCTTGCCCAGCACAATGCGGAACGTTGTAGGATCGCACCACTCACGAATCACCTGCCTGCATACACCACAAGGAGTGCACCAAGCTGTTGGAGCTTCTCCCTCAGGACCGCCCACAACCGCAATGGCCACAAAATCCCTGCGACCCTCAAACACTGCGCGGAAAAACGCGGTACGCTCGGCGCAGTTAGAAGGCGTATACGCAGCGTTTTCTAGGTTGGCGCCGCCGTACACCGTGCCGTCGGAGCACAAAAGTGCAGCTCCAACAGCATAGTGAGAGTACGGTACATAGGCATGGTTACGCGCCTCAATAGCAAGCTGAACAAGAGCCTCGTTAGAAACGTGGCAAGAACCCTCTACCCCGGCCATTATGCACGACTTCCCTTGATGTATGGCACGCCGTCTGCCTTAGGCGCAACGGACTTACCAACAAAGAGGACCAGCGTAATGATGGTGATGAAGTAAGGAAGCATTGCAATAATCTGACTTGGGATTGGAGTTGCGCCGCCGCCAAGAAGAATTGCCAGTGCCTGAGTAAAGCCAAAGAGCAGGCAAGCTGCATAGGTATTCAGAGGCTTCCACTTACCAAAGATAACCGCTGCCAGTGCAATAAAGCCCTGACCAGAAATAGCGGTCTGAGTAAACTGAGAAATAATTGCCAGCGTTACGGATGCGCCACCAAATCCTGCAAGCACACCAGAAACAATAACGCAGAGGTAGCGAGTCTTACGAACGCTAATACCCAGCGTCTCGGATGCGTGTGGGTGCTCGCCAACGGAGCGAATACGCAGGCCCCACTTGGTGCGGTAAAGCACAAACCAGACGAGAAGAGCGGTCAAAAGTGCAAGGACCACGGTGATGTCTACGTTCAAGCTGGAATAAGGTGTGTCGTTAAAGGCACCCTCGCCAAAGAGCTTTGGCAGCTTGGTGACAGCTGGAGACATTGCAGCGCCATCAAACAAAAGACGGCAGGCAAACAGTGCAATACCAGGAGCCAGCAGGTTAATTGCAACACCAGAGACAGTCTGGTCAGCGTTAAACGTAATGGATGCCATGGCGTGCAGAAGCGCAATAAGGCCGCCCGCAATACCTGCACAAAGGAAGCCAATCCAAGGGTTTCCGGTAAGGTAGCTGCCTGCAACACCTGCAAAAGCGCCAACGCCCATCATGCCCTCAATACCAATGTTGACAACACCGGAGCGCTCGGAGACAACGCCGCCCAGAGCACCAAAAATAAGAGGTGTCGAGTACATGAGGGTAACGGAAACAAGAAGAATCAGGTTAGTGAGCATTGTTTGCCTCCTCCTGAGATGGGTCGGACGCATCACTCACTTGAGCAGCAAGCTTTGCCTCTTCTTCCTTAGCCTTCTGGGCACGCTTGTGATCAAGACGGTCGGCAAGCATTGGAATAACGCCGCCCAGAGCCATAAAGAACACGATGGTACCAATAACAATGTTGATAATCTCGGAAGGTGCACCAACAACCTGCTGAACAGTCTGGCCACCATAAAGAAGACCAGCAAACAGGAAGGATGCAGGAATACATGCCACAGGATTACAGTTAGCGATAAACGCAACGGACAGACCGTTAAAGCCGTTGTTCTCAAATGCTGCCAGCGTTGCAATACTGTGAGGAGCAATGCCGGTGATGGTTAGAGCGCCTGCAAGTCCGCAGAGTGCACCAGAAATAGCCATGCAAAGTGTGAGGTTCTTCTTAACGTTGATGCCGGTAAACTGAGCAGCATCGCGGTTAAAACCAACAGCGCGCATCTCATAACCAACCTTGGTACGCATAAGCAGCCAGCCAATGAAGATAGCTGCGAAAATAGCAACAAAAATACCAATGTTTACATCGGTACGCATAATAGCGTCACCAATAACAGGGATATTGCGAATTGCCTCAGCGCCGTCCTCGGAATTCTTCATACCATAGAACAGCGTGGTATAACCGGACTCATTAATGGGGTACGAAGATGTTGAGTTTGGCTGGTGGAACTGTGGAAGAGAGACCACAAAGTTGCAGAGGTAGAGGCTGATCCAGTTAAACATAATGCTGGTAATAACCTCGTTGATGCCAAACTGGGCTTTAAGCCATCCAATGATGGCGCCAATACCTGCTCCGCCTGCGGTACCTACCAAAACAACTACAGGAATCTGCAGCACAGGAGGAAGGTCAAGGCTGTAGCCAACAATAACGGCCAGGATGGTACCAACAATGTACTGACCCTCAGCGCCAATGTTAAAGAGACCAACGCGGAATGCAAAGGCAACGGCAATACCCGTAAAGAGCAGAGGTGTTGCCTTAATAATGACGTTAGAAATGTATTTTGGCTTACCTACCATGCCGCCAATAAGTGCCTCAAACGAGCTGATAGGATCATAACCTGCAACAACCAAAATAATAGAAGCAACCAACAGGCCAACAAAAATAGCAACAATTGCTGACGTAATGGGTTTTCTCATTATCTTTGTAAGCGTACTCACTCGGCGTCACCTCCTGCCATCAGCAGGCCAGCCTGCTCTTCAGTGATAGTACCTTGGTCAAACTCGCCAACATTCTTGCCGGCGTAAATAATTGCCATCTTATCGGCAACGTCCATAATCTCGTCTAGCTCAAAGGAAATCAGCAAAATTGCTGCTCCACGGTCCCTCTCGCGAATAAGCGCTTTATGGACAAACTCAATAGCACCAACGTCAAGACCGCGCGTTGGCTGAATGGCAATGAGGACGTCTGGGTTGGAAGAAACCTCACGGGCAATAATAACTTTCTGCTGATTGCCGCCGGAAAGTCCCACCGCCTGATGCTCTGCGCACTCTGCAGGACGAATATCAAACTCATCAATAAGCTTCTGAGAGAATTCTTTTATCTTTGCCAGGTCAAGCGCAATGCCCTTACCAAAGGTCTCCTCGTTGTGGCGCTCAAGCACCATGTTCTCGGCAACGGTAAAGGGCAGAACCAGACCCCAACGATGGCGGTCTGAAGGAATAGTTGCAACTGCATGGTCAATGACCGTTTTAGGGGTTGTGCCCTGAATCTCTTCACCTTTAACGGTAATGGTGCCCGACTCAGGTTTGACCAGTGCGTCTATGGCATCGGCAAGTTCTTTCTGGCCGTTGCCGTCAATACCTGCAAGACCAACAATCTCGCCGGCACGAATATCCAAATTAAAACCGTTTACCTGCTCAATGCCACGCTCGTCCCTGACGTGGAGGTCCTTAATAGAAAGAACAACCTCACCAGGAGTTGCTGGCTTCTTTTCTACATGCAGGTTAACGTTTCTACCTACCATAAGTGTTGCAAGCTCAGTCTCGGATGTCTTGGAGACATCAACGGTGCTCATGTACTTACCGCGACGAATAATAGTGCACTCGTCAGCAGAAGACATAATCTCTTTAAGCTTGTGCGTAATAACAATGATGGTTTTACCTTTGCTTACCAGGTCATGCATGATCTGAATAAGCTTCTCAATCTCCTGTGGCGTAAGTACTGCCGTAGGCTCATCAAGAATCAGCGTATCAGCACCGCGATACAGGGCCTTCAAAATCTCAACACGCTGCTGCATACCAACAGAAATGTCTTCAATCTTGGCGTCAGGGTCTACGTCAAAGCCGTATTCCTCAACAATCTCCAGGACCTTCTCGCGAGCTCGCTTTGGATCAAGGACGCCACCGGCCGTGGTGACCTCGTTGCCCAAAACAATATTTTCTGTAACAGTAAAGTTCTCGACCAACATAAAGTGCTGGTGAACCATACCAATACCGTGAGCGATAGCATCGTTTGGGCCAGAAATGGATACACGCTCTCCGTTGAGGTAAACCTCGCCCTCATCAGCAGAATACAGGCCATACAGTACGTTCATGAGCGTACTTTTACCTGCGCCGTTCTCTCCTAAAATGGCGTGGACAGTTTGCTTGCGCACGTTAAGGTCTACGGCGTCAAGAGCTTTAAACGATCCAAAAACTTTGGTAATGCCATGCATCTGAACAGCGTAATCCGAACTGACTTCCACGAGCCACCTCCTTTACACACTTGCGAGAGGTGAGGAGCGCCAAAGAGCACCCCTCACCAGCAAATCCAAACTCATCAGCCTTTGGGCCTGTCAGAGGTCAAAAACCATCTGGCGAGAAACCCCAGGGCTCAAAATACTAAGCCAGAGCTTAGCTCAAAGACTTAACGTATTTGTCCAACTCATCCTTGTTTGTAGGAGGAACAACAGAGCCAGCCTTAATCTTGTCAAGAAGATCAGTAGCAGCCTTGTAGGTGTCCTCACCCATGAGGTGGTGCTCCTCAGAAATTCCGACAGCGTCCTCGGAAGCGCCCAGGGAAATGGTGGTGCCACCCTTCTGGCCGTCCTTCAGGATCTTCTCGGAAATCTCAACAATAGCAACGTTAACGCGCTTAAGAGCGGAGGTCAGAACGTTCTCTGGAGCAAGATATGCCTGGTCACGGTCAACGCCGATAGCAAGCTTGTTTGCGTCCTTAGCTGCCTCAATAACGCCGGTTCCTACACCACCAGCAGCGTGGAAGACAATGTCGCAACCATCGGAGTACATGGAGTTAGCAATAGCCTTGCCCTTTGCTGCGTCAGAGAAGGACTCTGCATACTGTGCAGAAATCTCAACGTTGGTGCCCTTCTCCTTGTTTGCATAAGCAACACCGCCGCGGTAACCATACTCAAACTGGTCGATAAGTGCGGAAGAAATGCCGCCAACAAAGCCAACCTTGCCAGTCTTTGTAGTGCGAGCAGCAATGTAGCCAACAACAAAGGAAGGCTCCTGAGCGCGGAACATAACGCCCGTGAAGTTAGAAACCTGAGAATCGTTGCCGTTGTCGATGATAGCAAACTGGGTGTTTGGATTGTCCTTAGCAGCCTTAAGAGTTGCGTCTGCCATAGCAAAGCCAACGCCCCAAACAAGGTCGGACTCAGCGTCAACAGCCTTATCAAGGTTGGTTGCGTAATCGGAATCCTGCTTGGACTCAAGGTAGCTGACATCCCAGCCGTTCTTGTCCTTGAGCTCGGTCATGCCCTCCCAAGCGGACTGGTTAAAGGACTGGTCATTGACACCGCCAGTATCGGTAACCATGGTGAGCTTCTTTTTCTTCTCACCTGATGCCTTCTGGCCACCATCGTCCTTCTTCTGGTTGCAGCCTGCAAGACCTGCAAGTGCTGCAAATGCGCCAACGCCGGTTGCGCCGGTCACAAAACTACGACGAGAAACGTTCTTGTTCATTCCGTGCTCTCCTTACCTCATGTGGCGGGAACGTCCAGCTTGTACGCTGGATCTTTATGAGAAGTTGACCAAACTCCCCTAACTTAAGCGGAAAATCCGCATGGTTCCAAAACAAACAGCAATGGCAAACTGCTGATCTGCAACGCTTTACGCAACAAGTGCCTTAAGCAACAACAGAAAGAGCAACCTCCATCATCTGCGTGAAACTAGTCTGACGCTCTTCAGCAGTAAGTGCTTCTCCTGTAAGAGGCAAATCAGAGATAGTTAGCAGCGTAAGCGCATGCTTATGGGCGTACATGGCGTTGAGATACAGGGCTGCCGACTCCATCTCAACGGCAAGAACATCCATGCTTGCCCATTTTGGAAGCGAGTTGTTTACGGTATAGAACACGTCGCTTGCCAGGATATTACCAACGCGAACGGGATAACCCAGTTTCTCTGCACCAGCAACAGCCTTGCTCAGCAGGCCAAAGTCTGCAGTAGGTGCAATAGTTCCAGGCATTCCGTACTGTGATGGATAATTAGAATCAGTGCTGGAAGACATGCCAATAACAATGTCTCTGAGCTTTACCTCAGGAGCAAGGCCGCCAGCGCTACCAATACGGAGGATGTTATCAACTCCGTAGAAATTAAAGAGCTCGTAAGAATAAATACCAATGGAAGGCATACCCATACCAGAACCCATAACAGAGACAGGCTGTCCCTTGTAGGTGCCGGTGTAGCCAAACATATTGCGAACGGTGTTGAACTGCTCAACGTTCTCCAGGTAGGTATCTGCAAGAAGCTTTGCGCGCAGAGGATCTCCTGGCATCAGGACAGTCTTAGCAATCTGGCCCTCAACAGCAGCGTTATGGGCAGTTGGGGTAGTAGCCATTAGTTCTCCTTAAGAATCTCTGACAGGTGAGAAGTTCCAACACCAAGTTGCTCAACGCCAAAATAATCAAGGATTGTCTCGGCCATATCGGCAAATGTGGCAGTTGTACCAAGGTTGGTGTTTGGCTTGACCTTTGGACCCGTGATAAGCAGCGGAACGTACTCACGAGAGTGATCAGTAGATGGTGTTACCGGGTCACAGCCATGATCTGCGGTAATAATGAACAGGTCATCCTCACGAAGGCCCTCAATAATCTGAGGAATGCGCTCGTCAAAATAAGAAAGAGCGTTGGAGTATCCCACAGGATCGTTGCGGTGACCGTAAATCATATCGGTATCAACAAGGTTGGTGAAGCACAGACCGTTGAAGTCTTTGCCGGTAGCCTCAATAGTTTTCTGAATTCCGTCTGCGTTGCAGGTAGTAAACTCAAACTCAGTCATGCCACGGTGAGCAAAGATGTCATAAATCTTGCCAATGGAAAGAACATCAAAGCCGTTCTCTTTAAGGCGATCAAGCATAGTTGGACCTGTTGGCTCAAGCGAGAAGTCATGACGGCGAGAAGTGCGCTGGTATGGCCACTCTCCCTCAAAAGGACGAGCAATAACGCGAGCAACACCGTGCTCACCCTGCAGAATCTCGCGCGCAATGCGGCAATACTCATAGAGTTTCTCGGGACTTACCACGTCCTCATGAGCAGCAATCTGGAAAACAGAATCTGCTGAGGTATAGACAATCAGAGCACCAGTCTCTACGTGCTCTTTACCAAAGTCTCTAATAACATCAGTTCCGGAGTAAGGCTTATTGCAGAGAACCTTACGGCCCGTCTTCTGCTCAAACTCCTCAATGATCTCCTGTGGAAAACCATCAGGATAGGTTGGGAACTTCTTTGGAGAAATGACGCCCGCCATCTCCCAGTGACCAACCGTAGTGTCTTTACCAGCGGATTTCTCCTGCATACGAGCGTATGCGCCCACAGGAGACTCAATTGGCTTCAGATCAACGTCGTACACAGTATCAAGCGCGCCATCAATATTAAGAAGGCCCAGCTTTGTCATATTTGGGATGTTAAGAACGCCACTTGTTGCGCATGCACAAAGGGTATTGCTACCCTCGTCTCCGTATGCCGCCGCATCAGGCTCTTCGCCGATGCCAAAACTATCAAGAACAACTACAAAAACACGCTTAGACATACTACCTCCTACAACGCCCGAAACAAGCATTTGCGCACGATACATACGCAAACTAACTTATGTGGACGAGTCATTACTATTCATTAAATATATTATTACAGTTGTGTTACGCCGATGCCCAATTTAGAGAGATTTTCACGATACAACCGTTTGCAGATACTAAAATTCTGTAAACGGTACGCAGCAAATGCTTAGAAAAATCAAGCAGGTAAAACCAATATGGCGAGAAAATCGTTGAGCTCACCAGGGAAAAATTTAATGAATTCATTCTTTACAGACTCTAGCTGCTGTCTTATCGTTGTCCAAAGCAAGATTTAAGCACTAGCTTAAATAAGATAAGCACCTGTTTAGAAGTTTTATATAAGCACCTGTTTAGTCGGATTCTATTTTTGCTGCTAGGAGGCCTGATGCTCACCAATCGAGAACAGATGATTTTCAACTGGATTAAAGAGCAGCCTTCCATTACTCAGAAGGAAATTGCAGAGCGTGCAGGTATCTCGCGTTCTTCTGTTTCGGTTCACATTTCCAACCTTACTGCAAAGGGCGCAATTTTGGGCCGCCGCTACATTTTGAGCGAGCGCCCCTACTTTATTGTGATTGGTGCTGCCAACATGGATATTGCTGGACGCCCAGACACTTCCCTTGTGGCGGGAGATTCAAACCCTGGCAAGGTCACCATGTCCTTTGGTGGCGTTGGCAGAAATGTTGCCCACAACCTGGCTCTTCTCGACAGTGACGTTCGTCTGCTCACTGCTTTTGGCGAGGACTATCGTGCGCGCGAGCTCAAAGAGGGCTGTCTGGACTGCGGTATTGACATCGACGCGTCCATTACCGTGCCGGGCGCTTCCACTTCCACCTACCTCTTCATCATGGACGAGCACGGTGAGATGCAGGAAGCCATCAATGACATGCAGATTTACGAGTATGTCACCCCCGAGCGCATCGAGGAGCGCCTGGATGTTATCCAGCACGCCGCAGCTTGCGTGATTGATACCAACCTGCCTCAGCAGACCATCGAGTTCATTGCCAAGAACGTGACCTGCCCCATCTTCTGCGATCCCGTTTCTTCCATCAAGGCGCAGAAGCTCAAGAAGGTCCTGGGCAAGATTCATACGCTCAAGGCAAATCGCCTTGAGGCCGAGATGCTCTCGGGCATCAAGATCACTGACGATACCTCCCTTGAAGCCGCAGCTCACGAGCTGCTTGCAACAGGCCTCAAACGCGTGTTTATCTCCCTTGGCGAGAAGGGCCTTCTTTGTGCTGATCACGAGAAGACCGTCCGCTTGCCACTGCTTCCTGCAAAGCTGGTCAACATGACAGGCGCAGGAGATGCCATGATGGCGGGAGTTACCTGGGCGTACACTCAGGGCATGACACTTGAGCAAACCGGCCTGGTAGGCATGGCTGCTTCCAGCATGGCCATTGAGGGTGAGGACACCATCAACGGTGAGCTCAACGTTGAAGAGGTTATCAAGCGCGCAGGTATTTAGCGCGTCTGCGCGGCACAGCGTGTCTGCACGGCACTACTTTCGGTTCCATTAGTCGTTTACGATTGGAGTATATATGTCTAACCTGAAGGATTTTCTCGTTGTATCTGACGAGGTCAAAGAGGCACTTGAGCAGAACAAGCCTGTTGTAGCTCTGGAGTCCACCATCATTTCTCACGGTATGCCTTACCCACAGAACGTTGAGACCGCTCTGAAGGTTGAGCAGATTATCCGCGACAACGGTGCAATTCCTGCAACTATCGCAATTATTAACGGTCAGATGCGTGCCGGTCTTTCCGCTGACGAGATTGACTACCTGGGCAAGAAGGGCCGCGAGGTTGCTAAGGTAAGCCGCCGTGACCTCCCTGTTATCATCGCTGAGAAGAAGGACGGTGCAACTACCGTCACTACTACCATGATGATTGCTCACATGGCAGGCATCGACGTCTTTGCAACAGGCGGCATCGGCGGTGTTCACCGTGGCGCTGAGACCACCATGGACATCTCCGCTGACCTCGAGGAGCTTGCACAGACTCCTGTTATGGTCATTTGCGCTGGTGCAAAGTCCATTCTTGACCTTGGCCTTACCCTTGAGTACCTGGAGACTAAGGGCGTTCCTGTACTTGGTTACCAGACCGAGGAGCTTCCTGCGTTCTACACCCGCAAGAGCGGCTTTAGTGTTGACTACCGCGTTGACTCCCCTGCTGAGCTGGCAGAGATCTTTACTACCCAGCAGCAGATTGGCATGAACAGCGGCCTTCTGGTCACCAACCCAATTCCTGAGCAGTATGCAATGGATAAGGACACCATCGACGCAGCTATCGATAAGGCCCTTGCAGAGGCAGAGGCTAACGGTATCCACGGCAAGGAGTCCACACCATTCTTGCTGGCAAAGGTTGCTGAGATCACTGGTAACAACTCCCTTGAGTCCAACATTCAGCTGGTCTTCAACAACGTTGCTCTTGGTGCAAAGGTTGCTGCAGAGGTCTGTAACCGCAAGTAAGTGCTCGCACGCGCTGCGTAAGCATCGCAGTTCCTTTGGCCTCCGCGTCGTTTTGAACTGCCTTCCATTTCTTGAACATAAGAAATGGAAGGCAGTTCATATGCGGGTGATTATGATTCTGCAGCGTGTTAGCGTCGGCTTTTA
>CALCXO010000036.1:0-7584 GCA_937905925.1 uncultured Atopobium sp.
GCGCAAGGAGGTTTACCATGAAAAGGCTTTCACGTTGGAGCATGGCGATTGTTGCTACGTTTGTGCTAGCACTCTCGCTCGTTGGAGGACTTGCAAAGCAAGCACTCGCAGACACCACCCCTGTTACCTCAGAGGCTGAGCTGCTGGCTGCTATTGCTGCTGCTCCAGCAGATGGTTCGCAGACTATCGTTCAGGTAAATGCGGATTTTACCATTACTGCTCCAGTCCAGGTTCCAGCTAATAAGAACATTAGGTTGATGGGTACTGGAACTATCACAAGTGCCATGACCGGCTCTAATTTCTATATGTTCAAGATTGCTTCTGGCGGCGCAGTTACTCTTGATGGCGCCACTATTGATGGCAACAACACTGCATTTGCCGTTGAGAACCGTGGTAGCTTTACCTTGCTTCGTGGCGTTATTAAAAACGGTAAGGCAAAACCTACACCTGGAAATAACGGCGTAGTTCTTACTACTGGCGCTGGCGCAAAATTTGTTATGGCCGGCGGCACCATTCAGGACAGCACGGTTGCTAACGCTCTTGGTGGCGCAGTTACTGTTGCAAATGGTGCAACAGGTGAGCTCCGTGACGGTACCATTCAGAACACTACTCTTACCAATCAGTACTCCGGTAGCGTTTTGGTAAGAAATGCAGATTTCACTATGACTGGCGGAACCATCACTGGGGGCGATGCTTCTTCTACCATTAATTCTTCTGGTGGTCTGATGCTCTATGCCTTGGATCCAAACGGTGAGACAACAACAGCCACTATGGGTGGTGGATATATCACTAACAATAAGGCTGTTGAAGGTGCAGGCGTCTACATTTACGCAGGTAATCCTCAGTTTGGTGATTCTAAGTCAAAGGCAGACTTTACCTTCAACGGTGGCTCTATTACTAATAATGTTGCTTCTGAGTCCGGTGGTGGTATCTACGTAATCTGGAACGGCAACGTTGTTATGAATAACGGCATCATCAAGAACAACACTGCTGGCATTGCTGGCGGTGGCGTTGCTACCTACGACCAGTTTGTTGGTGTTGTTGGTGGTCAGAAGGTTCCTTATTCCAAGGTTGGTGCTCCATGGAATAACTGGCCAAACATTTATCGCGCTGGCTTCACCATGAATGGTGGCTCTATTGACGGAAACAAGGTCACTAGTAATGGCACCAACCAGCTTGGCGATAAGGGTGTTGGTGCTGGTATTTATGTTGCATCTGCTAATGTAACCCTTAATGCTGGTGAAATTATCAATAACACTGCAAATGACCAGGGCGGCGCAGTTTACGTTGCTTCTGTTCCTTATGTTGTCCACATTAATAACGCACTTATTAAGAACAACACCGCAACTGTTATTGGTGGTGGTGCTTGGTTCTGCCCAACCGGTGTAGCTGAATTCCACTCCAAAAATGGCGTAGCATTCTTCAACAACACCGCAAATGGTGCTGGTGATGAGATTGCAACCGTTCGCGGTGCAGGTGAATCTGCTGGTGCAACTATTTCTGATTATATGCTTGGTGGTGCCTCTGCACATTGGACTAAGGATGGCGCGGTTACCATCAACCTTCCTTCAATCCTTGGTGAAGCTGATCCAGCTGCTGCACGTCATACTACTGAAGAAGTAAGCAACATTGTTAACAACACCGATATGCTTGCTCTTGAGTCTAATCTTCGTTATAGCTCTATCGCCGCAGCACAGAATAAGGCTCAGCTGATTATTTCTGGAAATACTGCACAGCGTGGTGGTGGTATTGGCTCCAACGGTACCGTTATGACTGGTGAAGAGGGTACTCAGGATGTAACCGTTAAGAAGGTTTGGGATACTTCTGCAAACCCAGATGCAGTTATTCCAGAGACGCTTACTGTTTATCTAAAGGCAGATGGATATGTTGTTGACTCCGTTGAGCTTTCTGCAGCAAACAACTGGGAGCATACATTCCACGGTCTTCCTGATAACGTAACTTTGAGCTTTACAGAAGGAACCGTAGTCGGTTGGACTGCTCAGACTCCTGAGGTTAATGGTAACGTTACTACCCTGACCAATAAGGCCGACGCTCCCGTGACTCGTGATGTCCCAGTAACCAAGGTTTGGAACGGTACAAAGAAGGATTCTGTAACCGTTCACCTGCTTGCTGATGGTGTTGACACTGGTCAGACCCTTGTCCTTTCTGAGGCAAACAATTGGACCGGTTCGTTTGTTGGTGTAAATCTTTACGCAGCAGATAATCACGTCATTGCTTACACCGTTTCTGAGGATGCTATCGAGGGTTACACTTCTGAGATAACTGGTGATATGGCTAATGGCTTTACCATTACCAACACCGAGACTCCAGTTACTCCAACTCCAACTCCAGAGAAGCCTGGTAAGAAGCGTAAGCATCGCACGCCTGATACTGGTGACGCAAGCGTTGTAGCTATGGTTGCTTTTGCAACAGTTGGTGCTGGCTTTGTTGGTGTTGGAGCATATGCTCGTACTCGTAAAGAGCAGTAAGCAACACACATACACTTAGTATGCAGATCCCCCGCTTTTATAAAAAGCGGGGGATCTTTGTCAGAAGGACAATTTCTAGTTTTAACTGGGGATGTTTACGTTCACCGAATTTGCTAACCGTTTAACCAATAAGAGTGTTCTTCTCGCCAAGAGAGGTCAGAGAAGAACGACAATACTACTAGGTAGATAGTGAGTATCTGCATGAGTACCTTATTGGAGGTTGTTATGGAGCTCAAAGCTGATAAAAAGGTAATTGTCGAGCGTAATAACAAGGTTGTGTATGACAACGGAGACACAGTCGTTAAGGTGTTCAGCGGAAGCAAACCTTCTGCTGATATTATGAATGAGGCTTTAAACCTCACTCGTGCTGAGCAGGCCGGCATCAACGTACCTTCTCTTGTAGAGATCAGTAAGGTAGGTAATTGCTGGGCTGTATCAACCAGAAAAGTTGCAGGCAAAACAATCAGGCAGCTTATTGAGGAGCATCCAGAAAAAGAGGACGAGTATCTCAATAAGTTCGTCGATATTGAGCTGGCTATTCACGCTCATAAGGCACCACTTCTTACTCGTCAAAAAGACAAGTTCACTAGAATGATTAATAGCATTCCAGACATTCTTGATGAGGCTACAAGGTACGAGCTTCTGCTTAAGCTTGATGGCATGAAGCCTCACACTAAGGTCTGTCATGGTGACTTTGTTCCTTCCAACGTTATTCTCACCGAGGATGGCGCTCCTGTAATTCTTGACTGGGCTCACGCTACACAGGGCAATGGTGCTGCAGACTGCGCTACAACTTACCTGCACCTGCTTCTTCATGGCGATGAGGAACTTGCCGAGAAATACATCAATCTGTATTGCACCAAGCAAGGCTGCACTCGTCAGTATGTAAACGAATGGCTTGGCATTATTGCTGCAGCAGAGCTTGCTCGCGGTCGTGTAAAAGAAACAGAGTTCCTGCTTAAGTGGGTAAATGTTTTTGATGCAATGTAGTTGGTTACAAGAACTTTAAACTAACTGAGAAGAGCCTCGTCAGGGGCTCTTCTTTTATTACACTTCTTGTTATTATATAAAGAGACACAAGGAGTTAGTCATGTATGATATTGATCCAAAGCAGACCATCGCAAAGTCAGAAAATAAGAAATCAAAGCTTGAGCGTATGAGCACAGGTGAGTGGTGTGGTGGCGATGCTGATGCAGAACAAAGCGCAGCTTTTTGGCGCGCTAAGGATCTTGCCTGGGAGTTCAATCAGACTCGTCCAAGTGATAAAGAAAAATGTCGTCAGATTTTGACTGAACTTCTCGGCGAACTGGGAGAGGGAAGTGCAGCAGTTTCTCCCTTCAACGTCGATTATGGCTTCAACATCAAGATTGGCCCACATAGCTTTATTAACCATGGTGCATACTTGATGGATTGTGCGCCTATCACTTTTGGTGCTCATAGTTTTGTAGGCCCTCAGTTTAAGGCGTACACCGTTCAGCATCCTTTAGATGTTGAGGAGAGAAACGCTTGGTATGAGCGAGCTCTACCTATTACAGTAGGAGATAACTGCTGGTTTGGCGGAAATGTGACGGTGCTTCCCGGTGTAACTATCGGAAATAACTGTGTAATTGGTGCTAATAGTCTGGTTACTAAAGATATTCCAGACAATTCTCTTGTTGTGGGTTCTCCAGCAAAGGTGGTTCGTCAAATTACTGAGGCAGATAAGCTGGGACTTAAGGAGCTTCTGGGCTAGTCCGTTGGGCTAAGATCACGTGGCTTCGGGGCATTGTTTAACTATTTATTTGATGTTAGAGGAGTCCGCGCTAGTCCGCGCTATAATAAATGTACGGGGAGCTAGGAAATAGCCTGGCTGAGAGGCAGCACCTCATGCTGCGACCCATTAACCTGATCTGGGTAATGCCAGCGTAGGGAGTCAATGCCATCCTTACGCACTACAAGAAGGAGGGCATATGAAAAAACTTTCTCAGTTTGCGCTGCAAGCCATATCCCTTACTTCTTTTCTTGTGCTTTGGCAGCTTGTTATTGTTGCAGGAATTATTCCAAATTATCTTGTTCCAACACCTGTTCAGGTTGTATTTGCACTGGTCAAGGACTTTCAGCTTCTTATGACACATACAGGGATTACACTTCTAGAATCCCTTGTTGGTCTGGCTATTGGAGTGCTTATTGGCTTTGCGCTTGCGGTTCTTATGGACTTCTTCAAAACGCTGGACAAGCTGCTTTCTCCACTTGTTACTATCTCGCAGACTATTCCTATTGTGACTATCGCACCGCTTCTGGTGCTTTGGCTGGGTTATGGCCTTTTGCCAAAGATTGTTCTTGTGGCCATTTCAACGTTTTTCCCCATTACCGTGGCGTTGAACTCGGCATTTAAATCAATTGATCCCGATATGGTTGACCTGATGACCACCATGGGAGCTAGTCGTGTGCAGATTTTTTGGCACGTCAAGTTGGCTGCTGCTGCACCACAGTTTTTCTCGGGACTCAAAATGAGCGTGACCTACGCCGTAATTGGCGCAGTAATTGCAGAATGGCTGGGAGGCGACGCTGGACTGGGAGTGTATATGACGCGCGTCAGAAAGGCGTTTGCGTACGACAGGATGTTTGCGGCAATCGTGGTAGTGTCTGCGCTGTCGCTGGTGTTGATGAAGCTCGTGGAACTTGTCCAAAAGCGTGCACTTCCTTGGGATACCTCTCAGGATGCCAAAGAATCTGCACGATAACTTTGACGGAACTCAAAGAAAGAAGTGATTACGCGCATGAACGCATTTAATCGCAAGGGTATAACAAGAAAAGGCTTTCTAACTGCGATGGGTTTCTCGACAGCAGGACTTTGCACAGGTTGCTCGCTTGAGCAGCCGTCGGCTCCATCCAACGCAAACAAGAGTGCTGGGCAGAATTCCAGCGGTACCACAGAGATTACGTTTGCTCTGGACTACACTCCTAACACCAACCACACCGGCATTTATGTGGCTCAGGAGAAGGGCTACTTTGACGAGGTCGGCCTCAAGGTAACTATTCAGCAGCCACCTGCTGACGGCGCCGATGCGCTGATTGGTGCCGGCGGCGCTCAGATGGGCGTTACCTACCAGGACTATATTGCTAACAGCCTCTCGTCTTCTAATCCGCTGCCATATACTGCGGTGGCCGCTATCATTCAGCACAATCTTTCGGGCATTATGAGCCGTGAAGAGGATCACATTGTTCGTCCACGTGACCTTAATGATCGTACCTACGCAACGTGGAATCTCCCTGTTGAACAGGCTACTATCAGGTCTGTTATGGAGTCTGATGGAGGAGATCCTTCAACGCTCAAGATGGTGCCTTACGAGGTAGATGATGAGGTATCTGGCCTAAAAGCAAAGATGTTTGATGCAGTTTGGGTGTATGAGCAGTGGGCTGTTCAAAACGCTCGTGTTCAGAACTTTGCATACAACTACTTTGCGTTTGCAACTATTGATCAGAATTTTGACTATTACACTCCAGTCATTGCAGTAAATGATGGCTTTGCAAAAGAGAATCCAGACGCTGTTAAGGCCTTCTTAAGCGCTACCAGAAAAGGTTATGAGTTCTGCGTCTCTAACCCAGACGAGGCAGCAGAGATTCTGCTCAAAGCTGTTCCAGAACTTGACGCTGACCTGGTTAAAGCTTCTCAGAAGTTCTTGGCAGCCAAATACATTGACGACGCCGA
Organism: uncultured Atopobium sp.; assembly: GCA_937905925.1. Lineage (GTDB taxonomy): Bacteria > Actinomycetota > Coriobacteriia > Coriobacteriales > Atopobiaceae > Lancefieldella. The sequence continues at coordinate 6,181 of CALCXO010000036.1, forward strand.
GAAGTGGGGTGTTATTGACTCTGCCCGCTGGCAGCGTTTCTACACCTGGCTCAATAACCAGCAGCTGCTAGAGAATAAGATTGATCCATCCGCAGGATTTACTAGTGAGTACCTTGGATAAGAAACTTACTGACATAACAGAAGGCGCTGCTATGGACGCTTCTGGCGAGAAAAGCCTAGGAGCTGCACCTGCATGCGAGACGCAACAGGACGCGCCAGCACTTGAGGCACGCAACCTCACGCTGGTTTGGGGAAACAGCCAGGTAGTTGCCAAGGACATCTCAATTGAGCTGCAACCTGGTACCATTACCTGCTTGGTTGGTCGCTCGGGCTGCGGCAAGACAACGCTGCTCCATGCGCTTGCAGGACTTTTGCAGCCGCAGGAGGGCAAGGTACTGCTGCATGGCTCTGATGTCACGGGACACCCGGGACACATCGGCTACATGCTCCAGAAGGATTTGCTCATCCCAAGCAAGCGCATCATCGACAACGTAGCGCTTCCGCTTGAGCTGAAGGGCGTCTCGCGCTCTGAGGCACGCGCACAGGCACAGGAGATGCTGGAACGCGGTGGACTTGAGCGCGTGGCACAAAGCTGGCCTCACGAGCTCTCAGGCGGCATGAGACAGCGTGTTGCGTTCCTGCGCACGGCACTCATTGGCTCAGACATTATGCTGCTGGACGAGCCCTTCTCGGCACTCGATGCCCTCACACGGCGAGAAATGCGTGCGTGGCTCATGTCTTCCGTGAAGGAGTTTGGCCTCTCCGTGCTGGTGATCACGCACGACGTTGATGAGGCGGTTGCCATGGCTTCTCGCATTTACGTAATGGCGGGAAGTCCCGCGCAGGGTGTGGTAACCAAGATTGTGGGCGTTGTTGAACCGCAGGGCTGCGCTGATACGGTATCGGAGGCAGGTTCTGGCAAAGGCGCTGGTCAAGGTGCTGACCTAGCATCATTTGATTTGAGCGAAGAGTTTTTGGCTGCCAAGCGAGAAGTGCTTTCATTGCTGGGATAATTGCCTGGATGCATTGCTGCGGGTGCGCGGGTTTCTCGCCTTGAATTTGATACAGAAAAAAGACGTGAGAGTTTGTCTCTCACGTCTTTCTTGTTAGCTTGATTTTCGTGCACGCAATTTTGTTTGTGCAGTTAATTTGCGTAGCTTAATTACTCGCTGAACTCAAGGAATGCGCGGTATCCACGATATGCCTCAAAGATGTCGGCCTTGTTTGCAATCTCCCAAGGTGCGTGCATGGAGAGAACAGGAACGCCGCAGTCGATGACGTGCATGCCATATTTAGCCAACATGTATGCGATAGTTCCGCCGCCACCAGCGTCAACGCGGCCAAGCTCAGCGGTCTGGAACTGAACGCCGGCGTTGTCCATAATGCGGCGAATCAGTGCTACGT
>CALCXO010000037.1:0-13626 GCA_937905925.1 uncultured Atopobium sp.
GTCCTTAGTGGCCTAGCTCTTTATTAAACTTGTCCAAGTTTTGGGACGCAGTTCAATGGAGCAGAGGGGTTTCACGTTTAAGCATCAATTGTTTTGCTAGTTTTTCATACGTGCTACGGCGTATTCGCTGATGAGCAGTAAGAAGAGGATAAGGATGGATGAGAAGCTGCCAATAACTGCGCCATTAAGACCAGTAAAGCTGACCATCATCCAGATAATGGGGATGGATACAGCAAATGAAATGAGGTACGCGCGCGTAACGGCTTTTTGAACTCGCATGATCGTGATGAGTTGGTATAAAAAGTCGATCGCAGCACAAAGCCCACCCGTGGCCACCATAATGCGAGCAAGTCCACGATATTGCTCAAAATCAACGCCATACAAGAAGCCGTTAAGAGGAATGCCAATGAACTCGACAAATGCAGCGGTACCAATGGTGACTACAGCAATGGCTCCAAACATTGCAAGTACAATTACGCCAAAGCGTTTCTTATTAGCGGGATTATGAATTGAGGTTTCTAGCAAACTAGCAAGTTTGAAGAGCTGTGGCCTGTAGATGAGTGTAGAGATCATCAAAATAGTGTGAGCTGGGAAATAAAGTGCGTTGAAGTACAACTGATTGCTGTAAGAAAGTGTGCCTTCCATGGCAAACTTTGGCAGCGAGTCAATAAGGTTGTAGAGGAAAAGTGCTAAAAAGAGAGGCCAGCACTGTACAAAGATATCTTTGATGTTTGCAAGTTTGATGTGCACGCTTTTATCGGTCTCAAGAATGGCTAGGGGAGCAGAAACAAATAGCAGGGTGATAAGGGCACAAATACCCATGCTCCAGCTTGCCCAAACAAGATTTCTGGTAACAAACAACACAACAGTAAAGAGAATAAAACTGGCACTACACCTAAGAGCCTGGCTGAGTCCTGCGAGGTAGAGTTTGTCTTTTTGCTGAAGACGACCTTCGTAGACATCAGCCATACCGTCAACTGCCCTAAAAAGCAAAGCTCCCGTGCAGATAGAAAACATGGGCTCGGTGTACCCTTTAAAGACGCACCAAATAAGACCTGCTAGTACCATGACAACAACGGTAGCTGCGCGTTGAATCTGGTAATCAGAAAAACTACGTTGTTCAGCTATGTCGGAAACTTGATACGTGCGAACACCGTATTGGGCAATAAATAACAAAAGCGTTGCCACAACAAATGCCATGGAGAAAAGTCCTGCTTGTTCAATGCCAACAAGCTGGGAGCAAACAACAGTTAAAAGCGGGAAAAGTGCACCCCAGGCACCTTGTCCAAGTGCATTGAAGAGATAATCCTGGGACGTTTGATGTGCCAAGTATTGCTCGTCTTGATTAGCAATATCGCCAGAGACCACGGCAGAGAGAAGCCTGGTCCACCATGTAACCACAATGCCAGGTTGACCCCCGTTTGTGCGCGGGTCATCGAGCTCATAGCGAGGTGTGCGAAGACGCTCTACCTGCTTATGTACGGAAGAATTGTTGTACGCAGTACGACTTTTCTTGAATGGATTGAGCATGTAAAACCTAAAATCTTCTTTAACGTGGCCAGAAACTTTGATATATCAATTTTTATTTGTTATATCGATTGTAGTCCACGATGTACATTAGGTAACAGATTGACAAACAATCGTGCGAAGATTGTTACAAAAGGGTATGGTAGATAGTACGTATTCTGAGTCATGTGGGAAAGGATGAGCATGGCAGGCAATTCTCAAGATTCAAATCTAGAGTCCAGCAATGCTTCTTTTGACGAGAAACCCATCGATGGTGCAACAACTTCTGAAGTAGCTCAATCGCTTCTTGAACGACGCGGGAATGAGATTGCTGCTGCTCGTACCCTTATTCAAGCGCTTAAAGCGCCAGCTCCTCTGCGCGATAACCTTACCTTCTTTTTGCGTTTGGTAAGAAAAGTGCTTGCTGAGTACAATCCAGATCTTCTTACTAGTTTTGACACGTTGTTGGTTGAGGCAATTAAAGCTGGACCAGATGATTTGTCTACAACTCGCGCACCTTTGCTGCTTGAGGCAATCAATGCGGTACTCAAAGTAGATTCAGAGAAGGAATCGCTTAATGCTTTTCTGCGTTTTGCTTCTACCATTGACAGCCTAAGCATGGAAGACTCCGTGCTTCTCATGCGCGCATTTGTAACTTTCTTCCACTTAGCAAATCTTTGTGAAGAGAATTATCGCGTTACCAGCCTGCGCTCTCGTGAGGCTTCTGTTGATCCATCTTCTGCAGAAGACCCCATCAATGAGATAACCGTTGCATATAGACAGCTTATTGACGAGTGCGGTGAAGAAGAGGCAAAAGCACGTCTTAATCGTCTTGAGTTCCACCCCGTCTTTACTGCGCACCCAACTGAGGCTCGTCGTAAAAACGTTGAGCGCCGAATCCGTACCATCTCAGAGCTTCTTGATGAGCGTCAGAGGCTTGGTGGTCCTGCTCGTGTGGAAAACGAGCGTCGCATGCTGCAAGAGATTGACGGCTTATTCCGTACGTCTCCTATCGGTCATAAAAAGCCAACTCCTTTGGAGGAGGCAGATACTGTCCTCAACATTTTTGATACCACCCTTTTTGAGATGGTTCCTTCGGTATATCGCCGCTTTGATAACTGGGTGCTGGGAGAAAACGCTGGTTGTGTGTCGCCTGTCTGCCCACCATTTTTCCGTCCAGGTAGCTGGATTGGCTCCGACCGCGACGGTAACCCTAATGTTACCGCTCTGGTTTCTCGCCAAGTTGCCGAGAAGTACCGTGTACACGTACTGCAGGCACTGGCTCGGGCTACCAAGGAAGTCAGTCGAGGCCTGACGCTTGATGGTATTTCTACTCCAGCTTCGCCTGCGCTTGTCAATCTTTGGGCACAGCAGGTAGAAATGAGCCAGGCCCTGACCTCTAGGGCTATTGATAAGGCTGGGTCTGAGTTGCACCGTGCGGCAATGCGCGTCATTTCTGGTCGACTTAGCGCCACCATTGAGCGCAATGCTGATCTTATGTATCAAAACGCTGAGGAGTTTATTGCTGACCTGCGCGTTATTCAGGATTCGCTGGCCCAGGCAGGAGCGTATCGTATTGCTTATGGTCCAGTTCAGAAGCTTATCTGGCAGGCTCAAACTTTTGGCTTCCACTTGGTAGAGATGGAGTTCCGTCAGCACTCTTTGGTGCACAAGCGTGCACTTACAGATATTGAGGCACACCCATCAACTGCCGAGAAACCCGCCAAACTTGATGCTATGACGCAGGAGGTGCTAGATACCTTCCGCTCCATTGGATCAATTCAAAAGAAGAACGGCATTAACGCTGCTCGTCGCTATATTATTTCGTTTACGCAGTCTGCTCAGGATGTTGAGAATGTCTATAAGCTTGCACGTCTAGCGTTTGCAAATGAAGAGGACGTTCCTGTACTAGACGTTATTCCGCTCTTTGAGCAAATTGAAGACCTTGAGAACGCTGTTGCTACACTTGACCAGGTAATTCAGCTTCCTGAGGTACAGGCACGTCTTGCTCAGACAGATCGCAAGCTTGAGGTCATGCTGGGCTATTCCGATTCCTCAAAGGACGAGGGACCAACTACGGCAACGTTGGTGCTGCATAAGACCCAGGCTGCTTTGGCAGAGTGGGCAGAGAAAAACTCCATTGACCTCATCTTGATGCATGGTCGTGGCGGTGCAGTTGGTCGTGGCGGCGGTCCTGCAAACCGTGCTGTTCTTTCTCAGCCCAAAGGCTCAGTCAACGGCCGCTTTAAACTTACTGAGCAGGGAGAAGTTATTTTTGCTCGCTATGGTGACCCAACCCTTGCTCGCCGTCACGTAGAGTCCGTTGCTGGAGCAACACTGCTTCAGATGGCACCTTCTATTGAACAGAAGAATACCCAGACAGACGTGAAGTTTGCTTCGCTCGCTTCTGAGCTTGATAAAGCGTCCAAGCAGCGTTTCTTGGAGCTCATTCACTCCGATGGCTTTGCTGAGTGGTTCTCGGTTGTTACCCCTCTGACAGAGATTGGTCTTCTCCCCATTGGTTCAAGACCTGCAAAACGTGGCCTAGGCGCCAAGTCTCTTGATGACTTGCGTGCTATTCCATGGATTTTCTCCTGGTCACAGGCTCGTATCAACCTGGCTGCTTGGTACGGACTGGGCAGTGCCTGCGAGGCAGTAGGGGATATCGAACGCCTCCGTGAGGCATATAGAGAGTGGCCGCTGTTCACTACGTTTATCGACAACATTGAGATGTCAATCTCCAAAATTGATGCTCGTATTGCAAGGCTTTATCTGGCTCTGGGTGATCGCCCTGAACTTTCGGAGATGGTTCTCTCCGAGATGTCGTTGACGCGCAAGTGGGTCCTTGCTATCACCGGTAACAAGTGGCCGTTGGAGAACCGTCGTGTGCTTGGTCCTGTTATCCGCCTGCGTCTGCCATTTGTTAATATTCTCTCGGTTACGCAGGTGCATGCCCTGTCGGAGCTTCGTATAAGGGATGACATGCTTACTCCAGAGGAACGTGCAAACATTACGTATTTGATTTTGTGCACCGTGTCTGGTGTTGCTGCAGGTCTGCAGAATACAGGCTGATGTCACACCGCTTGCCATAAGTTTGAGCAAACAATCGTTTATGTTTACGTAAAACTAGTATTACCTGAAATAAAGTTGCAATATTTAAAAGGCGAGAAACCACTGGTAGACAGTGTTTCTCGCCTTATTTTTACTTTAATTATTAAATGAAAGTTGAATTACCTTAACTTTTAGTTGATACTAATGAAGTAAAAGTTCGAAAGAGCAAACTTAGTTTGCCTACGTTATTTTGGGGGGATGCATGGATACAGAAAAGACCTCACAGGGTCCTGCAAATTCTGGTCCAGTTCTTCCTCTTGCCATGCTTGGTGAGGGAGAGACTGCGTTAATCGTAACGGTTAAGGGTGCTTCTGATCTTCGCCAGCACCTCTCAACACTTGGTTTTGTTGAGGGCGCCGAGGTAAAGGTTATTTCACGAGTCAACGGCGACGTTATTGTTAGCGTTAAGGGTGCACGACTTGGACTGAATCGTCAGATGTCGTCGCACATCATGGTTTCTCCGCTCTAAACACTTTGTTGTATTGCGCTGCTGGTAAAACCTGCGGCTTTTAATACGTGTTTCGATGAAAGGAAGGTTATGGCAACTCTAAAAGAAGTTAAGGTGGGGGAGAGTTGCACGGTTGCTGCGCTAAAGGGTGTAGGCGCCGTGAAACGTCGCATCATGGACATGGGCCTTACTAAGGGTACTGAGGTTCACGTCAAAAAGGTAGCACCACTGGGAGACCCAATTGAGCTCACAGTTCGTGGCTACGAGCTTTCTATCCGCAAGGATGAAGCTGCAAGCATTGAAGTAGTAGACGTTCACAAGGTAGAGGAAGCCTAATGGCACAAAAGACTATTATTGGTCTTGCAGGTAATCCAAACTGCGGTAAGACCACCCTATTCAATGAGCTTACGGGCTCAAACGGTTACGTCGGCAACTGGCCTGGCGTTACTGTTGAGAAGAAGCAGGCAAACTGGCGAGCTGATAAGGACGTCACCTTTGTCGACCTTCCTGGTATTTATTCTCTGTCTCCTTATTCACCTGAGGAGCAGGTATCACGTGACTATCTCATTAACGAGCGTCCAGACGCCATTATTGACCTTCTCGATGTTACCAACCTGGAGCGAAATCTCTATCTGACAACTCAGATTCTTGAGGCTGGCCGCCCTGTTGTTCTTGGTCTTAACATGGTTGACCTGCTCAAGGAGTCCGGTGACGTCATTGATACCAAGGAGCTTTCCAAGCAGCTTGGTGTTGAGGTTGTTGAGGTTTCTGCACTTCGTAACAAGAACATTGACACTCTGGTAAAGACGGCAATTAAGGCTGGCCAGGAGGGAACTCCTGCTGAGGGCGTTAAGTGCTTCTCCCCAGAGGTAGAAGAGGCTCTTGGCAAGATTGCTGCTGCAATCGAGGGTCTTGCTCCTGCAACTCTTTCTCGTTGGTATTCAATTAAGGTCTTTGAGCGCGATGCAGCTGCAATTGCCCCTCTTAATCTTTCTGCCGAGAAGACCGCTGAGCTTGAGAAGATCATTGTTGCAGTTGAGCAGTCCCGCGACGATGATGCTGAGTCCATCATTACGTCTGACCGTTATGAGTGGATTGCTGGCGTAATGGCAGCTTGCGTCAAGAAAGCACCTAAAAAACTGAGTACTTCCGAGAAGATTGACCGTGTTGTTACTAACCGTATTCTGGGTCTTCCAATTTTTGTTATTGTAATGTCCCTGGTGTATTTTATCTCTATTTCTACAGTTGGTATCAATGCTACCAACTGGGTCAACGACAATCTGTTTGACAAAGGTTTTCACGTATTGGGCATCGGAGATGCAGAGTATAGTCAGGCAAAAGATGATTTTGACTCTCACCACTATGGCGACCAGATTGACGCATATCTCAATGCAGCAGACGAGGCCGGTATTGATACCACTGAGGTTCGTGCTGCAATCGCGGCTAAACAGTGGGATTCTGACGCTATTACTAATTTTGAGAACGAAGCTTCTAAAAAGAGCGTCGTTGCTCTGAGCGCACCAGTTCATGATGAGGATGGCAACTTCGTTGATACTGACGACAATCCTCTTCAGCTTGACGCAAACGGCAACCCAATTCTTGCTGAAGGTCAAGAACTTCAGACTCTGGGCGGCGTAACTGCTGCGGGCTTCAAGACCGCTGTTGAAGGCGCTGCTACTGAGCCAGAGGCATCTGAGTACGGCATGTATGTCCCTGGTATTCCTACGCTTGCTCGCGGCGCTCTTGAGGGTGCTGGCGCAAGCCCCGTCATCACCAGTCTTGTAGTTGACGGTATTATCGGCGGCGTAGGTGCTGTTCTTGGCTTTATTCCACAGATGTTTGTCTTGTTTGTTATGTTGTGTTTCTTGGAAGACTGCGGATATATGAGCCGCGTTGCTTTTGTTATGGACCGTGTCTTCCGTCGTTTTGGTCTATCAGGTAAGTCTTTTATTCCACTTCTTATCTCCTCTGGTTGTGGTGTTCCTGGCGTTCTTTCTACTCGTACTATTGAAAATGAGAAAGATCGTCGCATGACGATTATGCTTACCACTATGATTCCATGTTCGGCAAAACAGCCTATTATTGCCTTGATTATGGGTGTTCTTATTGGAGGAACTACTGCTTGGTGGATTGCCCCAGCCTTTTATTTCTTGGGTGTAGCTATGATTGTTATTTCTGCAATCATGCTAAAGAAGACTAAGGCTTTTGAGGGAGAGCCAGCACCATTTGTCATGGAACTTCCTGATTATCACATGCCTTCTCTTAAGTCTTGGGCAATGCATGTTTGGGAGCGTATTTCTGCGTATATTATTAAAGCTGGTACCATTATTTTTGCTGCAGCAATTGGAATTTGGGTTTTATCCAATTTTGGCTGGGCTAACTGGGACGGCGCAAATGGAGTATTCGGCTATCTCCCAGGTATTCAGGGTGCTCCTGATAATGTTATGGACTTTTCTTTGCTTGCTGCTATTGGCGGTTCTATTGGATTTATCTTCTCTCCACTTGGATTTGGAAATTGGCAGGCAACTGTAGCTTCTATTTCTGCTTTGATTGCAAAAGAGAATCTTGTTTCCACCTTTGGCGTTCTTTATGGCCTTGGCGATGCAAGTGAGAAGTCTGTCACTATGTGGTCTGGCTTTGCTGGTATGTTTACTGATGCTGGTGGTATCCTCCACGTTGGTGCAATGTGTGCATTTGTGGCATTCAATATGCTTGACGCACCTTGCTTCGCTGCAGTAGGTTCTATTCGTCGACAAATGAACGACTCTAAGTGGTTCTGGTTTGCTATTGGCTATCAGTGCGTATTTGCATGGATTGTTGGCCTGATGATCAATCAGTTCTGGGAGTTCTTTGTCCTTGGTTCCTTTGGTGTGTGGACTGTTATTGCCTTCATCTTCTTGGCGGCAATTCTCTTCCAGCTCTTCCGTCCAGCTCCAAAGTGGGATAAGAAGGACGATAAGATTCTTACCAGCCTTAATGAAGTAGCAAAAGCATAAAGTTGCTAACTTAATAAGCTAACCTAATCTCCCGCATCAATTCGGTGCGGGAGATTTTTCATTACTGGTATCTTGGTCTTTCTTACTGTTTTAGATAAAAATCCATAGACATGTAAACTTAGTCTAACTTTTTGTAGAGTTTACGAAATTAGATAAAAAAACTGAAAAGATTCTTGTAAGTTTACCTCGGTTAACTTATTATGTTTTTAAGCAATTTACTTGCTTGCTCGCCCCTTTTTAAGATGTATTTACTTGCTTTTAGTGCAAGTCTCTGTCTTCTTCATGTTCAGAAAGATCGCTTGTATCACGGTCCAAAAGAACCGAGACGTTCATGTCAGGGTAGGCTGCTTCTACTTCATGAATAATATCGTGAACAATTTGTTTGCCGTCATAACCAAACTCAATGACTGCATCAAAGGCCATAAATTGATTTTCAATGTCAGCAATAAAACCATGAACTTGAAGAACACCTTCATGAGCTAAAGCCATTTCAGTTACTTCAGTACGCATCTTTACAATGCGATTATCGGTGGTGTTTCTCGCATAAATACCAATAGCAGCAATGATTATTTTGCCTGATGTCTGTTTGTAAATCTCTGTACTCAGACGCCTAGTCATCGTATCAATCTCAATAGCTGAAGTGGTATCAAGAACCTCAGTATGGAATGAGCCTACAAATCTGTCTGGGCCGTAGTTGTGGATAATAAGATCGTAAACACCCTCAGCATCTGGGTCTTCTTTCACAATGTCATAAATGAGTGTTGAAAGAGCTGCATCGGGACGCATGCCAATAATTTCTTTAATGGAGCCCTGCAACAACTCAATTGAAGCTTTAATGATAAACACAGAGATAATAACGCCTACATATGCCTCAAGGCTAATTTTTGTAAAGATAAAGATAAGCGCAGCTGTTAAAACAGAAGTGGAGAGTGTAGCGTCAAAAAGTGCATCTGAACCCGACGCAATAAGGGTGTCGGAGTTTACGCGATTACCTACAGAGCGGACGTAGTGGCCCAAAATAATCTTTACGAGCACAGCTATTGCAATGATGACTAAAGACAGGGGACTATAGTCTGGAGTAACAGGATCCATGATGTCTTGGATAGATTTAATAAGTGAAGAAATACCTGCATACATAATGATTGCAGCAATTACTGTTGTGGTGATGTATTCAATACGTCCGTGACCAAAAGGATGCTCGCGATCAGCTTTTTTGTTAGAGAGTTTTGTTCCCACAATGGTAATGATTGATGAAATTGCATCGGAGAGATTGTTCACCGCATCAAGAGTAACGGCAATTGAGTTAGATAAAATGCCCACAGCTGCTTTGAATGCCGCAAGTGCAACATTAGCTGCAATGCCAATGGCGCTAGTGCGTATAATGGCGGTTTCACGTTCAGAAGAGGTTATAGTTACCTGTGATTGGGTCATAGTAAATCTAGCTTTCTGTAACGTTAGAGAGAACTTTTAAAAGCAATCGTTTAAGTTCAGCGCCCTCTTCGGGCGAGAGATTAACGCATGAGCCAATCTGATGTGGGACTATTTGCATTTCTCGCCTAAGGTCTTTGCCTTTTTGGGTAAGAGAAACAATCAGCTGACGTCCGTCTTTACCTGTTTTTTGACGCAGGACAAAACCTTTTTCTTCAAGCTTTTTGAGAAGTGGGGTCAAAGTACCTGAATCAAGAAATAAAAGCTCACCTAAGGTTTTGACATCCAAGGATTCATGTTCCCAAAGCGCCATCATGGCAATGTATTGTGTATACGTCATATTAAAGGGCTTAAGCAGCGGCGTATACCTTCGCACCACTTCTTTTGAGGCACTGTAGAGCGGGAAGCAGAGCTGGTTTTTGAGGAGAAGCTCGGGGATATCGGGGGAGTTGTCGAGTGTAGAAGTGCCGCTAGCAAAAGTGCTAGCGGCCGCAACGGACTGTATTTCTTTTTGAGAAGAACTCATGAGTAAATCGGTCCTCTCGCCTTACGCAAGTAGGCTTTTAATTGCAGACTCAACTTCTGCCATATCGGTGGTTGGCTCAAAGCGTGCAACAACGTTTCCCTGACGGTCTACAAGGAATTTAGTGAAGTTCCACATGATATAAGCCTTGTCACCAAACTTCTTGTTGTTTGCCTTTGCAAATTTATCTAGCGCAAGGGCTTTGATGCCCTTACCAAAGCCTTGGAAGGGGAAAGCTGTTGCAAGACGCACAAAGAGAGGATTTGCAGTCTCTCCGTTGACGTCGCCCTTCTTGAACTGTGGAAAATCGGTGCCAAATTTCATAGTGCAGAACTGGTGAATCTCTTCATCGGACTCTGGGGCTTGGTCTGCAAACTGATTGCAAGGGAAGTCTAAAATCTCAAAGCCTTGATCTTTATAAGCAGCGTAAATGCGCTCAAGATCCTCATACTGTGGGGTAAAACCACAGCCAGTTGCAGTATTAACAATAAGAAGAACCTTACCGTCAAATGAGGAGAGGGAAGTAAGAGATCCGTCACGCTCTTCTACGGAGAGGTCATAGATGTTGGTGTTGGCCATGATGTTCCTTTCAACGAGCCGCGGATTGTCCGAAGCATTGGATGGTTTTGTGTATTGGGTAGTGTACCCCGTTTAGATTAGCTTAACACAAATAAATTGTGTACAATTTAAATTTCATAGTAAGAGCACAGAGGAGGTGTTATGTTTCATTAATTTGTTAATCCAAATGAACATGATATCAAATATTTAAGTAACGCCTTAGAGCAGCTTCTTCACAAAATTTATATGTACACCATGGCTAACCATAGGAAACGTTTTCGCAGGTAAGAAATTACTTGTGTACAATTGTTTCATTAGGATAACCAATTAGTAATGATTTTCACTTGTTTTCTCGTCAAAAAACCCGTATCTTCAATATGTCATTAACCGATTAATTTGCAAAAAGCAGATGGGGGATTTTTATGAAACTGAACAATTGGTGTCTCGCAGCCGGTGGCGCTGCACTTGCTGGCGTTGTTGCTGGTCTTGCTTCTAACGGCACTCTTCACAAGGCAGCTGTCAAGGCAACTGCATGTGGTCTTCGCGTCACTGACCGTGTTTCCGCAGAGACTCAGAACGTCGTTGACGAGGCTAACGACGTTGTCGCAGAGGCTCGCCGTGAGTCCAAGATTGACGCTGCAGTTCGCGCTCGCCTTGCTGAGCTCGAGGAGGGTATCCGCGCTGAGGTTACCAAGCAGGTCGACGCAGAGGGCGCACAGGCATAATTCATGCGCTTTACAATTACTAATGAAATCTCAGGTCGCATTCGTGCAAAATGCGACCTGGGTCATATTGATGAGGCTGAAGCCCGTGGTATTTCCTATGAGCTGATGCGTGTTGACGGAGTTCGTCACGCTGAAGTTCACATGGCAAACGGCTCTCTCTTGCTAAGGTTTGATCCTCTCAAGAGAGATCAGGTACTTGCGGCTGTTGGCGCTTTTGATGTCTTGAACTTGCCACGAGAAGAAGAGGCAGGTCTTGAGGACTTCTGTAGCTCAATTGAGATGGCTCTTGAGAACAATCGTTTCCAGATGGAGGTTGTGACCACATTCGCACGCCGCTGGATTATACGTTTTTTGCCACTGCCTGCAGTTGCTAACTACGCTTACGTTATTCTCCGCGCCATTCCATTTGTCGTGGAAGGCGTTAAGCGCCTGTTTAAGAAAGAGCTGACCGTTGAGGTTTTGGACGCAACTGCTATCACCACTTCAATTCTAAGAAATGAGTGGGCAGATGCATCTACGGTCATGTTCTTGCTTGAGCTGTCTGCTGCTATGGAGAACCACGTGGCAAGCCGAGCACGTCTTGCACTTCGTGATGGCCTAATCACTCGTTCTGAGAACGTCTGGGCTCGTATTGACGGCAAGGACGTTATGATTGCCCTTTCTGAGGTTGAGAAGGGTATGATTTTGCACCAGCGCGCTGGTGGCGTTCTTCCTGTTGACGGCAAAGTTGTTGAAGGCATTGGCCAGATGAACGAGGCCGCCATGACAGGTGAGTCTCGCCTTGTTACCAAAGAGCCTGGCTCAACCGTTTACGCAGGCACCGCCCTTGAAGACGGTGACCTTATGGTAAGCGTTACTGCTCCTCCAGGAATGTCTCGTATCGACAACATTGTTGATATGGTTGAACAGTCTGCTGAGCTTAAGGCTGGCGCACAGTCTAAGGCAGAGCGCCTTTCTGATGCGCTGGTTCCTTACAGCTTCCTTGCCTTCTTTGGTATTTGGGGCATTACCCGAAACATCACTAAGGCTATGACCGTTCTTATGGTTGACTATTCCTGCGCCATTAAGCTTTCCACTCCTGTTGCAGTGGGTAGCGCAATGGATGAGGCAGCTAAGTTTGGCATGACGGTTAAGGGCGGAAAATACCTCGAGAAGATCGCTGCTGCTGATCTTATCGTCTTTGATAAGACCGGTACGCTGACAAAGGCAGTTCCACATGTTGAGTGCATTGTCAGCTTCTGTGGTCGCACCGAGGACCAGCTTCTGCGTCTTGCTGCATGTATTGAGGAGCACTTCCCACACAGCATGGCTCGAGCAATTGTGAACGAGGCAAAGGTACGTGGCCTCAAGCACAATGACGAGTTCCACGCAGAGGTTAAGTATGTTGTTGCTCACGGTATTCGTACCAAGGTTAACGACAAAGAGGTCTGCATTGGTTCTGCTCATTTCATTTTTGATGACGAGAAGACCCCAATGCCTGAGGGAATTCAGGACGACCTTGCACAGATTGCTCCAACCTCGTCCATTATCTTTATGTCCGAGGATTCAAAACTTATTGCAGCAATTTGTATTACCGATCCTGTAAGGGAAGATGCAGCAGCAACTATTACGCAGCTCCGTGCTCTTGGTGTTAAGCGTATGGTTATGCTGACCGGCGACTCAGAAAACGTTGCAGCAAGTGTTGCTAACAAGCTTGGTCTTGATGACTATGTAGCACAGATTCTCCCAGAGGATAAGTGTGAGTATGTTAAGAAGTTCCAGCAGGAGGGCTACACCGTTGCAATGGTTGGCGACGGTATCAACGATTCACCTGCACTAGCTGTATCTGATGTTTCACTGGCGCTTTCTGATGCAACTGATATTGCTCGTGCTGTTGCGGATATTTCAATTAAGAATGACTCGCTTGAATCTTTGGTAATCATGCGTCTTTTGGGCCAGCAGGTAATGAAGAGGATTCATGCTGACTATCGCACGATTGTTGCGCTGAACAGCTCTTTCATCGCTGCGGGTGTAGCAGGTCTTATTACTGTAAGTACTGCTGCATATATGCACAATCTTCTGACACTTATGGTAACGCTTGCAAACACAAGGTCACTGCTTACCACTGCAGCTCATAACCCTAATGTTCCTTCTGAGGTAAAGATGCTCTTGACTGAAGGACAGATTGCTTAGAACGCACTTGTGCGTCAACAAAGTATTTTTAGATCGCGTTAGAGCTCTCGTTTCTTATTCGTAAGAGGCGGGAGCTTTTTTCTGTCTTGAATTGTCAAAAAGTGAAAATATTTTGAGTTTTCTCTTGCATTTAGTTAGCTAAGGCTTACACTTTAAATA
>CALCXO010000038.1:0-26765 GCA_937905925.1 uncultured Atopobium sp.
CGCTTTCTACCTGTCCGCGCCTTACTTGTACTCGTAGAAGCCCTTACCAGCAGCAACGCCGGTCTCGCCCTTGTCAATCTTCTCTTTCAGCGAGGCAACAATGCGACCCTGTACGGACTCAGGATCCTTAGCTGCAGGATTCATCAGAGCAACGTTATATGCGGTGACCAGGCCAATGATGTCCAGAATCTGGAACGGACCCTTTGGCGAACCGGTGCCAATGCGCCAAGCCCTGTCGATGTCCTCGACGTTGCCGACGCCGTTAGCCCAGAGCTGCTCAGCGGAGACCAGAAGGGGTACCAGCATAGAGTTCAGCAGGTAGCCAGGCTGCTCCTTCAGAACCTTGACCGGAATCATACGGATGCTTGCCGCAAAAGCGACAACCATGTCAAAGTTCTCCTGAGCGGTACCTGCATGACCCATAACCTCGCCGATTGGGTTGCGCCAAATCTCGTTAGCAAAGTGGAGAGCCAGGTACTTCTCGGGACGACCAGTAGCTGCAGCAAACATGCTTGGGATCATGGTTGAGCTGTTGGTAGCCACAATAGTCTTCTCGGGCAGGTGCTTGGCCAGCTCGGTGTAGAACTCAATCTTCTGCTCTGGATTCTCTGCGACGGACTCGATGACAAAGTCAGCGTCACCAAAAGCCTCGTCCCAATCGGAAGTGAGCTTGAGGTTGTTGTATGCGTGCTCTACCTGCTCTTTTAGCTGATCGAGCTTCTCTGGAGTAATCTCGTCCTGAGCAATGAGGCCGTACGCGTACGCCTTAGGATCGGTCTTCATAGCCTCAAGAGTGTTCAGATACACCTCTCTGAGGTGCTCAATCTTTGGACGAGCGCGCTCAATTGAAGCCTCGGACCTCAGCCAAATGGTGGTCTCGTAGCCGCGATAAGCGGTCTGGAATGCAATCTGGCTGCCCAGAACGCCGCCGCCAGCAACTACAACTTTCTTAACCTGCGAAATGTCCATAGGACGTTCCTTTCTACAAGCGTGGCGAGAAGTGCCGCGCGAACTATCTATCGTCCCTATACCCCAGAAACTCCCCGTCAAACATTCGTTCGGAAAATTTCCAACTTTCATTCAAATCCTACAAATCACCGCCTGGCGAGAAACCATATCTATCCCTCACACTTCTTGGGTAGAATAGAGGCGTACCACCAGCAGCTGGTTTTAGCGTAGCTCAGCGGCTGCAATTCAAAAAACACCAGGTATAGTGCTTGGACAGAATAGAGGCATCATGATCGACGGAACATACAAGATTCAAATGGATTCTCCCGTTGGAGCCAAAGAGGGCACCGCTGTCCTCATCACCTCTGGCGAGAAACTCACTGGCTCTCTGACTGCTATGGGTGTTCAGATTGATATCGAAAATGGCAAGGTTACCGACAACTCGTTTACCTTTGGCGGCAAGCTTGAGTCTTTTGTGGGTCCCGTTATCTTTGCTGTTGGTGGCTCCGTTGAGGGTGACACTATTCAAGGCATCGCCCATATTGCTAACCGAGACTTTGTGTTTACGGGCACAAGGGAGAGTTAAGGTAGCTGCTTCATCCCTGTTAGCAGTACAATCAATTTGTTAACTTCTGGGTGGGGATGGAGTATGAAAGTAATCGATACAAAGTCAGATGCAGAGTCTCCTCAAGGAGCTCCGTTTTTTGTTGACCGGTGTCGATTTACTCCGACTCAAGGAATTGAAATCACTTCTCTTCAATTGGATGATGATAAAGTTCAAAACTGGCCAATGGTTTATATTTTGGCTAACGATAATCCTCGTCAAAGAAGTGCTTATGTGGGCGAGACCACAAGTGTTAGTGAGCGTATGTCTCAGCACAGTAAAAACTCCGAAAAGGATCTATTTACCAGTGTAAATATTATCTTTAATCAGGAGTTCAACCAGTCAGTTATTAAAGATTATGAAAACCGTCTGATTGGCCTTATGGCTGCTGATGGAGTCTACAAGCTCACTAATAAAAATGAAGGTCACAGCAACTTGAATTACTTTTCTAAAGAAAAGTATGAATCAATGTTCGATGACCTTTGGGAAGAGCTCCGTAGGATGGAGCTGGCGGATAAAACTATCAGTGAAATTGAAGAATCAGAAGTATTTAAATACTCTCCTTACAAGAGCTTGTCGGTTGATCAGAGAGTTGCTCTTAATAAGATTTATTCTGCAATTGAGTCAGATCTGTCGAGAGCTAAACCCATTGTTGTCCAAGGAATGCCTGGTACAGGTAAGACAATTCTTGCCATCTATCTTTTAAAGGCTCTTCGTGATGACGAGAAGTTCAAAGATTTGAATATCAAAATTGTTGAGCCTATGACCTCCTTAAGAGCAACTTTAAAGAAGTCGCTAAAGGGTGTGGGTGGGCTTAACGGAAGAGATGTCATTGGCCCCAACGATTTAGCAAATCCTAAATTTGGCTATAACCCTGAAGTAGAGAAGCCATTTGATATTCTGCTTATTGACGAGTCCCATCGTTTGACGGCACGTCGAGGAATTACTGCTTTTGGCAGCTATGATGAAATAAATAAAAAGCTTGGTTTGCCAAAAGAATCTACACAGTTGGATTGGGCATTAAAGCTCACTAAACTTCCAATCTTCTTTTACGATGCATCACAGTCAATTAAGCCTGCGGATATCGACCCTGACTCGTTTGAAGAAAAACTTGGAGATGCCCTTAGACATCCTATTAGGCTAGAAAATCAGATGAGAGTTCAAGGTGGAGCGGAATACCTGAATTACATTTCAGACATTCTGAATGATAAACACCCCACGAGAAGAACATTTGATAACTATGAGTTTGTCCTGCATGACTCAATTGATGATTTTACGGATAGTTTTAAACAGAAATTATCAGAACACAACTTGACTAGAATGCTTGCTGGATACGCATGGGATTGGAAAACAAAAGGCAAACCAGTCGATTCTCCTCTGAAGGATATTGTTATAGGGAACAGGTCGTTCAGATGGAATTCCATGCTTGCTAACTGGGTTGGTAATGGAGTAGCCAATCCAATATATGCTCAGGAAGTTGGATGCGTGCATACTGCTCAGGGATACGATTTAAGCTATTCATACGTAATCATTGGTCCAGATTTAAAGCTAAATCCACTAAGCGGAAAACTTGTTGGCGATAAAGACCACTACTTTGATAAAAAGGGTAAAGGTGGAGCAACTGCCGAGCAGTTAACTCAATACATCAAGAACATTTACTATGTTCTTCTTACTCGAGGTATCTACGGAACGCATGTGTATGTAGTGGATGACGCTTTGAGAGAGTATTTAGGTCAGTTCTTTTAAATCGCGTTTTGAACTTTAATCTTTAAAAATCAAATTGATTCAACGCAATATTTTTTAGATTAGTTAAAGCAAAGCATATTGAAATTTAAATTCTAATCTCATACAATTCTGTTAGCTCATCTGCCGGGTGTAGAAAGAGCCCTCTTGAGGCGTCTATTTTTGGCGCCTCATGTTTTTGAGTTTTTGTTATATTCTCTTAATATGGATTTAAAGGTCGCCTCATCATCGACGTAATATGCGGTAATTAGAAAGAAATAGTTTTTACGTTGTTCTAGAACAACTAAGTATCTTTCTTCTTTATGGAAGAATTTGTATCGGGTTTTTTTATTTTTTGATTGAGCTTTCCAAGTGAGAATTCCGCTACAAGATAAGTTTCGCTTATCTGAACATGTATCACATTCAGTATAGTTTTCAATGAAAGATCGAGGCCAATTAATTCTTTCACAGCGTTTAAAATCAGGATCGCGAGATTCTATTCCATTATGTTTTTTTGAATAGTCCTGACAGGTTAAATGCCAAAAACCTTCTTCACGTCCTTCATATTTTGGATCACGACGAATATATACTGGTTTTTGTTGAAAGCGCGGTTGTGATTTCAGCCAGTCTTTTATAAAAATTTTATATAAAGAATTCTCATAGTTTTCCCATTCAGCTAAATTTGAGCAAGGAATAAGTTCAGGAATCCAGCATTCATCAAAATCCATTATCGTTCCAGTCTGTTAACCAGATAAAAATATTAAATTTTTGATCTGATGGAAGAGAGTTTTTTAAGAGATTAGAGCCAGACCTTTGAATAATTCTATTAACTACTTCCACTTTTGCAGAGCTTATAGATTTATTACAGTCCATATTATTGTAACGGTATCCCATGGCTCCTGTAAAAATGTCAACAATTTGCATCAATTGTACTTCGTCGGAGCGTATAGGTTGAATGTGCTTAATTATTTGGTTATTAATATCGTATGCATTATGTGAGCAGACTTCTTGCAGTTTTTTTATATTTTCTCCTGAGTGCGTGTCTTTAATATCTATATACACGTAGTAACTGGATGATTTGTGAAAAATAATTTTAAGTAAATCGAAATACATTTTATGATACCATTGATCATGAGTTTGATTGTATTTTTCATGATCCAGTTTGCTTTTATCGGGGACGATTAATGTTCTAAAGTGTAAGTTGTCATTATCAAAAAAATAATCAACAAGATCTAAATAAAGATTTAAATTGCATGGAGAAATTTTTGTCCACTTAACTTCACTTTTTTTGGGGATGTTGTATTTTAATTTTATTTCTTGAATTTGATAACTGATTTCTTTAATTTTATCTTTAGGGCACCAAATTGCTCCTAGTGCCATGGCCTTGTGTCCATCATGTTCGAGATGACATGTTTCATCACAATAAACGTTGATTTTGATTCTGTTTTCAGAATTTGAAAGCAGAGAGCTTTTAGTTGTAAAAAGACTTCTCATCTGGTTGGTTTGTCCTTTCGGCATTTTCTTATTACTGTTAGTTTGAATTTCAATATATATTCTGAATTATAAATACTTGTAGCTTAATAAGCTAAGCAATTATAAGTTTTCTTGTTCTTCTCCACCCACCGATAAAGTGACACCGTTCATGTGAACCCCATCTGTTTGGACAGGCGGGGTTTCTCGTCAGACGTATAGTCAAAGTGGTGTGGTTTGGACGTGCGGGATCATTTGACTGCAGCGCCATTGGACGCGCAGGGACCTTTGACCGCAGCATTGTGTGAGGTACGGTATCGGCAGAATCGGGGCGAGAAATGCAAAAGTTACAGAAACGTTTTACAACAGCTTTGAGCGTGTTTATGACGTTGGTGCTCTCGTTTGCGCTGGTTGGATGCAACGTATTTCCGTTTCTGCAGAACAATTCTGACCAGCAGACAACGCAGTCGTCAATCACAACAGGGGAAATCGAGGCAATACACGAGCCCAAGTTTGGCGGCAGCTATCTGGATATCACCATCGACGAGTTCAATAACCTGGGCTTTGAGTACGGCGACAGCGTGGACGTTACGTTTAGTAACGGATACAAGCTCTCCGATATTCCGTACTACAACGGCTATTACACCAAAACTAACGAGCCTTTGGTTGTCGCATATCCGGGCTATCCTTACATCGATGTGTGCGTAAATAATGGCGAGCCTCTGTGGGAAACCGCTGGTCTTAAGCATGGAGATACGGCTACGGTGACGCTCCACGAGAAGCAGAAGTACGCAACGGTTCAGAAGGCCTTGGATGCAACGTACACTAACAATCGCTCCGACTACGTAAGTGACGAGGTCTTTGCCAACTTCCGTCCTATGAAGGGCGGAAATCTTGCCGAGGGCGTGATGTATCGCTCGGCGTCGCCTATTGATAACCAGAACAATCGCGCACCTTACGCGGCAGATCTTGCCCAGAGGTGTGGCGTGCAGTTTATCTTGGACCTCGCGGACACCAATGAAGAGATTCAGGGCTATTACCAGAATGCAGACTACGACATTACGTGGCATAAAAGCCTGTATGACGCAGGGAATGTTGCAGCTCTTGACCTCAATGCCAATTATCGGGGCGGCCAATATGCTTATCGCCTGGTAGCGGGTCTGCGCGAGATAATTCTGCATAAGGGGCCCTACCTTATTCACTGCACCGAGGGTAAGGATCGTACGGGCTTTGTCTGCGCTCTTCTCGAGGCACTTTGTGGTGCATCCTACGATGAGATGCGCGACGATTACATGATTACCTACGACAACTATTACGGCATTAACGAGAAGGACGATAAGGCTCGTTACGACGCCGTTGTTGACGTGAAGTTCGACGACATCGCTCGCTGCATTGCTGGGGTGCCTACGTACGGTTCGCTCGACGGCGCGGATTACGCAGCTGGAGCTCGCAAATATCTGACCGATGTTGGCATGACCGAATGGGAGATCAACAAGCTCATCGAGCGGTTAACGAGTAAATAGCGGATTGCGGATCGTGGTCGCACGCGGTCGCGGGCTGCGGGTCGCAGTGATGGGCACCCAGTGACGGTCGAAGTGGCAGCGATGGCGGTCCGGGTCGCGGCAAGAACTGACAGGTTAGTCACCTGGCGAGAGGAGCAATCTTCTCGCCAGGTTTTTTAATAACAAATTTAAGGTATTTGGAATGGGTATGGTGTTGTTTGCAGGTGAATTTTATGTGAATGACTTTGCGATAGACGGCTTTCGTTGCATTTGTTATAAGATTCTCACTTCTGAATTTTGTATGGATTTACGTGCTGTTTTGGGGACTGTATGAATGTAGCGAAATGCCTTGAGAAAAAACTTATGCCAATGGCAGAGTTGGTGAGTAAGAATAAATATCTTCTTACTATGCGCGACTCTTTTGCCATGCTCATGCCAATCCTTATTATCGGATCAATGTTTACGCTGGTAGGTAATCTGCCAATTCCTGCGTGGGTTGATTTCTTGAAATCCACTACGATTCAGGGCAAGTCGCTTTTCTCGCTGTTGGCCATTCCTTCTGCCTGCACTGTTTCGCTCATGGCAATATTTTTGTCGTTCGAGATTGGCTACAACTTTGCTGATCAACTTGGTTTAGAGGATCGAGTTTCTGCTGGTATGGTTTCGCTCGTCAGCTGGTTTATTTTGATGCCTCAGGTGACTGAATTTTTGCCCCAGGGAGCTTCTCAGCCATTTTTGGTGGAGAGCATTCCTCTTGCGTGGACCGGTGCGAGGGGTGTGTTTGTAGCGATTATCGTAGGCTTTTTGTCGGTGTCCGTTTTTGGATTTGCTATCAAGAAGAACTGGGTTATTAGGATGCCGGAGGGCGTTCCTACGTCTGTCTCGCTTGCGTTTAGTGCTCTGGTTCCGATGTCGCTTACGTTTGCCGCAGTGTGGGCGATTAGCGTTTTGTTTGCGCTCACTCCTTGGGGAGATGCGTTTACCTGCATTTATTCCATGTTGCAGATTCCACTGACCATGCTTGGTGGAACCGTGTGGGCTCTGGCGATTGCTTACATCATTCAGGGTATTTTCTGGTTCTTTGGCATTAACGGGTCAAACATTACGAGCCCTATTTTTACGCCGATTTTGACCGCGCTTACGCTGGAAAACCAGGCCGCCTTTTCCGCCGGCGCTGCGCTACCCAACATTATCAATCGAGAGTTTGATGCATTCTTTGCGCTGTTTGGTGGCGGAGGATCAACCCTTTCGCTTCTGATTGTGATATTTTTGTTCTGCAATTCTCGCCGTGCAAAAGACATTGCAAAGATCTCCATTGTGCCTGGTATTTTTGGTATCAACGAGCCTGTCATGTACGGACTGCCGATAGTACTGAATCCCATCATGGCAATTCCTCTGATTTTTACGCCGGTTGTTAACGTTTTAATTGCGTGGTCCGCAATGAGCGCCGGCTTGGTGCCTCTGTGCAACGGTATTATGCTGCCTGGAAGTACTCCTCCTTTGATCTCGGGATTTCTTCTGTGCGGATGGCAGGGCGCTTTACTTCAGCTCGTATTGATTTTGATTGATATGGCAATCTACCTGCCGTTTATTAAGGCCCTGGATATGCAGTTTCTCAAGGAGGAAAAGGGAGCTAAGACAGAGCACGCAGTCTAGTGCTGCGGAGACATAGTGTGCGTTGAAGGCAGCTCTGGGTGAGCTGCCTTTTTTCTGTTTTTCAATGTTATGAAAATGGCCCACCGCATTTCAGGACGCATTGCGTAGCCTTGGGTGGGCGCTGATGGATTAACTATAAACCAAATAGCAAGATTGCCTAGAGCAATAGGGTGGAAACCGTAAATTCTCTATAGCAATCATTTTTATTCACTTTCGCAGTTTACGTGTAGAGTATGGGCTTCAAAGTGTTTATCGCCAGCCAAGGTTTTGATTAGGTACTGATGTATATACGCGCCGGTAGATAAGTCGGTGCATAAAAGTTTTGCGGGGTTGGGACTTGCGCTGTTTGCGGGCGTGGCTTGGCGTATAGTTATAGAGTTACAAGAAGAAATATTGGCGTGATACAAGGCGTTTTTACGCCGAGAAGAGTGTTTATGCTTGCTATAAAAAATGAAACAAACGTAGTGCTTGCGGTTGATACGTCTACAGACATGCTGGCGTGTACGGTCGCGCGTCTGACCAGGCGTGATGCCGCTGCGGCGGACAGCGTAGCGGCCGCGGACGGCGGGTTTGACGTTGAGGTGCTAGCGTCAACGGATCACCTGTGCCGTCGCCAGGCAAACGTGGAGCTTGTGGGCTCGGTCCAGGAGGTGCTTAAGGCTGCTGGTCTGACCATGACCGACGTTGACGCTGTTATCGCAGGTCGAGGACCTGGATCGTTCACGGGAGTACGCATTGGCGTGGCTACCGCAAAAGGCATTGCGTGCGGCTCTGGCCTGCCACTTTACGGCGCAAGCGCACTTGATGCCATGGCGTTCAGCGCGTGGAAGGCGGGCGTGCGCGGCACCGTTGGTGTTGTTGCAGACGCCATGCGCGGCGAGGTCTATCCGGGCATCTACCTGCTGGATGACGCTGGAGCACATAGAACTTTCCCGGTGGAGACCGTCCTCAAGGCAGACGCTTGTGTGGAGGAGTGGTCGAGCAGGACTGATAAGGACCAGATCACGCTTACGGGCAATGGTTTAGTGAAGTACCGTGAGCGTTTTGAGCGCGCGGGTTTCTCGACATATACCGATGAAGCGACGTGGTTCCCAACAGGAGAAGGCCTGGTACGCGCGGTGTGCATGCCCGAGTATCAGCAGGCAGGTGCGGGCGATCCGGCGCTGGTGCTGCCCATTTACACGCGTCTTTCGGACGCGGAGGAGTCGGAGCGCAAGCGTTTGGGCTTGAAGGAACCGGCAACGGTGGCCCTGACCGGCGTGGATGATGCGCTGGCCGATATTCACCTGCAGCTTCGTCCGATGACGATGAACGATCTGGACCAGGTGGCGGAGCTTGAGGCGGCAACATATGCTGACGCTGCGCATTCGGCCTGGTCAAAGCAGACGTTCTATGACGAGCTCTCGGGCGTTGGGCGCAGCTGGTGGCTGGCTCACGACCGCGGAACGGTCATCGGTTTTGCGGGCGGTCGTCTGGCAGGAGCTGAGTTTGAGGTGGAAGAAGTGGTGGTCGCGCCCGAGCGTCGCCGCCAAGGAATTGCATCCAAGCTGGTAGAACGCGTGGCATACGATGCTCAGATGCTGGGCGCATCTGCGATTACCCTTGAGGTGGAGGAGGATAACGCTCCAGCTCAGGGTGCCTATAGCAAGCTGGGATTTGACGAGGTTGGCCGTCGCCCGGGGTATTACGGCCCGGATTGTGCGGCGGTTTTGATGACGGCGCAGCTGCCTTTAGCGGTTGGCGCTGGCTTTGAGGCGAGAAACCCTGAACCTCACGCATCAGTTCGTCCGTGGCCTATTGTTGCAGGTGAGCGCTCTGAAGAGACGCTTGCGGCACTGCGCGAGGCGGGGGATTTGATTCTTAGTCTGGAGTCCTCTTGCGACGAGACCGCCATGTGCATCATGGATTCACACGGTGTGGTCTGCGCAAACGTTGTCGCAACGCAAATTGACTTCCATGCTCGCTTTGGCGGCGTCGTGCCCGAGATTGCTTCTCGCAAGCACACCGAGGCTATTGTGGGTCTTTTCGAGGAGACCATGGCCCGCGCGGGCGCGCACTTTGGTTGCGACACGCTGGTGCCGTCTGATCTGGCCGCCGTTGGTGTTACCGCAGGTCCAGGCCTTGTCGGCGCGCTTGTTGTAGGCGTGGCCTTTGCCAAGGGCTTCTGCGTGGCCACTGACCTGCCGCTTATTCCCGTTCATCACTTGGAAGGCCACCTGCTGGCCAACCTGTTTGAGACGCCTGACCTGGAGCCTCCGTTTGTGGCAAGCCTGGTCTCGGGCGGCAATACTATGTTGGTACACGTGCGTGCATGGGGAGATTACGTGGTCCTGGGCTCCACCATCGACGACGCCGTGGGTGAGGCTTTTGACAAGGTTGCTAAGGCGCTGGGCCTGGGCTATCCAGGCGGACCGGTAATCAGCAAACTTGCAGCTCAGGGCAACCCTAAGGCCATCCATTTCCCGCGCGCGATGATGCACAGCGGTGACTATTCCTTTAGTCTCTCCGGCCTAAAGACCGCCGTTATCACCTACATTGAGGGCGAGAATCGCGCTGGTAGAGCTATCAATCTGCCTGATCTGGCCGCTTCGTTTGAGCAGGCTGTTATTGATGTGCAGGTTGCAAAGGCTAAAACTGCTGTTGAGGAGACGGGCGTCTCCGATTTCTGCGTGGGTGGTGGCGTAGCTGCAAACCCCGCACTGAGAGCTGCATATAAGGAAACCTTTGGTCGTATGGGCGTTCGAGTAACGGTGCCCCCGATGTCGGTTTGTGGCGACAACGCTGCAATGATTGCCGTCGGCGCACTTCGCAGTTACCGTACGCAGGGTTTCTCGCCATTGACCTTGGATGCAAACCCCAACGCGCAGCTGGGATCGTGGTCGTCGGATGCGGCACCCGTTGTCCCAAGCGGCATGTAAGGAGGCCATTGTGCAAGACGGATTCATCAAAGTTGCAAGTATCACGCCGCGCGTCCGCGTGGCCGACGTGGCGTTTAACGTGGAGAGCTGCCTGGCGGCCATCGAAGAAGCCGCAGGTAATCGCGGTGCCAAGGTGGTCGTGCTGCCCGAGCTCTGCATCACGGGCTACACCTGCGAGGACCTGTTCTTGCAGGATGCGCTCCTGGACGCAGCCGAGCGCGGCTTGGTTTCTATTGCCGCCCGCACGGCCGACGTCGACGCGTTGCTGCTGCTAGGTCTGCCTGTTCGCGTGGCCGGCAAGCTCTACAACTGCGCTGCCGTTCTCTTTAGGGGAGAGCTTTTGGGCCTGGTGCCCAAGCGCTACGTGCCCATGTACAACGAGTTTTACGAGGGCCGACACTTTGTTCCTGGTCCCAAGACCGTCACGAGCGTGGACTTTGGCCTGCTCGGCGAAGTGCCGTTTGGTACCAACCAGCTGTTTGCGTGCGACACTATTCCTGAGCTGGTCGTGGGCGCAGAGATCTGCGAGGACCTCTGGGTGCCCATGCCGCCGTCAAATGCGCACGCCGTCGCCGGCGCCACGCTGATCTGCAACTTGTCCGCCTCGCCCGCGCTGGCTGGCAAGTCCGCGTACCGTCGTCAGCTGGTTGCGCAGCAAAGCGCGCGTCTGATCTGCGGCTACGCTTACGCGAGTGCAGGCGAGGGCGAGTCTACGACTGATTTGGTTTTCTCGGGCCATGATCTTGTTGTCGAGAATGGCCGTGTGCTCGCCGACTCCGGCGTGTTTGGCGAGGGTATCGCCGTGTCCGAGATTGACGTGCTGTCGCTGGCGGCCGACCGCAGGCGCATGTCGACGTTTGAGGTTGCTCCGACGCCGGAGGATTACAAGCACCTGACCACGTATTTCTCGCTGGAGTTTGACGGCGAGGGTGACGCGAGCGGCGCGGGCGCTGCAGGTCGCAGCCACGACGGCGAGGGCAGTGATGGCGTCGAGGGCGTCGAACTTGCGATTCGCACGCCGCTGACCAGGTACGTTGATCCGCATCCGTTTGTGCCCGCGATGGATGACGCTCGCGCAGCACGCTGCGAGGAGATTCTGTCGATTCAGGCTCACGGTTTGGCTTCAAGGCTGGCGCATACCGGCTCTGACCATGCGGTTATTGGCATTTCGGGAGGACTTGACTCTACGCTGGCCCTTCTCGTCACGGTGCGAGCGTTTGACCAGCTGGGATACGACCGCTCGGGCATTGTAGCTGTGACGATGCCGGGATTTGGCACCACGGACCGCACGTACACCAACGCTATTGAGCTGGTGCAGTCGCTTGGCGCCGACCTGCACGAGATTTCCATTGTGGATTCTGTGCTGCAGCACTTTGCCGACATCGGCCACAACCAGGATGTTCACGACGTTGTGTACGAAAACGCCCAGGCTCGCGAGCGCACGCAGATTCTGATGGACGTTGCTAACCAGGTGGGCGGCATGGTCATTGGCACGGGCGACCTTTCCGAGCTGGCGCTTGGCTGGGCAACGTATAACGGTGACCAGATGTCCATGTACGGCGTAAATGCTTCGGTACCAAAGACGCTGGTCAGATACCTTGTTGATTACTGCGCAGACTCGTATGAGGAGCAGGGTGAGGACGAGATTGCTCACGTTCTTCGTGACGTTCTGGACACACCAGTTTCTCCTGAGCTACTGCCATCTGCGGCAGACGGTTCCATTGAGCAGAAGACGGAGGACCTGGTTGGCCCTTACGAGCTGCACGACTTCTTCCTGTTCCATGTGCTTCGTCACGGAAGCGGTCCGCTCAAGGTTCTGCGTCTTGCCGAGCGTGCGTTTGGTACAGGCACTGACCAGGAGGTTTACGACCACGAGACTATCGTGCGTTGGCTAAAGGTGTTCTACCGCCGCTTCTTCTCGCAGCAGTTTAAGCGCTCGGCGATGCCCGACGGACCAAAGGTTGGTTCGGTTTCGCTGTCTCCGCGCGGCGACCTGCGTATGCCATCCGATGCTTCGAGCTCGCTCTGGCTCTCTGAACTGGAGAGTTTGGAGGCGTAAGCGCGCGTGGTAGATCGTAGCGCGTGTGGTTGTAGCATGCGGCGATAACGCGGTAGGACGTATTTCTTAGACGTTCAGTACCCGGCTATTCATGTATATGAATAGCCGGGTACTTTTATGCAGGTTGATTTTTGCTACGAGTAGGGAAGAGATGGTTTTGGCCCAAAAATGACCCCGAAGTGGTAAAAAATGCGTTTAGTTGGGGTTTACAGAAATAACGGGATTCTATGCATCGAGTCTACCTGCTGTTTTGCTTTGGACAAATAATCAGAAATATGGATAGAATTTGCCAACTGGTAAAATGTAGATGCAATTTTTCTGAATACTCCATTTCATCCCCAACTAAACGCATTTTTTACCCAAATTGGACCCTCCCAAAGAGGTGCTCATTTTTCCTATGCAAAATCGCGAATATCACTAGCAAAATATGCACGCAGCGAATATTTGCACCAAAAATTATGCTAATGGCAAGAAATCGCAGGTGAAGACCACCTGGCGCTCGCGCCTGCCGACGCAAACCGTGTCTACCTGCAGCTCAGCAGCATCGCGCGTCCGCACGCTGCCCGCACGTCGCCCGCGCTCTGCCCGTACCCACTAGCCTGCGCATAACCGTTGACGGCTTATACTGCACGCCTACAGAAAATCTAAGTCGGTTTTGTAAGATTTTCACAATATTTCGTATAAATTGTTTTCCCGTGTGGAATAACTAATAGCGTTGGAAAAGGGCGCTTGGCGCCAATATCGGGCTTGGCCCGAAAGGGAGGTTTTCATTATGAATTTGAAGCCACTTGGAGATCGTGTTCTGGTAAAGCCTGCTCCAAAAGAGGAGAAGACATCCTCTGGTCTCTACATTGCATCTGCAGCTCAGGAGCTTCCTCAGCGTGGCGAGGTCCTCGCAGTTGGAACTGGCAAGCTTGATCAGAATGGCAATCGCATCGCTCTTGATGTTAAAGTCGGCGACCAGGTATTTTATGGCAAGTTCGGCGGCACCGAGGTCAAGGTAGACGGCGAGGAGCTCCTACTTCTTCGTGCTGACGACATCCTTGCAGTCCTCGAGGACTAATCGCTCGTAGCTCGTTTGCTCTCAGCTCGTTTGATCGTAGCTTGTTTGCTCGCAGCTTAGTCGCTTGCATCTTTGTTCGTCCGCTTTTTACGTGTAAATTCAGCTATTTTGGAGGAATACCATGGCTAAAGATATCGATTTTGGCACAGATGCTCGTGCCAAGCTTGCTAAGGGCGTAAACACCCTGGCAGATGCCGTAACCACCACTCTTGGACCTAAGGGTCGCTACGTTGCTCTGCAGCGTTCTTACGGCGCACCAACTATCACCAACGACGGCGTTTCCGTTGCTCGCGAGATTGAGCTCAAGGACCCAGTAGAGAACATGGGTGCTCAGCTGGTCAAAGAGGTTGCTACCAAGACTAACGACACCGTCGGTGACGGTACCACCACCGCAACCCTGCTTGCACAGGTCATCGTTAACGAGGGCCTCCGCAACGTTGCTGCTGGCGCAAACCCAATCGCAATTCGTCGCGGTATCGACAAGGCCGTTGAGGCTGTCGTCGCTCAGATGAGGGGCATCGCTAAGGAGGTTTCAACAAAGCAGCAGATTGCTTCCGTTGGTACCATTTCCGCAGGCGATCCAGTCATCGGTGGCAAGATTTCCGACGCTATGGACGTTGTCGGCAAGGACGGCGTCATCACCGTTGAGGAGTCCCAGACCTTCGGCATCGACATCGACACTGTTGAGGGTATGCAGTTTGACAAGGGTTACGTTTCCCCTTACTTTGCAACCAACAACGAGACTCTCACCGCTGAGCTGGACAATCCTTACATCCTCATGACCGACAACAAGATTTCCTCCATCCAGGACATCCTGCCTATCCTCGAGGCTGTCCAGAAGCAGGGCGCACCTCTGCTCATCATGGCTGAGGACGTCGACGGCGAGGCTCTGACCACCCTCATTCTCAACAAGCTCCGCGGCGTTCTGAACGTCTGCGCAATCAAGGCTCCTGCATACGGCGACCGTCGTAAGCGCATGCTTGAGGACATCGCTGTTCTCACCGGCGGCCAGGCAGTCATCAAGGAGCTCGGTGTCAACCTCAACGAGATCAGCGCAGAGATGCTCGGCCGCGCTAAGTCCGTCAAGGTTACCAAGGAGACCACAACCATCGTTGGTGGCGCTGGTTCCAAGGACGCAATCGATGACCGTATCACCCAGATCAAGGCTGAGATTGAGAACACCACCTCTGACTTTGACCGTGAGAAGCTCCAGGAGCGTCTTGCTAAGCTCGCCGGCGGCGTCGCAGTCATCAAGGTTGGCGCAGCTACCGAGGTTGAGCTCAAGGAGATCAAGCACCGCATCGAGGACGCACTTCAGGCAACTCGCGCAGCTGTCGAGGAGGGCATCGTCGCAGGTGGCGGCGTTTCCTTCCTGGCTGCTTCCTCTGTCCTCGACAGCGTTCAGACCTCTGACGCAGACGAGAAGATCGGCGTTGAGATCATCCGCAAGGCACTTGAGGCTCCAGTCCGCACTATCGCTAACAACGCTGGCTTCGAGGGCAGCGTAGTTGTCGAGAAGATCAAGGCACTCCCAACCGGCCAGGGTCTTGACTCCGCTTCCGGCCAGTATGGCGACATGATTGAGATGGGCGTTCTTGACCCAGTTAAGGTCACCCGCACCACGCTCCAGAATGCAGCTTCCGTTGCATCCCTCATCCTCATCACCGAGGCAACTGTTTCCGAGATGCCAAAGGACACCACCATCGAGGAGTCCATTTCTCGCGCAGCTGCTCAGGGCGGCCAGGGCGGCATGTACTAATTCGCGCCTTCGCGTCACTTCAATCGGGTCCAGCCTCTTGCTGGGCCCGATTTTTTTGCCGCTGCGTCCACTTGGCGAGAAACCCGTTTTGTTGTGGGCGAGAAACCCGTCTGATCGCAGCCACAACGTTTGCCCGCTCAGCGTCCATTAATCGAAATCGTATGAATGTGACGTCATTTGAGCGGAATTATTGGTCGCTACAGGTTAAAATGTTTATTTGCGACCACGGCCATACCGCCGCTGCGACTGTGACTACGCCGCAACTGCACCCGCAGCCAGCACGCCGCTGCGACCGCACCGTTAACACGCCACGCGCCAAAGGAGAGGAGGCACCATGGCACAGAACCAGAATCGTAACGAGGAGCGAGATTTTCTCGACGACCTCATTGATATCCAGGACTCCCTCCAGGTGCTTTCCAACCCGCTCGACGCGCTGATGGGAAGCCTGTCTATTGACCCAAACACGGACAAGCCGTTTGAGCCAATGGACTACAAGGAAATCCCCTGGTCAAACGCTAATCGCTGCCTGAGATGCGCCTCGGGAAAAGCCGAGGCATGTTCTCGCTGTCTTGACGTTTGCCCAGCTAATTGCATTGATATCCACAATCAGTCCGTGCGCATCGACGATGAGGCGTGTCTCCAGTGCGGCCTCTGTGTTGCCGCGTGTCCAACCGAGACGTTCAACACGCGCCGCCACACGTCCCGCATGCTGTATGACCAGGTAGCTCGCGCGGCCTCCGCGTACGAGCAGTGCTACATTACCTGCACGCGTGCTCTGGCGAGAAAACCTGAGGGCAACGAGATTTGCCTGCCTTGCGTGGGTATGCTCTCGGCCGACATTTGGTTCTCGATCCTTACGGACTTTGACAACGTAAGCGTTTACCTGCCGCTGGGCGTTTGCGACCGCTGTCGCACCACCACTGGCGAGGAGGCATATACCCAGGCCATCGCTACCGCTGAGGAGTGGACGGGTGCTACGGTTGGTCTTGAGGTCGACGGCAATAACCTCAACCACAATTTCACGCGTGCGTATATCCGCTCGCAGTTCATCTCCAACGCGATGAACGGTGCAGAACGCCTGGTATCTGCGTCGACGCCTGTTCTTGCGGGCGCCAAAGCAATCGCTGACCGCATCAACTCGCACGCTCGCTCTCTGGATAAGCTTCAGACGCAGCTTGATGACGTGATGGGCCTGCGCACCACCGACATGAGGCAGTCTATGCTCACGCAGGATCGCCGCTTGGTCATGGGTGCACTTCAGCACGATCCAGACCTGGCTCCTTACATGAAGCTCGAGGCTCCTATCTGGGATTCCAGCAAGTGCACGGTTTGCGGAGACTGCAAAAACACCTGTACAACGCATGCAATCGACATCGATGAGCGTGGCAAGCTGACCATCAAGATGCCGTTCTGCGTCAACTGTGGCGCCTGCGAAATTGTCTGTCCAGAGCCTGGCGCGCTTACGATGGTGCCGATGAACACTTCTGAGCTGGTTGTTCGTGATCGCAAGGCCGAGGAGACCGAGCGTCTTGAGGCTTTGGCTCGCCGTAAAGCTCGCTTCATTTTTGACACCGGCAAGGAGCAGCTCAAACACTTGGCAGACTCGATTACCGAGGACTCAGATGAGGAAGCCGCCGCACAACAACCTCCAAAAGAGGATAATGAGGAGTAGCAAGTAGCTGCGTACACAGCACAACGCTTCTAGCTACTCGTTCTTCTCGCCAGAAATGCAAGTAACCGTAACCGTCCACCGAAAACAAGAGGACTCACATGTCGCTTTCAATTGGTATCGTTGGCCTGCCAAACGTTGGTAAATCTACGCTGTTCACCGCGCTGACCCGCAAGGGTGGCCTGGCCGCAAACTATCCGTTTGCTACCATCGACCCTAACGTGGGCATTGTTGACGTGCCCGATGCAAGGCTCCAGAAGCTGGCAGAGATTGTCAATCCTGGACGCATCATGCCTGCAACTGTTGAGTTTGTGGACATCGCTGGCCTGGTCAAGGGCGCAAATGAGGGCGAGGGCCTGGGTAATCAGTTCCTGGCAAACATCCGCAACACCGACGCTATCTGCGAGGTTGTTCGTTACTTCAAGGATCCCGACGTCATCCACGTTGAGGGTCGCGTCAATCCTGACGAGGACGTTGACATCATCCAGACGGAGCTCATCCTCGCTGATCTGGGTACCATTGAGCGCGCCTTGCCTAAGCTGGAGAAAGAGGCCAAGCGCGATAAGGACCTCCAGCCCAAGCTCAACGTGGCAAAGCGTCTTCAGGAGTGGCTGAACGAGGGCAATCGTGCCGCTGACATGGAGATGACCGACGAGGAGCGCCTGGCTGCTCGCGATCTCTTCCTGCTTACCATGAAGCCAATCCTGTACGTCGCAAACGTTGACGAGGACATGCTTACCGAGCCTGCTCCTGTTATTAACGGCGTTCAGTCCATCCCTGTTTGCGCAGGTGTCGAGGCTGAGCTTGCTGACCTTGACCCAGAGGAGGCTGCAGAGTATCTGGAGTCCCTGGGACTTGAGCACTCCGGTCTGGAGACGCTTGCTCAGGCAGCATACAAGCTGCTTGGCCTGCAGAGCTACTTCACCGCTGGTCCTATGGAGGTCAGGGCGTGGACCGTCCGCATTGGCGCTAAGGCTCCCGAGGCCGCCGGCGTCATTCACTCCGATTTTGAGCGCGGCTTCATCAAGGCTGAGGTTGCCAGCTACAACGATTACGTTGAGCTGGGCGGCGAGGCCGGCTGCAAGACTGCGGGCAAGCTACGCATCGAGGGCAAGGAGTACGTGGTCGAGGACGGCGACGTCATGCACTTCCGCTTCAACGTCTAAGCCACAAAATTGCTTACTGTAAACGTAAAACGGGCGAGAAGATCGGTCTTCTCGCCCGTTTTTGTGTGGGGTGGGGTAGCGCGCTGTGTGGCGCATGCCGTAGCGGGTCGCAGACCGCAAGCTGCGTGTCGTTAACGCTTTGGAGCCTGATCGGTGCCCAGGACTACGGTGATGTCCACGTCAGTTGGATAGGAACCGTCGTTTGCCTTGATGTTGGCGGTAGGGATGTCCAGCGCTTTTGCAACGCCAACGGCCTTTGCCAGGCCCGTACGCGTGCCGTCGTAGATGATAATCGAGTCGGTTGGATGCTCCAGAGAGCTGTCGGCGTAAGCGGTGTAGCCCTTAGTCTTCAGGATGCCAGCCTTTTGAGCTGCAAGTCCTTGAACGTCGGTGCCGTTAAGCACGGCAACTTCACCGGTGTAATCAGGCTTGATGCTGTCGATGGCTGAAGGGTCTCCTCCAACGGTACCCACAACGCCTGTGGTTTCGTCAGTACTTGCATCCTCCAGAGGAGGCAGCGCCTGGTTTACGCGATCCATCATAGTCTTCCACGCGCTCTTATCGACAATCTCATACCACACGTCATCAATGAGCTCGGACGTCGTCGGCGTACGAGCGGAATACATATCCTTGGAGGTGTCCATGCCCCTGAATGACATGGCCAGTCCCACAATATCGGTAACGTTGAAGTCAGTAGTCACGCTCTCGGCCATGGTTGAAACGGCACCGGACATAGAAACGGGGTCCAGCTGCAGGACTTTCTTGGCAATAGCTGTCAAAATCATGCGCTGGTTAGCCGCGCGGTAGAAGTCGCCTGCGCCGTAGTTGTCGTATGCGTGGCGACTGCGAGAAAGGCCAAGCGCTTGCTGGCCGTTGAGCTGTTGTTCGCCAGCGGGAAGGTCGATGCCCGAGTATTGCATGTCGGAGACGGCAACGGGCAGGTTGACCGTAATGCCGCCAATAGAGTCCACAATCTTGGTGAACGACTCAAAGTCTACCTCGGCGTAGTGCGAGATGTTAACGT
The DNA here is from genome assembly GCA_937905925.1 of uncultured Atopobium sp. Classification (GTDB taxonomy): domain Bacteria; phylum Actinomycetota; class Coriobacteriia; order Coriobacteriales; family Atopobiaceae; genus Lancefieldella. Next base: position 19,561 of record CALCXO010000038.1, read on the forward strand.
TTGCCAGCTTAGAAACGGCCTCGACCATTCCAGATGCGCCGCCATAACTGTATGCGGAGTTAATCTTCTGCTTTCCGTGCTCTCCCAGGTCAACCATAGTATCTCGGGGGATAGAAATCAGGGTAATCTTCTTGTTCTTGGGGTCCACGCGAGCCAGAATGATAGTGTCGGCGCGGAAGTTTGCGTCGGAATCACCCCAGTTCTCTGCGCGTCCCTCGTCCTTATCGACACCAAGAAGCAGCATGTAGAACGGGTCAGACGGAGCAACCTGTACCAACGTGGCCTGTAGGTTTGCGTCCAAGCCCTGGCGAAGTTTTGAGTTGGTATCCAGCATCCACCACGCAAATGCTACGCCTGCTACCAGCAGCAACGTTCCCAGAATGCCGGCAAAGATCTTAAGACCACGGCCGCGAGAAGATCCTTGGCGCTTCTTGGAATATGCACCGACGCCTTCGGCGCGAGAAGGCGCATGGCTGACAGCGCCAGTACGATGTACAGCAAAGTGGGTGTGTTTTTGTTGCTGAGCTGGGGCTTCTTCGGGCCACTCATCGCCGACGTTGGTCTGGCCAATCAAAGGCTCGCGTGTAAACCTGGAGCCGTGGGATTCGTGATTGTTGCGTGCAGAACTTGCACCTGCGCTTCGAACGCTGCCCAGCGTGCGAGGTTGATATGCGCCCTGATTATAAGCGTCATAATCGTCCTGTGCGAAGTCCTCTGTATCGTACTCAGGGGTATCTTCGTACCTATCACGGCTGTTGTGACCGTGATTCTGAGATGAATGTGACCTTCTGGCCATTGGGGCTCCTTTGTGTTTAATCTGCGTTTTGCCCAATGCGTTTTGTCAAACATCTACTATACGCAATTTTGCGTCTTTGTGCTGCATGGAAACAAACCTGCCACAAAAAATCCCCGCTTCAACATGTGAAGCGGGGACGTGTGCGAGAAGTTCGTGGAGCTTGGCGCAAGAAGTACGAGCAACTTTTGCTCATGTCGTTACTTACTGCGCAACGCTGCCTTACTTACGACGATCCTTCAGAGCATAGCCAAGCGTCGTAATAACGCTGCCCACGGTAGCTACTGCAACAAGAGCAATCTCGGAGAAGTCGCCAGTCTCAGGAAGCTTTGGCTGCTTCTTCTTTGGCTTCTTTGGAGTCTCTGATGGAGGAGTTGCTGGTGGGGTGTTTGGTGGCGTATTTGGAGGCGTGGTAGGAGGAGTGTTTGGTGGAATCTCGGTGTTGGTAACCGTGAAGCCATCAGTCTGGTTGCCCGAGACTGCGCTGGTATATCCAGCAGGAACATTCTCTTCTACTACGGTGTAAGCAATAACGTGACCGTCTGTTGCATCGTTGCGGAGAAGACCAGTAAATGTTGCAGCCCAGTTATTAGTCTGGTCAAGAGTGACTGTCTCGGTGCTAGCAACGCCGTCTTTGTAGAGCCTGACGGTAACAGGGCCGCCGACAGTTCCCACCCATGTCTTGTTGACCTGTACGTCAACTGTTGGGGTCTTCTCGTCTTCAACGGTCTTAATAACGCCGGTGGTTGCAGAAACGGTGAGGTTATACGTATCGGTATTGAGCTGGTAGCCAGCAGGAGCGGTAATCTCCTGAACCTTGTAGGTGCCAGCAGGGAGCTTCTCGGTGGTAGCGGTACCATCTTCACCAGTGGTAATAGTCCAGGTCTTGGATGGATCAGTGGTGCTGGTCACCTTAAAGACTGCACCCGCAAGCTTGGTGTTGTGGTCGTTCTTATCCACCTTGATGATACGGATACGAGCGATGATGGTAGAAGTACCTTCTCCGCCGGAGGTTGCGTTGCGATATACCCAATCGGAGCTGTACTCAGGGTTATCGGAGTACATCTTGATGAGGTTACGCAGAGCAACACCTGGAACGTACGTGGTGCGATAGGTGAACTTAAAGCTCTGACCGTTGCTGAGGTCTATGCCAGAAAGGTCAAGATCAAACGACTGTCCATCAGGAGAAATGGTGAGCATACCTGGGGTAATAGGAATGCGAGTTGCAGTTCCTGGAATGGTTGAGCCGTACTCATCAAAGCGAGCGCTCCAAAGCTCAAAGGTTCCTGGAACATAGGTAATCTCGGAAGGAAGGTCGCCGCCGCCCTGGTCGGATAGCTGGTCGTGTAGACGGACGTTGTGGAAGTTACCACCAGAGTAGTTGATGCGGCCGGTCCACTGAATCTCGTTTGCGTTGCCCTCAATAATCTTGCCCCACTTGGAGAGATACTCAGTACCAATGGTACCAGGAGCGGTGACGTCAAACGTTACAGGAACAGGGCTGCCAGAGACAGTAAAGATAAAAGATTTACCGGTACCTGTCTGAACACGATGTGAATCAATGGTAAAGCCAAGTCGAGCGGTACCGCGCAGGTCAGTGTGGTTGTTAACGTAGTTGGTAAAGACAACACGCATGTTTCCACCAAAACCATCGGTACCAGGGGTGACGTGAGCTACTGCCATGACCTCGCCGGTTGCTGCATCGGTGATGTTAAAGGTAGACGCAGGATGAGCTGCGGTAAACCTCATCTCGTTAGGGAGGGTGACGTCAAAGTAATCGCCCGGCTCTACATTAGCGTTTGCAGAGGCGTCCCACGTCATAGCAATGGCATACACATTTGCCTTGTTAACAACGGTGGTTGGATTACCAAAACGATCTTCAACTCTAAAGTCTGTAATGGTTGCGACAACCGCTTTAGGGGTGCCTGTAGCAGCTTCAGTGCTTGCGGTCTCAGCAAAAGCTGATTTTGCAGCAAGCGGAAGCGCCAGGACCAGCATGAAGACAAAACTTAACAGCTTAAACAGTCGTTTGTTCATCAGGACTCCTTTGCAATAGATACGTCTATTCTCACCTATTACAAAGAGAATTTATTTGAGATTCTGTATATATTTATATCACTTTTTTAAAGTTCAAATATTTATGCAGGTACAAGGAATTTATCGGTTCTTTTTCTGATACCTTTTAAATAAAGTACAGTTAAATTCACAAGTTCTTCACAATTGTTCACAACGAACATTCCACACTATGTGCAGCTTAACGTAATAAAAATGGATAAATATTACTCCTAATAAATCTAAATGCGGGACATTAGTCTCTTTTTATACGTGATTCCGAATAGGTCATTTTTCTATATGCAATTAAGGAGGCGAGAAGTTCTGTGGAGCCTTGCAAAATAGACGGGTTTCTCGCCAAAAAAAGAACGCCTTGCCACGAGGACAAGACGTTCTTGTGAAGTTGCGTGGAGCTGCGCGTCTGCGCTGCTACGATTGCGCGTCAGGCTTACTTGCGACGCTTAAGTGCAACTGCGCTGCCCAGTGCTGCTAAAGATCCAAAGAGGACGCCTGCAACAGAAGATGCATCTCCGGTGTAGGGGAGGTTGGACTTCTTACGAGTCTTAGCAGGTTTCTCTGGAGTTGAAGAAACCTGAGTGTTAGTGACTACAAAGCCCTGAGTTGCGTCGCCCGTAATCTGGCTGGTGTAGCCGGCTACCTCGTCCTCAGAGATGGTGTAGGTAATCTCGGAGCCGTCAGCAGCATAAGCCTCAAGACCCGTGAAGGAATCCTGCCAGTTATTGTCAGAGCTCAAAGTAAGGGTCTTACCAGTATCAACGCCGTTTGCAAGCAGGTGGATAGTAACGGGACCACCTTCTGCACCAGACCAAACCTTCTGTACAGGAATGTCTGCATGAACGTTCTTCTTGTTCTCAATAATCTTGATAGTGCCGGACTGATTGTCAACGTTTACAGTGTAAACAGTAGCGTCACGCACATAACCATCTGGAGCAGTAAGCTCTTCGATGGTGTAGGAGCCGGTAGTGAGCCTCTCGGAGGTTGCAGTTCCGTCGGTGCCTGTAGTAAGAGTCCAAGAATCAGCTGGATTAGCAACGCTTGTTACCTTAAATGTTGCGCCTGGAAGCTGGGTAGTTGCGTTGTCAGCATCAACCTTGATGATGCGGATGCGGCCGACAAGATTGCCGATTGCGCCGCCGGAGTTGCTTGGAGAGTAGTAGGTAAAGCCAATCTCGCTTCTTGGAGCACCGCCAGCGTTGGTAAGCACACCATAGTTATGCAGAGCCATACCTGGGATAAAGGTGGTGCGGTACTGCAGGAGGTAACGCTGACCCTGGGAGAAGTCAACGCCACTCAGGTTAAGGTGGTAGGAGTGGCCGTCAGCTGCAATAGAAAGTGCACCATTAGGAATGGTGACCTCCTGAAGGTTGCTGAAGTTACCCGTTCCATCAAAGTCTGCACGATAGAGGTGGAAAGAGTTGGCAATGTAGGTTACCGATGCTGGCAGGTCGCCACCGTTTCTATCAGAGAGGGAGTCAGAGAACTCAACGCCAGTCATGTGAGAAGCAGAGTAGTTAAGACGAACATACCAAAGTACCTCGGACTCGGTGCCGGTAACAGGACCGCCCCACTTGTTGAGCCACTCTTGGCCAATGGTGTTCTTTGGACGAACAATCATGTTGAGAGGAACAGCGGTGCCGTTAACGCCAAAGTCAATGTGGGTATTATCGCCAGCGTTGATGGCGTCGCGGTCGTAGAGAGCGGACAGAGAGAAAGTACCCCTAATCTGGGTGTGGGTGTTTGCATAGTCTGTATAAACAACATGCAGAGTTCCGCCGAAGATGCTACCTGCTGCTGGAGTTGGATAAGCCCACGCAACAGTTGCACCGTTAGGATCTTTAACTTCAATTGGAGTTGTGTTTTGTGTGGCAGTGAACTGGACTTTATCGGGCAGAGTAATATCAAAATAGTCACCTTCTGCCACGGTAGATGCGGTAGATTCCCAGTTAATTGTAATATGGTACAGATTATCAGTGGTAATCTCATTTACTGGTGTATAGGTATCATCAGCCACAGACATGCTGGTAATTTGAACCGGTGAAACAGTTGCAGCAGAAGCGAATGTTGTCACAAAAGTAACAACAATCATAAATGGCACAAGAAATGTACCTAGTCTGACCAGTACTTTTTTCATAAACCAAACTCCAATTCGTCTTGCGAGCGTGAGAAAATTATTACAGATAGGTACTTAAAAAACTGTTACCAGTTTTTGTCGTCACAAAACAATTACATTTCAAATTACCGTACTTTTGACCTGCTCTTCTCGCCATATTCTGGGTTTGTAAATTGTTAGAAATAAGTAGCATTTCTCGTCAAATTATAGAACTTTGCCGTCTTTTGTTCGTACAGAATAAGAAGACTTTTTGGCGCGCGCAATCTCTCGTGATGTTGATGGCTGGTTGAAGGTATTATTAATAGCAATAAATTCGTGGTAGAGATATGTGCCCATACGTGCGGTAGTGCGCGCCGGCGCAGAATCTAAGAGTGACCGGGAAACCGGAGAAGCGGAGTCATGCATGAGCGAGTCCAGGCCCAAGCAGTTTGTTGCAGTTCTAGACTTTGGTGCCCAGTACGGCCAGTTAATTGCACGTCGCGTGCGCGATCTTAACGTCTACTCCGAGATTGTTCCTTGTGATATTTCTGCAGATGAGCTTCGTGAGCTCAATCCATCTGCGCTCATTTTGTCCGGTGGTCCTGCTTCTGTTTACGCTGAGGATGCGCCAAAGATTGACCCAGAGATTCTGGAGCTTGGCCTTCCTGTCTTTGGTTTCTGCTATGGGCAGCAGATTATGGCGGTTACCCTGGGTGGTAGCGTTGGACATACCGAGAAGGGCGAGTATGGCCCAGCGCATCTGACCCGAGCGGGGGAGAGCCGCATCTTTGACGGCACCGCTGAGCAGCAGACCGTTTGGATGAGTCACCGCGATGCTGTGTCTGAGGTTCCAGAAGGCTTTACTGTTACCGCTTCTACCGACGTTTGTCCTATTGCAGCTATGGAAAACGCTGCTAAGAATCTGTATTCCACTCAGTTCCACCCAGAGGTCAACCACACTGAGTGCGGTTCCCAGATGCTATCTAACTTCCTGTTCAATATCTGTGGTTTTGAGAAGACATGGACCATGGACAACATCATTGAGCAGAAGGTAGAGGAGATTCGCCAGAAGGTCGGTGACGGTCGCGTCATTTTGGCACTTTCCGGCGGCGTTGACTCTTCTGTTGTTGCAGCTCTTGTTCACCGTGCTATCGGCGATCAGCTAACTTGTGTGTTTGTTAACCATGGCATGCTCCGTAAAGGCGAGCCAGAGATGGTTGAACAGGTCTTCCGCAAGCAGTTTAACGTGCCTCTGATTCACGTTCACGCAGAGGAGCGCTACGCTAAGCTTCTAGCTGGCGTTACCGAGCCAGAGATGAAGCGTCGCCTGATTGGTACTGAGTTCTGGAAGGTCTTCTTTGACGAGGCTCAGAAGCTGGACGGCGTTCAGTTCCTGGCACAGGGTACCATTTACCCTGACATTATTGAGTCTGGCGCTCGTAAGACGGGCGGCAAGGCTGCAACTATCAAGAGCCACCACAACCTGATTCCATTCCCAGAAGGCGTTCACTTTGACCTGATTGAGCCCCTGGATCACTTCTTCAAGGATGAGGTCCGTGCGCTGGGCGTTTCGCTTGGCCTGCCAGAGAACCTTGTCTACAGGCAACCATTCCCAGGTCCTGGCCTTGCTATCCGCATCATTGGCGACGTTACCCCAGAAAAGCTTGAGATTCTCCGCAACGCCGACGCTATTGTCCGTGAAGAGATTGACGCTTACAACGCCCAGCTCTTTGACGAGACAGGCGATCGTAACTCCGAGCACAGTGTGTGGCAGTACTTTGCCGTGCTACCCGACATTAAGTCCGTTGGCGTTATGGGTGACGAGCGTACGTATGCTCGTCCTGTTATCCTGCGCGCCGTTGAGTCGAGCGATGCTATGACCGCTGACTGGGCAAAGCTCCCTTACGAGCTGCTGACTCGCATTTCTTCCCGTATTGTCAGTGAGGTTGCTGGTGTTAACCGCGTAGCCTACGACATCACTCCAAAGCCACCTGCGACGATTGAGTGGGAGTAAGGTCCAGTTTCATTTTTTGACGCACTTTAATAGAAAATATAAGCGCTGATTTCAAGCAATTGAAAATCAGCGCTTATATTTTATTAAGATCAGATTTCTATTTTTTGAATGAAGTTAGGACAGAATCATATGTTAATTCAGCTAATTTTTCAGCTCGTTTACTAATCTGTTCTTCATTCCAATCTGAACAATTTTGATATTCTATTACAAAATTTTTTACAAAGTCATTTTTTGAC
>CALCXO010000039.1:0-8937 GCA_937905925.1 uncultured Atopobium sp.
CCCGCATATGAACTGCCTCCCATTTCTTGGACATAAGAAATGGGAGGCAGTTCAATGCCATCTGGCTTTTAAGATTTTGGATGATCCATGCAGCTGGTTTCTGGCACGTATAAAACCACAGGAAAATAGCTTAGTAGCTGTATATTTACTTTTAAATACTTGAAATAATGGGTATATCAGAAGCAGAGCTTCTTGCTCTTAAAGGTTGCCATGAGGCAGGGCGACATGTGTGCGACCACGTTAATAGTCGTCCTGCCTCCATGGCATACGTTGCCTCGCATAACGAGAGATCTGAACAGTCGGGGCCATTCAGTAATGAAATTGAGTGTTGGGGGTACTCAATCTCTCAACGCAACGTGTAAACTATTGATAGCAGAAAAAACTTTTTATATATTCGGGAATTAGAAGAATTTTTAAATTCATATAACACTTCCCGATTTTAGCGTAAAAATAGCGCAAGTGCCACACCAAATCCAAGAAATGGCGCAAAAGGAAATGTATACATAAATATACTATCTGAACTGGTAATTTCTTCTTTATTTCTGTCTTCTCTCTTTAAAAATTTACGCCAAATAAAGAACAGAAAGGAAAACATAACACCTAAAATATTTGCTAAAAATAAAAAGACAAATGTCTCTTTTATTTCAAGATAAAGGCATGTTGAGAGAATTAGTTTAATATCTCCTCCTCCCAGAGAAGACATATGACCTATAAATTTTGTAACTATACCTACGGTAACCAGTACACATATAACAAAGAGCTCACTCCATAATGCATTCATCAGTAACTCAGTGCGCTTTTCATTTGCCACAAGCCAAATAGGCCATAAAAAAGCGAGCAAAATAGGGATTCTATTTGGAATAGTGCGATTTCGCATATCCGATATTGAAGCCCAGATATACATGACAAAAATAACTAACTCTCTCATAGACACCTCCTCAGTCAACCTTAGCAGCATGGACAAGAATCAACTTTCTACACAGGTGCCGTTATTTAACTTATTGATGTAACAAGCTGAACATTCAACGTTCTTCTCGCCGCTCTTGGTTTTAGAGAGCCTTTTTGATCCTTCGAGATTTACTTGCGACAAAAATCGGAAAGCCGTGAATGGTACACTTAGCACTCAGTTTCTAGAAAGGTTTTTCATGCCAAGTTCTTCATATAAATCAAAACAAATGATTGTTATTCGTCGCGATCTTAAGATGCGAAAAGGTAAAATTGCCGCTCAGGCAAGCCATGCATGTGTTGAAGCCACGCTGATGGCACTTGCAAAAGAGCGTCGACTTGATCAGGTTCGTGTTACCGATGATCAGAATTGGGTCTATTTGGACCATGCTGACGAAGATACCTCTGCAATCACTAACTGGTTTGATGCTGGCGTTGCAAAGGTATGTGTCTATGTTGATTCTGAAGAAGCGTTGCTTGAGCTTGCTGTCGAGGGAAAAGCTCGTGGTTTTGTCGTGGCCCTTATTAGGGACGCGGGCTTTACCGAGTTCCATGGAGAACCAACATTTACCTGCCTGGCATTTGAGCCACTGGCTGCAGAAGATATTGATCCGTTAACGGGCGAGCTGCCTTTATACTAGGCGCTCTACCTTTGTACTAGGCAATCTGCCTCTGTACTAGAAAGCTGCCTCTGTACTAGTGAGAATACCTACATCAAGAAGGTATGGCTCATAACCTCGTCAAAGATAGTGGTAACTACAAACATACCAATTGAGGCATAAAGGATTGCTGCCTGCCAAGAAAGGTGATTGGTCTCGATTTTTGAAATACGAGGATCAAGCTTTCCTTCTTTAAGGCTGATGGGGTCATCAATATCACGCGTAAAGCCCATCTGACGGTCCTCGTACTCTTTTCCGCTAAAGAGCAGACCAACGCCGCAAGCAATAATTCCCAAAGAAGAAATGACGTACATAACACGGCGCACCCAGTCGATGCCCGTAAACATGTCCATTCCACTGGTGAAGTACGCAAATGCAAAGATAAGCGCACTCATTCCAGCTGCTGTAAGACAACCATAACCAAATGCACGCAAGGCACTCAGTGCCAGCTCTTTGAACTTCTCGCCACGAGAAGGTGCTTGTGAAAACTTGCTATCCATACACAACTCCTTGGTTGTTTATTTGTTTTCTGTATAGCTTATAGCGTATAGGAAGTCTGCGCTTGATGATACAATTTCTACAGTAAATCTTGGCAGGAGGACGCATGCGTATCGGCTTTGATAACGAGAAGTACATCACTATGCAGGCGGATCGAATCCACCAGCGTATCAGTGAATTTGGCGGTAAGCTCTACCTTGAGTTTGGTGGTAAGCTGCTCGACGACAACCACGCTTCTCGCATCCTCCCTGGATTTGCTCCAGATGCAAAAGCTCAGATGCTTCAGCAGCTTGCTCACGAGGCAGAGGTTGTCTTTGCCATCAACGCAAACGACATTGAAAACGGCAAGCGCAGAAGCGATATTGGCGTTACCTATGCCGATGACGTACTGAGGCTTATGGACATCTTCCGTGCTCGCGGCCTTGCCATTGGAGGCGTTGTCATTACGCAGTACTCTGGTCAGCCAAAGGCAAAGGCCTATCGTGCGCGCCTAGAAAACATGGGCATTGCCGTGTACCGCCACTACCCCATTGAGGGCTACCCCTCCAATATTGACCTTATTGTCTCGGCGGAGGGCTACGGTAAAAACGAGTACGTCAAGACTACGCATCCTCTGGTAGTTGTAACAGCACCTGGTCCTGGCTCAGGCAAGCTTGCTGTCTGCCTCTCGCAGCTCTACAACGAGAACGCCCGTGGAGTTCGCGCAGGTTACGCAAAATTTGAGACGTTCCCCGTTTGGAACCTTCCGCTCAAGCACCCCGTAAACGTTGCCTACGAGGCAGCTACAGCAGACTTGGGCGACAACAACATCATCGATCCATATCACCTTGAAGCTCACGGCAAAGTTACCGTTAACTACAACCGCGACGTTGAGGCTTTTCCTGTGCTTAAAGCCATGATGGAGAAAATCGCAGGTACCAGCCCGTATCAGTCTCCAACCGATATGGGTGTCAATATGGTTGGCAACTGCATTATTGATGATGAGGTTTGCCAGGAAGCTTCCAAGGCAGAGATTGTACGCAGGTGGTTTAGGGCTGCCGAGAAACTCGAGCGTACGGGCATGGGTGAGCGTGAACTCACAAAGATTAATCTCTTGATGAAAGACGTTAACGTTGACCAGAACTTCTCGCCAGCTCATGCAGCTTGTTTGCATAAAGCAGAAGAGACAGGAAAGCTTGCGGGCGCTATGGTTATGCCTGACGGCACCATTATTACCGGCAAGACTTCGGAGCTTTTAGGTGCGCCAGCGTCGCTTTTGCTCAACGCCCTCAAATACGTAGTTGGTATTGAGAAGAAGACGTTTATTGTCTCAGATGAGGTCCTAAGGCCTATTTGCACGCTAAAAGAGAACAACTTTAAGCTAGCTCGCACCAGCCTCTGCGCCGACGAGATGCTCATTGCGCTCTCTATCAGCTCAATTACCAACCCATTGGCCGGAAAAGCCGTTGATGCCACGCAACTACTCCGTGGATGCGACGCGTATTTCTCGTCAATTATTCCAAGCGATGACGAGTCCATCTATCACAAGCTGGGCATTAACGTGTGTTGCGAGCCAATTTTTGAACAAGGACAATTCTTTCACCAGTGATTTTTAACAGCTCACATAAAAGCAAGAAAACGAGAAACTCTACGACTCGTTCTAAAACTAAACATACACCTGCTTCTGCAAACGCTTCAAAACGTAAGCAGCGGGCGATGCATACACTTGAGCAAAATTCCCAGAACAATCCTGTTGTCAAATGGGGACTCATTACGCTGGCCATTGTATTTGTGCTGGCATTGTTGCAATCGTGCCAGGGACTTTTCTCCCTCTCTTTTGACAACAATCTGATCATCAAAAACGAGGTCCCCTATGAGTGGGAAAACCTTAGCTACGACGCAACGGGACGTGCGCATTATGTGGTGGACGGAGAAGAACTCACTCGCACGGGCGTTGACGTCTCTTCTCACCAGGGGTTTATTGACTGGGAAGCTGTTGCTGCCGATAACATTCAGTTTGCCATGCTTCGCATTGGCTACCGCGGCTCCACCGAGGGTGGTATTCGCGCAGATGAACTGTTTGAGACCAACCTAAAGGGTGCGCAAAGCGCTGGTCTTGATGTAGGTGTGTACTTCTTCTCGCAGGCTATTAACGTGGAAGAAGCTCGCGAGGAGGCTGCTTTTGTTTTGCAGCAGTTACGGGAAGCGGGAGTTACAAAGCTTGCTCTTCCTGTTGCGTTTGACCTGGAGCCTTCTCCTGATTACAGCGGTCGCGCCGACAACCTTTCCCCCGCAGAAACTAACGCAATTGCGCGCGCGTTTTGCACCACCATTCAAGAAGCGGGATATCGCGTCATTGTGTATGGCAACAAAGTTGATCTAAATCGCTTTGACCTGGTCTCGCTTGACGAGCCTATTTGGCTGGCACAATACGTTGATCAACCAGACGTAAACTTTAACTTTTTGATATGGCAATACACTTCAACAGGACAAGTTGACGGTATTACCGGTTCAGTTGATTTGAATTTGGACTTCTCACGCGTCTCTACAAGCAAGAGCCCAAAGTAGAGCTGCCACGCCCGCAGCCCTTAGTCGCATCCGCAGGAGATTACGCAGGCACGTTCGCTGGAGTCTCCACAGTTCAAAAGGCTATCCGACGCTCACCGAGCCAGTCAGGGTAACGGTAGGGTCAAGTGCCTGAGCATGCGCAAAAGCGCCTCCTGGGCTACATGAACTTACTAGAGTAAACACTACCCACAGAATAATGGCTGCAAGCAGAACCGCCAGCGCCACACGACCCAGCTTCATGCGAGAAGAACGACGTCTTCTAGCTGCATATGCTGCCTGGGCTTCATCTCTGGGGTTGAGCGTGCCATAGTGATTGCCGTAAGCAGTTCTTGCTCGACCACGTGCACGGGCGGCATCTGCACGGGCATGGTTAACGGGATTTGTTGGGCGATCTTGCGTCATCCTACGCTGCGCCTGAGCGCGGCTTCCAACAGCTGCGTGACGACCTCGTACCGCACGTGGAGAAGTAGAAGACTCCCCATTACGAGAGACAGTAGGTGGAACTTGAGCTGGACGCTTTTTTTTACCAAAACCAAAGAGGTTGTTCTCTGCCATCAACAATCCTTGCTAAAAAATTCGTTTACCGAAAAAAGAATACACCGACTTTGCTTTTCTCGCCTTGAAAAGCATCTATCCCGTTACAATAAAGCGCTATACAGACTGATTTTCTGTAAAGTCTGCACAATTGGAGTTCATGGGGGACGTGTGAAGAAACTTTTACTGATGGCAACAGGAGGAACTATTGCTTCTGTTTCCACTGAATCGGGCTTGGCTCCCTCACTTTCAGGAGAAGAGCTTTTAGCCAACGTCCCTCTTGTTCATGACCTCTGCGAATTTGATTTCAAACAAGTCATGAATATCGACAGCACCAATATGCGCCCTCAAAATTGGCTCCAGATCAGAGACGCCATTATTGAGTCGTACGATGCCTACGACGGCTTTATTATCCTTCACGGCACCGATACCATGGCATATACCGCCGCTGCCCTCTCCTACCTCATCCAAAATAGCGAGAAACCCATTGTGCTCACAGGCTCTCAACAGCCAATGGCAAATCCGTTTACCGACGCCAAACTCAACCTCTACCACTCCGTTCTCTACGCACTCGACGACAGAAGCGCCGGAGTCGTGGTGGTTTTTGGCAACGAGGTTATTGCCGGCACCCGCGCTCATAAACAGCGCACACTGAGCTTCAATGCATTTACGAGCATGAATTATCCACCGCTTGCACACATCCGTGGCAACAAGATTATTCGTAGTGCGCCAAATGAAGAGCAGGTAGATGGCGGTCTTACAACCTATGAAACGCTCAATACGCGTGTCATTGTTTTGAAACTAACGCCAGAGCTTAATCCATCTATCTTCTATCTTCTGAAGAACGATTACGACGCCATTGTGCTTGAAACCTTTGGTATTGGCGGCATCCCCTCATACGACGGCTCTTTTGAGGAAGCTATCACCGATTGGATTGCATCTGGTCGCACCGTAGTCATTACCACCCAAGTTCCTGAAGAGGGTCTTGACCTGGGTGTATATGAGGTCGGTAGAACCTATCAAGATATGCCCGGTGTTCTCTCTGGAGACGATATGACTACCGAAGCTCTGGTTGCAAAAACTATGTGGATGCTTGGCCAGACCTCAGATCAACGAGAGCAAGAAAAACTGTTCTACCAGGTAATTTGTAACGACAGAATTCCACAGTCCGTGGATATAGAAATTTGCGAGTAGCCGATGAGAGACGCCACGTTTAAACCTACTGTGCTCTACCTAATTGCGCTTATCATCTGCGGTTCTAACGGAATCGTTGCAAGCTTTATCAATCTTCCTAGCTACCAAATTGTCTTCTTCCGTATGCTTTTGGGCACGTTCTTTTTGCTCGCGGTTAAACTTGTGCAAAAAGAGGCTTTTACCATTCAAAACTACCCCAAGGACTTCCAGGCGCTCGTTGGATCAGGCATTGCCTTGGGTCTTCAGTGGACCTTCCTTTTTGAGGCGTATCGCCTGGTAGGCGTTGGTATTGCAACGCTTGAGTACTACTGCGGACCCGTTATTGTAATGGCGCTCTCTCCCCTTTTATTTGGCGAGAAACTCACTGCTAAAAAGATACTTGGATTTCTTGTAGTTGTTATTGGAGCTGCTCTTATTATTGGCTATGGAGTTGGACTGAACCTCTCGCCAGTTGGTCTTCTTCTAGGCGCTCTCTCTGCTGTTCTTTATGCCGTTATGGTTATTTGTAACAGGCAGCTCAAAGATGTTTCTGGTATTGAAGGTACCAGCATTCAGCTGGGCATTGGCTGCGCTATTGTTGCTCTGGTTACTGTTGTATTCCATGGCATTGAGCTTCCCGCAGATCCAGCATCGGTAAATTGGCTTGCCGTTTTGACCATCGGCCTCTTTAACACAGGCCTTGGATCATTTTTGTATTTCCCACAACTTACCAAGATTCCAGTTCAGCGCGTGGCAGTCTTTGGCTACCTTGAGCCACTATCTGCAGTTATTTTCTCGGCACTTATCCTTGGCGAGCCTTTTGGTCTTCTCAAAATAATAGGCACCGCCTGCATCATAGGCGGTGCCATCTTTGCTGAACTATCAGGCGCCTCTTCGAACAAATCAGAGGCTATTGAAACTCCACTGTAGCGTTTAAGCTGCAAACGAGCTGCCGCTTACATTGGCATAGTTGGTGCGACGTAAACGCGAGCAGCATTCTCGCGGTCAAGGTCATACAGGTTCTTTGGATCTCCACCAAAGAGCTCTACTGCCTTGAGAAGATCGGAAGCATTTGCCTCTTCCTCACCCTGCTCCTTAACGTACCAGTCAAGCAGCTGCATGGTACGGAAATCGTTTGCCTTCTGAGCAACGGCATAGCACTCGTTAATGCTTGCGGTAATGAACTGCTCGTGCTCGTATGCTGCCTTAATTGGCTCAACTACCTTGGTAAAGGTAAGGTCTGGCTTTGCGATTGCCTCCATGGTAGGAGTCCAATCGTTATCAAGCAGGTAACGACGAAGGATACGTGCGTGAGCAAGCTCTTCCTGAGACTGGATGACATACCAGTTTGCAAAGCCCTTCAGGCCCTGCTCCTCATAGAAATCTGCAAAGGTTAGATAGAGATATGCGGAATAAAACTCTTTGTTGATCTGCAGATTAAGGATGTTGCCAACGTTTGTGTCAAGTGCCATGTTCTTCTCTTTCCTCATAACTTTTTCTCAAAAAATGAGAAGCTCTTTGGCTTCTCATTTTTGATACCCACTTGTTAGTCTCTTAAACAGATTGCACGAAATCTCAATGATAAAAATAGTTACTATTTTTATCTTCTATTTGAATGCGCTGCGCTTGCGCCACCTATACGTTAGTCGCGGGTGAGCTTGCGGTGAATGCGATGAGGACGAGCAGCCTCCTGGCCAAGTCTCTCAATACGATTAGCCTGGTAAGCCTCAAAGTTACCCTCAAACCAGAACCACTTACCTGGATTCTCGTCGTCGCCCTCCCACGCAAGGATGTGCGTAGCAATGCGGTCCAAGAACCAGCGGTCATGGCTGGTTACTACAGAACATCCTGGGAAGCGCTCAAGCGCATCCTCAAGACTCTCAAGTGTCTCAATATCGAGGTCGTTGGTAGGCTCGTCCAGAAGCAGGAGGTTTCCTCCTTGCTTAAGCGTTAGAGCTAGGTTTAGACGGTTTCTCTCGCCACCAGAAAGGACGCCAGCGCGTTTCTGCTGGTCAGGTCCTTTAAAGCCGAAGCTGGCCACATAGGCGCGGCTTGGAATCTCCGTATCTCTCACCTTGATAAAGTCGTTTCCGTCGGAGACAACCTCCCAGATAGTTTTATCTGGATCGATTCCCTGCCTGAGCTGGTCAACGTAAGAAATTTGAACCGTCTCGCCAATCTCAAGCGTGCCGGAAGTAAGCTCCTCCTGGCCAACAATAGCCTTGAACAGCGTGGATTTACCAACACCGTTGGGGCCAATTACGCCAACGATGCCGTTTCTTGGCAGGCTAAACGAGAGGTCGTCGATAAGAACGCGGTCTCCAAAGGCCTTGTGAATGTGGTCGGCCTCCAGGACCTTCTGGCCCAGACGCGGACCCACAGGAATCTGGATCTCGGTGAAGTCGAGCTTCTTGGACGCACGAGCCTCTGCTTCCATCTGCTCATAGCGGTCAAGACGCGCGCGGTTCTTTGCCTGGCGAGCCTTAGGAGACGAACGAACCCACTCCAGCTCAGCACGCATTTTCTTTGCGCGCTTGGCGTCCTGCTGGTTCTGGGCCTCGAGACGTGCGGCCTTGTTCTC
>CALCXO010000040.1:0-2998 GCA_937905925.1 uncultured Atopobium sp.
ACGTTACAGATTCTTTGCAGAAATCAGGCGCGCGCCGAGTGCACGCTGCCCATCTGGCGAGAAACCCCGTCCGCTAGCAGCGCTTTCGCACAAGAAAACCCGGTACCCACACGAAGTGGATACCGGGCGGAAGGCACGTACGGGCCGCGACGTGTTACTCGTTGTCGCCGGCAGTTGCCTGAGTTGCAGAGATAGCCTGATCAGCATCGGAAGCGTCTGGCCAAGACCAGTCGGTGAATGCTGGGTGATCATAGCCCTTCTCGACAGCAAACTCGAAGGCCTCGGTGCGGAACTTCTCCCACTCGTCGATCTGATCTGCCCACTTCTGAGCGTCAATCATGCGGAGAGCGTCAGCAGCAAGTGCCCAACGGTCCATGTTGTTCAAGCGCAGCATGTCGTAAGGAGTTGTGGTGGAACCCTGCTCCTCGTAGCCGTGAACGTTGAAGTTGTCGTGGTTTGGACGGTTCCAAATCAGGCGACGGACAGAACCAGCGTAAGCGTGGAATGCGAAGAGAACTGGCTTGTCTGCCGAGAAGAGCTTGGTGAACTCCTCGTCGGAGAGAGCTTCGTCGTTCTCGGAAGCGTTCTGAATCTTGAGCAGGTCAACAACGTTGACGAAGCGAGCCTTGATGCCCAGCTTGCCAAGCATGTCAAGAGCTGCCAGAAGCTCCTGGGTTGGAACATCGCCGCAGGATGCGAGGACAATGTCCTCCTCGCCAGCCTCAGCGTTGGAAGCCCACTTCCACTCCTTAGCACCAGCTGCAAGCTCCTCGCGAGCCTCGTCGAGAGTTACCCACGTTGGAGCAGGCTGCTTACCAGCGAAGATTGCGTTGATGCAGTTTGTGGAGGTGTAGCACTTCTCGCCAACTGCAAGCAGGAGGTTAGCGTCTGCTGGGAAGTAGATGTTGGTGATGTGGTCGTTGTTGAAGCTCTTGTTGAGCATGATGTCAACAAAACCAGGATCCTGGTGAGAGAATCCGTTGTGGTCCTGGCGCCAAACGTGGCTGGAAAGGACCAGGTTGAGAGCGGAGATAGGCTTGCGCCATGGAATGTGGCGGACGGTAGCCTCGAGCCACTTAGCGTGCTGGTTAATCATGGAGTCAATGATGTGAACAAATGACTCGTAGCTGGACCAGATGCCGTGGCGGCCGGTCAGAGTGTAGCCCTCAAGCAGGCCCTCGCACTGGTGCTCGGAAAGCTGCTCGATAACGTTACCAACTGGGGAGATGTGCTCATCGTTCTCAAAGTCGTCGTTGAAGCCGCCGAACCACTGCTTGTCGGTTACCTGGAAGGAAGGCTGCAGACGGTTGGAAGCGGTCTCGTCAGGTCCGAAAATACGGAACTCGGAGCGGTTGCTGTTGATGAGCTCAGCGGTGTACTCGCCAAGGACGCGCGTTGCCTCAGTAGCACCAAAGCCATGGCCCTTCTCGGCAACTGGGATCTCGTACTTCTTTGCGTCAGGAAGGACGAGGTTGCGGCGGATTGCGCCACCGTTTGCGTTAGGGTTAGCGCCAAGGCGGAAATCGCCCTTAGGCATGAAAGCGGTAACCTCTGGACGGATTGCGCCCTTCTCGGTGAAGAGGGTCTCTGGCTTGTAGGAGCCCATCCAGTCGCGAAGGACCTGGAAGTGAGCCTCGGTGTCGCGAGCGGATGCCAGTGGAACCTGGTGTGCACGCCAAGAGCCCTCGGTCTTCTTGCCGTCGATGTAAGGAGGGCAAGTCCAACCCTTAGGGGTGCGGAAGATGATCATTGGGTAGTAAGGACGGGATGCGTCACCTGCGGCTGCGCGAGTCTTGATAGCGCAGATCTCGTTGAAGACAGCCTCGAGAAGAGCTGCGAAACGACGGTGGATGGATGCGTGGTCCTCGTCGTCGAAGCCTGCAACAAAGTTGTATGGGTGGTAGCCCATGCCGCGGAAGAACTCGTCGCGCTCACCGTCGGAAATACGAGCAAGGATGGTTGGGTTAGCAATCTTGTAGCCGTTGAGGTGCAGGATTGGAAGAACGATACCATCGGTCAGTGGGTCCATGAACTTGTTGGTCTGCCAAGAAGTTGCAAGTGGGCCGGTCTCTGCCTCGCCGTCGCCAACAACAGCGACTGCCAGCAAGGATGGGTTGTCCAAGACTGCGCCATATGCGTGGGACAGGGTGTAGCCCAGCTCGCCGCCCTCGTGGATGGAGCCTGGAGTCTCAGGTGCGTAGTGGGAAGGAATTCCGCCTGGGTAAGAGAAGCGGCGGAAGAACTTCTGGAGGCCCTCTTCATCGTCGGTGATGAATGGGTAGGTCTCGCGATAAGTGCCGTCGAGCAGGGACTGTGCGGTACCTGCAGGTCCACCATGACCAGGGCCCATGAGGAAGATGGTGTTCTGGTTATGGTCGCGGATGAAGCGGTTGACGTGGCCGAACAGGAAGTTTAGACCTGGGGTGGTTCCCCAGTGGCCAACCAGGCGATGCTTAACGTCCTCGCGAGAGAAGTCACCCTTCATAAGTGGGTTACTACGAAGATAAATCTGACCAACAGACAGGTAGTTAGCTGCGCGCCAATACCTATCGACGCCGGCAAGAGCCTCTTCAGATACAGGCTGATTCAGGGTCTGCCAAGGTGTGCCGTACACGGGCTGAGCCATGTGCTCCTCCTTTTCCTGGGCTGCTACCTACGCGTTTGCGCAGGTCGGGCAACCTCGTTGCTTCCATCACCTGAGCGTTTGTTTTGTTCGCACTCAACTGGGTGCGCATAAAACAACACATACATAACAGTATGATGCTTCGGCTATGTTTCAAATACTACTCTAAGTGATAAAACGTTTTATCACTGTGAGATTTCTTGAAATTTCTTTCCTGAGAGACGCTTAAGCTGTCTTTTAAGCAGCAAAACAATCCCCCAACAGTACCCACAATGCCAAAATACAACCAAAATGGTGCCAAGTAGAGTGCATACACACCAAAGTGGTAAAAAATGCGTTTAGTTGGAGATTTCATTTTTCTGCATACAACGTTTG
>CALCXO010000041.1:0-11833 GCA_937905925.1 uncultured Atopobium sp.
CACCCTAGTTAGAACGTGCCTGATTTCTGCAAAGAATCTGTAACTTCTGCCTAAAAATGTAAAAGAAACTGTGGATTTGCCTGATTTTGTCAAAGAATCGGTACCTCAAATACAGATTCTTTGCACTTTTCAGGCTCGTCTGACTAAAACGTTTGCACTTTTCAGGCACGCAATCCAGAGCCTCAGCAAGCGCAGCGGAAGACGCGCGCGACAAAAAGAAACCCCAGCCGAAGCTGGGGTTGTCAATTCACTGGAGGCGAGACCCGGATTCGAACCGGGGATAAAGGCTTTGCAGGCCTCTGCCTTACCACTTGGCCATCTCGCCATATGAAAAAGGCCGAAACGAATCCGGCCGAAAAATCATGGAGCGGGCTACGGGGTTCGAACCCGCGACCTCAACCTTGGCAAGGTTGCGCGCTACCAACTGCGCTAAGCCCGCGAACGCGAGGAATAATATACGCAAGTTCACGGCTGAGCGCAAGTGTAAATTTCAAAATCGTCAAACTTTTTTAGAAAAGTCACGAATCCCGTGGCGCTCAAGAGGTGGATTTTTCTTGCAAAACTTGTAAATAAGAGCAGGTAAATTGCCAAGTGTGACTGCTTGCCGTATCATAGAACAAGAACTTTTTGAATGAGGTTGTATGTTCTTTATTGTCGCGTCACTTTTAGCTCTTTTGACGCTTGCGTATCTTGTCGCAAGCGGTTTTGTTCGCGTGGTACGCTATTTTTGGGGCTGGCTTTCGTCTGGCGAGAAGATCGATGGGCTTGCAGGTGATGCCGTATCACCAGCACCCCAGACCGCTCCGTTCTCCAAGCCCAAGCCAACGCAAGCGGAGCTCTCAGCATATTTGGACACGATGCATCTTGGCTGGTACCAGGTGGTCATCCTCTTCATAGTGGGCTGTATGGCCGGCCTTCTTATTGAAGAGATTTGGATGCTCATTACCGCTGGCCTGACCGAGAGCAGGGTTGGCCTCATCTGGGGACCATTTTCCCCGCTTTATGGAACTGGCGCGGTGTTTCTCACCGTTATTTGTTACCAGCTGCACAAGCACCATGCCAATAGCCTTATTATTTTCTTGGTCTCGGTTGTTGTTGGTGGCACGCTGGAGCAACTTACCGGCTGGGGAATGCAAGAGATTTTCCACTCGGAATCGTGGACGTACGCTCATCTTCCAGATGCCATCACACAGTGGGTGGCCTGGCGATTCTTGGGATTTTGGGGCATTTTGGGTCTGATTTGGTGTCGGGTCATCATGCCTCGCGCGCTCTACAAGATAGGTGAGCCAACATCAAAAAGGCAAGCAATTTTTGTTACCCTGCTTACGGTGTATCTTGTCGCCGACATTTCAATGACGGTGGCATGCCTAGGCAGAAAGGCTCAGCGAGACGCTGGCGTTCCTCCGTCAAATGCGTTCGAGATGTGGGTAGATACTCATTACGACGACAGCTTTGTATCTACTCGTTTCCAGAACATGACCTTTACACCGCAAGCACGCAACGCCGCACGTCCGTAAGCCCGCAAGACCGCGAGAAACCCAAAGGATTTGTAATGCACATGCCTTCTGCAAAACCAGAACATCCAACAGGCAACGTGTACCTGGACTTTGCCGCAGCTACACCTATGGATCCACGTGTAGTTGATGCAATGATTCCATACTTCACGGAGAAGTTCTACAACCCTTCAGCACCGTATGCTCTGTCTCGCCAGGTTCGTGACGAGGTGGAACGTGCTCGCGCTGTCTTGGCGCATGTCATTGGTGCTCGTCCAGGAAACGTGGTGCTCACAGCAGGTGCTACAGAGGCCAACAACCTGGCGTTTGCAACGGTCTCTGAAGACGCGCACGTTATCGTTGATGCTATTGAGCATGAGAGCGTCCTTGCGTGTGCAGGGATTTTCTCGCACAAGACACTTCGTGTAGAAGCAGACGGTCGTGTGGACCCAGAGCGGGTTGCAAAAGCGCTCAAGCCAGAGACTGAGCTAGTTTCCATTGAGCTTGCAAACGGGGAGATTGGCACCATTCAGCCTATCCGAGAGATTTCGCAGGTACTTGCCAAGGAGCGCTCGCGCAGGCTTGCGGCAGGGGAGACTCGTCCGCTGCATTTGCACGTAGACGCCTCTCAAGCTGCTGCATACCTGAGCGTGAACGTGTCGTCTTTGGGCGTGGACATGTTGACGCTTTCTGCAGCAAAGCTTTCCGGTCCAAAGCAGGTAGGTCTCTTGTGGGCCTCCGATGATGTGCGCTTAAGGCCGCTGGTGCTCGGCGGCGGACAAGAAGGCGGTGTCCGCTCGGGTACGGAGAACGTCGCGGGCGTCATTGGCTTTGCGTGTGCTTTAGCGCTTGCTGATGAGACTCGCACTGACGAGGCAAAACGGGTTTCTCGCCTCAGAGATCAGCTACAGGAGCTGCTTTGCACAGAGTTTCCGCAGATGATTGTCTCGGGGCCAAAGAACGCCAAGCTGAGGCTTCCTAACCTGCTACACGTTTCTTTCCCGGGACTTGAGGCTCGCCGTTTGGTCATTCTGCTGGAGCGCCTGGGTGTGTCGGTAGGAACAGGCTCTGCCTGCGCTGCATCAAAAATGCAAATATCTCACGTGCTTGAGGCAATTGGCGCCCCGCGAGAAGTGGCCGCAGGAAGCCTCAGGTTAACACTTGGAAGAACTACCACAGAAGACGACATCTTGTACGCAGCTTGGGCAATCGCTGAGGCTGTTAAGCAGGAGTCCGCTCGTGTAGGAGTGACATGGGAGAACTAGTTTACCTTGGCATGAGTGGCGGCGTTGATTCGGCGCTGTCCGCGGCCTTGCTTCTTGAGGCGGGCTACAACGTCAAGGCTATCTATATGCGCAACTGGTCAAAGGACTTGCCAGGCTTTAAGTGCCCTTGGGCAGATGACCTGGCTGATGCTGAACGCGTGTGCGTAACGCTGGGCATTGATTTGGACGTGTGGGACTGTGAGGCCGAGTATAAGGCTACCGTTGTGGATTACCTGCTTGATGCCTATGAGCACGGCCGTACGCCTAATCCAGACGTTATGTGCAACCAGACGGTCAAGTTTGGCACCTTTGCAGAGCGTGCTTTTGCAGAGGGCGCTGATTTTGTTGCAACGGGTCACTATGCACAGAACGTCCCAGGCACCAAAAAACTTTTGCGTGCCGCAGATGCTCACAAGGATCAAACCTACTTCTTGTGGCGTGTACCAGGATATTTGTTTGAACGCACGCTTTTTCCTATTGGACACATTGTCACCAAGGCAGAGGTTAGGGCTCTGTGTGCAGAGCGAGGTCTGGGCATAGAAACTAAGCCAGACTCCGACGGCATTTGTTTTATTGGCCCCGTTGGCTTGCGCACGTTTTTGCTGGACACTTTTCAGAAAAAGCAGGGCGACGTCATTGAGTGGGAGACAGGCAAGGTTCTTGGCACCCATGACGGAGCATTCCTCTTTACCGTTGGCCAAAGAAAAGGCCTGAACATCGGTGGAGGACCTGCTCGCTATGTAGTAGCAACCGACACGCTTAAGAATGTGGTGTATGTAACCTCTGACCTCAACTGTCCTGCGCTCTGGACTCGTCGCATGGAGCTCTCGGACATGCACTGGATTTCCGGAGAACCTGCAGCTAACGGTAGGTATGTGGTCAGAACTCGTCACACAGGCGCGCTGGTTCCCGTAACGTTTACGCTCACAGACAATCAATGTGGATTTATTGAATTTGACCAGCCGGTAAAAACTGTTGCAGCAGGTCAATCGGCGGTTTTGTACGATGGCCAGGAAGTTTATGGCGGTGGCATTATTGAGGCCGACAAGGGTATACTTGAGCGGTTCATGTAAAATGAAAAGCAGGTAGGTGGCGAGAAACCCTTTGAGGTTGCATCGTTTATCTGCAAAGAGTGTTCTTTCTGTACACGTATTGTGATCCAGAGTCCAAGGAGGTGCCCATGGATCGCCCAGATGGCGCGTCTGAAACCGAGCACCCCTCATCTACACCGAAGGTAACGGTGAAGATTGGATCTACAACCGTTAAGGGTGTTTCAACCAAAAAGCCTAAGATTAGTGTTGCTCCAACTTCTTCATCTGAGCAGGTAGAAGAGGCAAAAGAGAGTTTTGGTCAAGTTAGAAAGAGCATTCTCTTCCTCTTTGCGGTTGTAATACTGTACGCACTCTATATCGTTTTCTCTGGTCAGTTTGATGAGTTTGTTGTTGCTCTAGCAGACGTAGATACAGGTTGGCTCATTGCTGGCGCTCTTTGCTATTTTGTCTACTATTTCCTGGGTATTCTCGCCTATGTAATTTCAGTCATTACAGACCCCGAGAGTCCTGTTGGTGTCCGTGACCTGATGAGCGTTGAGGCGTCGGGTATCTTTTTCATGAACCTTACGCCAAACGGTGCAGGAGCTGCTCCTGCTCAGATTTATCGTTTGACTCGTGCGGGTATTTCCGTTGGTCAGGCAGGAGCTTTACAGTTCACACGCTTTGTCATGTATGAGGCAGGAGAGGGCATCTTTGCAGCTCTGATGCTTATCTTTAGGGCCAATTATTTCTACGAGCAATTTGGCGATGTAACCGTTATTGGCGTTATTTTGTTTGGCGCAAAGATAGTGATGGTTGCAGTTATCTTGGCCATTTGCCTGCTTCCTAAAATGGTCAAGACCGTGGGCAACTGGGGTTTAAGGCTGCTTTCACGTCTTCGTATCGTAAAGCAGTACGACCACTGGCATGGCATCATTAACACGCAGGTAGATGAGTTCTCAAACGGCTTTAAGACTGCTGCAAAGAACATCCCAGAGATGTGCGTTGTTCTGCTGGTTACCTTGGTCCAGCTTGGCTGCCTCTATGCACTTCCATACTTTGTTCTGCGTGCACTCGGCCAACCCGCAGACCTTCTGACCTGCCTTGCATCTGGTTCAATGCTTGAGCTCTTGACCTCGGCCATTCCACTTCCTGGTGGCACTGGTGGCGCTGAGGGTGGCTTTGCCTTCCTGTTTGGCCATATGTTTGGCGAGGAAATTGCCGCAGGCTTTGTACTTTGGCGCGCTATTGAGTATCTGCTTCCAACTATGGCTGCAAGTATGC
Organism: uncultured Atopobium sp.; assembly: GCA_937905925.1. GTDB lineage: Bacteria > Actinomycetota > Coriobacteriia > Coriobacteriales > Atopobiaceae > Lancefieldella. The sequence goes on from CALCXO010000041.1 coordinate 5,074, forward strand.
TCTTGGGTCTCAGATCTCATGATCACGAGCCTATCTATCACAAGTGGAATCGTTTCCGCCAGCGTTTCTCCGCCTTTGTAAATGGCGAGAAAGGCGCTGTTGCTTCTACGTCACCCCGTCCAGATACATCGGGCATTCAAATTAAGGTTAAGCGTAAGAAGTAGGGAAGAAATAGGGAAGAAGAGCCAGAATGTGGCTTGATACGTATCTTTGCTCTATTTGACCGCTGCGTGTGCAGTACTTGTAAAAGAAAGCATCCTTATGCGTAAACCACCAAATCCTATTTTGATTATTCTGGCACCTATTCTTATTGCCGTTGCCGTTGGTCTTGTCTATGATCTGCAGAATTTCTTACAGGACATTCCGGAAGTACGTGACAATCCAATGCTTTTAGCAGGCGTGGCTGTGTTTATACCAATGCTTGTTGCACTGGTTAAGGACACGTTTGACGCACACGGTCTCTAGGCGAAGGTTATTTTTGTTGAGTTGGCTTTGAGAAAAAGAACAGGTATATTCCAAAGCCAAGTTTAATTGCCGCATCAATATAGGCAGTTATTGTCAGTGGGATGTCTGGAAAAATATAACCTATACCAACATTAACGGCGCAGAGTATAGCCAAATAGATCATCGATTTTCCGTGTACAAAGTAATAGAGGAAAAAGTGCAGCGCCGTGGCCATTAACGCGCCCAACCAAATAAGTCTCCAGTTTTCAGTTGCAAAAAATGGTCCACCTAATAAAAACATCAAAATGAATAAGAAAATCACTGCGTATAGAGACATTTTGTTCTGGAACTTACTTGAAGGACCATCGGAAAACTTATTGAGAACTTTCTTATTTGTATTTATTGATAAGAAGGCTGTAACATATCCAAAGCTAAATACGGACATATTGATAATCTGCTTTCCACCTATTACGGTAGCTGCAAAAATGATGAGAGCTACAACAATTAACCAGAGACCGCATGATTTCTTATAATTAAAGTGAAGCTTCTCGTCTTTGTTATATTCCAGAAAGTTCATAAGTTTCTCCCTCAATCGAACGACTTGCCATAATACTTCTGACCGTATGCTTTTACAATCCATTTGCCTATTTTTTAATAATTGAGGTGCAGAAGACGTACGGGTTTAAAAGGCGGTCATTCATTTGATAGCCCGCGGTATTTAAATAGTCATCAATGCATTGATGAGACGCTCTTTTGCAAATTTCTAAAAAAGTTGAGTTTGACGGTTGCAAGAGGGGCGGGTTTCTCGTAATATATCCCTTGCTGCATGCCCAGCAGCAAACATATTCGGGCGTTTAGCTCAGGGGGACGAGCGCTTCCCTGACACGGAAGAGGTCATAAGTTCAAATCTTATAACGCCCACCAACTGTTCACAGGTCAGAGTAATCTGGCCTGTTTCTTTTTGTGAATATAAATAGTAATCATTATTGTTATTGACAAAAGAGTTAAAGAGAGTAAACTCCTAAGTAGCACGTTTTATAAGTTGTTTTACTTACAGAAAGGAACTGACTATGTCTCTTATTGGTAAGGAAATTGGTGATTTTAAGGTAAACGCATTCCACAACGGTGACATCACTGAGGTAAGCAAGGAGTCCACACTGGGCAAGTGGAGCCTGTTCTTCTTCTATCCAGCTGACTTCACCTTCGTTTGCCCAACCGAGCTTGAGGATCTTGCAAACAACTACGACAAGTTCCAGGCTGCTGGTGCAGAGGTTTACTCTGTTTCCTGCGACACCGAGTTTGTCCACAAGGCATGGCATGAGGAGTCCGAGCGTATTTCTAAGGTAACCTACCCAATGCTCGCAGACCCAGCTCACGTTCTTGCAAGGAACTTTGAGGTCCTTATTGAGGACGCTGGCCTTGCTGAGCGCGGTGCTTTCATCGTTGACCCAGAGGGCGTCATCCAGGTTGAGCTTGTTACCGCTGGTGGTATTGGTCGTAACGCTGAGGAGCTTCTCCGCCTTCTCCAGGCTGCACAGTTTGTTGCAGAGCACGGTGATCAGGTCTGCCCAGCTAAGTGGCAGCCAGGCGCTGAGACCCTGAAGCCAAGCCTTGACCTTGTTGGTCAGCTCTAAGGTTTAGGAGCTTACAATGACCGACGTCAAAGACCTCTACGACGCGGTGATTATCGGCGGTGGGCCAGCTGGGCTCACCGCCGCCCTCTATCTGGCCCGTGCTCGCTACCGTGTTCTAGTTGTCGAGAAGGACCATTTTGGCGGACAGATCACTATTACTAATGAGGTCGTTAATTACCCGGGAGTTTTCTCTACTAGTGGCTCTGAACTCTCAGAAACCATGCGTAAGCAGGCTGAGGCCTTTGGTGCAGAGTTTTTGCTGGCAGAAGTTACTGACCTGGACATGTCCGGAGATGTTAAGGTAGTTCACACCACCAAAGGTGAGCGTCCCTGCCTTTCGGTTCTTCTCGCCACAGGAGCACATCCTCGCCATATCGGCTTTGTGGGAGAAGAGGACTATCAGGGCCACGGAGTTGCTTACTGCGCCACCTGCGACGGCGAGTTCTTTACCGGCAAGGAAGTCTTTGTTATTGGTGGAGGCTTTGCAGCCGCAGAAGAAAGCGTATTTCTGACTAAGTACGCAAAGCATGTCACGGTTCTTGTGCGCGAGGAAGCATTTACCTGCGCCCCTGCGTCGTCCGAGGCTGCTCGCACAAATCCAAACATTACGGTTCTTTACAACACGCAGGTTGAATCCGTTGCCGGAGATTCCGCACTTAGGTCTATTACGTACAAGAATCTTAAGACGGGCGAGAAGACCACGTTTGCTCCAGAAGATGGCGATTCTATTGGTGTCTTTGTCTTCGCGGGTTACGCGCCAGAGACCGACCTGGTAAAAGAGCTGGCACAGACTGATGATTACGGCTATCTGATCACCAACGAGCATCAAGAAACAACCTGTGAGGGCCTCTTTGGTGCAGGTGATGTGTGTCAGAAGCCATTGCGTCAGGTTGCAACGGCTATCGGTCAGGCGGCAACCACCGCTACTGAGATGGAGCGCTATATTAAGCGCGCTCAGGAGAAAACTGGCCTTGTTCCACAGATGAACGTCACGCGCATCTCGTCCAAGAAGGAGGCTCCTGAGGCTCCAGCGGCTAAGAGTGCCTCTGACTCCGGAGAGATCTTCACCGATGACATGAAGGCACAGCTCAACGCTGTCTTTGAGCGCATGGCACGTCCGCTTGTGCTTCAGCTTGAGCTTGATCAAAGACCTGTTTCTGAGGAGCTCGAAGCTTACATGGAAGAGCTTTCTTCTATGACCGACAAGCTGAGCGTTCAGACGGTTTCAGACACGGGCGAGAAGAACCTTCCTGTTGTTCGTGTTTGCGCACAGGATGGCACTCCAACAGGTCTTGCGTTCCATGGTGTTCCTGGCGGCCATGAGTTCACTTCGTTTGTACTTGGGCTCTACAATGCCGCAGGTCCTGGCCAGCCAATTAGTGACGAGGATAAGGCATCCATTGCCGCTATTGAGTCAAAGACGCATCTTCAGGTTTTGGTAGGACTCTCTTGCACCATGTGCCCAGATGTTGTTGTGGCTGCTCAGCGCATTGCTGCAGATAATCCTCAGGTCACCTGTGATGTCTACGACATCAACCACTTCAAGGAGCTCAAAGACACCTACGATGTGATGAGTGTTCCATGCTTGGTTATTAACGACGGTCAGAAGGTTGACTTCGGCAAGAAGAATCTTTCTCAGATTTTGTCGCTGATTCCTTAAAATTCATTCGCGTCAAGGAGAGGGCGACGCTCATGAATATGCCGAGAAGATCAACGGTCTTCTCGGCATTTTTTGCGACGTATGAAGTAAGCGTATGAAGCTTGTCTAGAGGTGCAAGGCCACGTCCCCTTTACAGAGCTTTTTGCTGGTAGAGGCCTGCATCAGTAAAGCCTTGAGCGCGATAGTAGGCTCGCGTTCCAATTGAACTAATAACGTTAAGACTGGTATAGCCCGCCTCAGCTGCGATAGATGATGCTTTGGCAAGGAGTTTTTGACCCAAGCCCTGGTGCTGAGCAGATATTCCTTCCGAGCCCAGCGATAGTGCCTGTCCGTACACGTGGAGCTCTCTGATCATAGCTTGACCTGGCTGTACCAGCAGCTCATTGGCGATAACATCACATGCACCAGCGGTCAGTTTGTCCCAGTGGGGAAGTGAAAGCCTACAGAAACCTGCGATTTTATTGTCAGCAGTTACCCACTGCAGGAAGTGCTCGTCACTGACCGCGGTAGTGTAGGTAAAGTCTTGAAGGGTAAGTTCTGCAGCACTTACCTGCTGCTGGTTAATCTCTCTAAAGCGAATCTCCTGAACACGGCTTGCAACATCTTCAGAGGTAAGTTCCTGCTCAACCATCTGACGAAGGTTGGTATGTTTGTTTCCCACCAGAATATCGGTGGCACTAATGTCTCTAATCATGCGAGAAATACGCACGTATGGAGGCGTTGCAAGCACGTCTTGAACAAGCACATCTACCAGCTCATCTTTGGCGTATGGCTGCCATGTACCCTCACGATATTTCTGGACCAATTGCGTTCCAGATACCAGTGCACAGGGGTAGAGCTTAATCTCATCAGGGAGAAATCCTGGATCCGTGACAAACATTTTAAAGTCCTGTTTGTCCGCCTCAGGAGTTGCGTCTAACAGGTTAACCATAAGATGAGAATGGATTTTAAATCCGTACAAGCGAATCAGCGAGAAAGCTCGCTTTATCTGCGCGACCGACATCTGGCGTTTGTTTGCATCAAGAATTTCTTGGCGCGTACTTTGAATGCCAATTTGAATTTTAGTGCACCCAAGCTGCCTAAACATGTGCAGGTTGTCTGGTGTGATGGTATCGGGCCTGGTCTCAATTACAAGGCCAACCACACGTGCAGCGGCTGTCTCATTAACGTGCTGCTGTTCTACCAGCTCATCATACGTGCTCTGCATCTGAGACCATGCACTTTGATGAGGCTGGCTGGTGTCGTAGAGCTTATGAAAAGCCTGGTTATATGTGGCAGTATCATTAAAGACTGCCGCCTGTTGTTCAGCAACAAAGGAAGAGAGAGCCTCTTCTGTGTTCTGCAGTCCAAACGAGGAGTACCAATCAAGGCGCTCCTGGATGCGGCTAGGAGAGTTGGGCCACTCATTGAGTGCACGGAAGAGTTCTTTGATAAACCAGTACTGATAGCCCTCTGGATAATCGCTCCAGGTACCACCAAGCACAATAAGCTCCACTTTGTCAGTTGAATGACCCATCTGGTGGAGTGCCTGAAGGCGAGCAGCAACTTGTACGTATGGATCAAAAAACGTTAGTTCTGCGCGCTGACAGGCAGGCTCGTTAGCAAGGTAGCTCTTAGGCATACGCAGATCACACGGGCAATAAATGCAATTACTTGAGCAGGTATGCGGCCTGGTAATCACAGTAATGGTTGCTACGCCAGAAGCGGTGCGACGAGGCTTCATGCGCACGGAGCGAATAAATCTTTCTTCCAGCTCAGGAGTCACGTTCCACGATTGCCAGAGCTCATTGTTTTTCTGTTTGACCTGCAAAAAATAGGGGAGAATTGCTCGTTTAGGAATGAGTTTCTCGCGCTCTGTACTGTGGGCGCTAGAGTCAATTCCGCTGTTATGCGAGTTAATGAGCATCTCAAGTTGATGCGTATCAAGAGCTCCTTGTGAGCCATCTCTGAGCTGCTGCAATATGTCCAAAATGAGTTCATCCATACAAACAGTATAGGCAATAAGGCAAGCTTTTGGCCTTTAGGAGTAAGACGGTGACGTAAAATCTCTGTATGGATACTTCTTCAAACAGAACACATACGCAATCTATCAGCGCATCCACCGCTGAGCAGCTGAGCCGCATTACCTCCGAGTTTTATGCTCAGCAGGCTCAGAGTTTCTCGGCAACGCGTCAGATGCCTTGGCAGGGTTGGCAGCGGTGCCTAGATGCCATGCCTCAGCTTTTAGCTGGCGAGAAACCCTCTGTACTTGATATTGGTTGCGGAAACCTACGCTTTGCTCGCTTCCTGTACGATGAGGCGGGAATTGTTCCGGAAAAGTATTTTGCTGTAGATAATTGCAAGCCTCTTGTGGAGAGTGGAGACGCAGGCACTCATGTCTCTGAGCTGGCATTTATTGAGCTAGATGTGATAAAGAGCCTGCTTAATAACACGCTTTCTTCTGAACTGACTATTCCGGCCTGTGATTTAGTGGTTGCGTTTGGATTTTTGCATCACGTACCAGGCGCAGCGATGAGGCTACAGCTTCTGCGCACGTTGTTAGAGAAAACAAAACCTGGCGGCTATGTCTGCGTTTCTTTCTGGCAGTTTATGAATAACCAAAAACTTGCTTCCAAGGCTCAAGAAACTACTGCTCAAGGGTTGCGTGCGCTGGGCATAGATGCCTCAGAACTTGAGGAGCATGACTATCTGATTGGCTGGCAAGATAAGGCAAATACCTGGCGCTATTGTCATCATTTCTCACAAGAGGAGCTTGATGAGCTTCTTGGAAGCCTTGGCTCTGACGTGCAAGTTTGTGCGCAATTTAGTGCAGATGGCAAAGACAATGATTTGAATCGCTATGTGATTTTGCAACGCGTGTAGCTGCCTGCAAGAACATCTTGCTAAAGATTTCCCGTACAAGAAAATCCCCCGCGCAGAAATTGAACTGCCTCCCATTTCTTGGACACGAGAAATAGGAGGCAGTTTAAAACACACCTAAGTCAGATAATCTGTTAAAAAGACGTATACATGACGCTGAAAA
>CALCXO010000042.1:0-14108 GCA_937905925.1 uncultured Atopobium sp.
AGCCGACGTTAATACGCTTCAGAATCATAATCACCCGCATATGAACTGCGTCCCAAAACTTGGACATAAGAAATGGGGGGCAGTTCACTTTGACTTAGAGCGCAGTTCTCAATTGTTTTGGTAAGAATTTAGATTCTGCAAATAATTTATGATTCAGCGTATGCAAGCATGCAATGAGGGTATAGTATGCCGTAGTTAACAAATTGAGGAGTGTCTGTATGAGTCCTATTGATATTTTGGTTGTCCTTATCGTCATTGCTCTTGTTGCTCTTTGCGTCCGCTCTCAACTTAAGAGCGCAAAAGAGGGTTCTTGTTCTGGCTGTTCTTCATCCAGCAGCTGTGGCACTCATCACGGTGGAGACGGTCACTGTGGTGTTGCTCAGAAAATGATTTCTGACGTCGATAAGGCTTTTGACGCTCAATAGGTCAATTGTCACAATTTCATTAACAATTTTTACCATTCGCCCGGTTTCAGGGAAGTGGAAACATAGCCGTAACAAGAATGTGTCATGGTAGTTACGATTCCAGTTTTCTGACCCGGGAGGACCGTATGAGTACGGATAAGAAAATTGACTATATTCTTCGCACAGTAGAGGAACGAGACGTTCGCTACTTGCGTCTTTGTTTTACCGATGTACTCGGCGGATTAAAGGCTCTCTCCATTTCCCCCGAGGAGCTAGAAGAGGCTTTTGTTGAGGGCATTGGTTTTGATGGCTCTAACGTTGACGGCTTTGCTTCCCAGGAGCAGTCCGATCTTCTCGCATTCCCTGACGCAGATACGTTCCAGATTCTTCCATGGAAGACAGATGACGGTGTAGTTGCAAACGTATTCTGCGATATTCAGACTCCTCGACGTGAGGCTTTTACAGGCGATCCACGCCTTGTACTGAGAAATGCTTTTATCAAGGCAGAAGACCTTGGCTATGTCGCAAATGTTGGTCCTAAGCTTGAGTATTTTTATTTTGTGAGCGGGACTGAGCCAAAGCCTATTGATCAGGCTGGATACCTTGATTTGAATTCTGCTGATCTCAGCCATAGTCTTCGATACTCCACGTCTCGTGCACTTGAGAATCTTTCTATTCCTGTTCAGTATTCTTTCCATGCAGCTGGCCCTGCTCAAAACGGCGTTGAGCTCCGTTATGCAGAAGCACTAACTTGCGCGGATAACATTGTTACTGCTCGTCTGGTTATCAGACATATTGCAACACTTCACGGTGTGTTTGCTTCGTTTATGCCAAAGCCTCTTCAGGGTGTCCCTGGCTCAGCCATGCTTTTGAATCAGTCGCTTCTTGACCACGATGGCGAGTCTCTGTTCTGGGCTCCAAAGACTGAGAGCGAGGCCCACCTTTCTGAGCTTGCTCAACACTACATTGCAGGTCTTATTAAGTACGCTCCCGAGTACATGCTTATTACTAACCCAACGGTTAATTCCTATAAGCGTTTTGATCGTGATGCTATTCCTGCCTATGCAACCTGGGGTCGTAAAAACCGTTCTGCTATGGTTCGCATTCCTACGCACAAGCCAGGCAAGCACGTTGCTACCCGTGCCGAGCTGCGTATTCCTGATCCAACTGCAAATCCTTATTTGGCTAATGCTGTCACGCTTATGGCTGGACTTAAGGGTATTGAAGAAGGCCTCTTGCTTCCTGAAGAGTTTGTAGGCGGAAATCCTGCTGATTATGGCGAGAAACTCCCCACAAATCTTGGAGAGGCACTTGAGCGCTTCAAGCAGTCTGAGCTTCTCAAAGACGCTCTTGGTGAGCATATCTTCTCGTATCTGTGTGAGCGCAAAGCAGAGGAGTGGCGTGAGTTCTGCCTTACCGTCACTGACTGGGATACCCAGAAATACTACGCTGGTTGCTAAGCAACTATTCTGCTTGCGTTTATAGGTACCTTTGAACCCTGCTCTGATTTATTCAGAGCAGGGTTTTTTGACGAGAAACCCTTGTTTCACGCAAAGAATGTAGCCTTCTTATTCGAATTGTTACCGTTTTATGAACTGAAAAAATTACTTTTACCTGGTCTTTATTGGATAGAATGACTAAATAGTAGTCATTTATGCAAAGAAGTTGTTCTTCTCGTCATTTTTATGCAATAAAAACGAGAAATATGATGAAAATTATAAGTAGATTTTTCATATTTGCTTCCTATAATTCATTCCAATGAATTTCAGCTCAGATTTATTCAGGAAGAGGCAAATATGAAATCGTCAATGGTTACTACAGCTAAGAAGGCCGCCCTAAAGGGCGTCGCAGTTGTTTCTATGGCATGTGCACTGATGGGTCTTATGGCTTGCTCGTCATCTAAGCAAGAAAATGCGCAACAGGGTACTACTTCATCCTCTGATTCAAGCTATACGCTGGTAACTAAGGGTCATCTGACTGTTGTTGCAGAGCTTGGTTTCCAGCCTTTTGAGTATTTTGAAGGCAACTCAACTACTCCTGTTGGTTTTGACGTTGATCTTATTACCGAGATTGCAAAAAGACTCAATCTTGAGGTTACGTACCTGCCAAACCAGAAGTTTGACACTCTTGTTCCAACTATTAAGCAGGGCGGCAAAGCAGACGTTGCTATCGCAGGTATTACCATCACTGACGAGCGCTCTCAGGAGGTAGACTTCACTACTTCTTACCTTGACTCCAATCAGTCCCTGGTTGTTAAGTCTGGCAGCACCGAGACCGAGCAGACGCTCAACGACGCCTCTAAGAAGGTCGTTGTTCAGACAGGTACTTCCGGCGAGGATTGGGCCAAGGAGAACCTTCCAAAGGCAACTATTGTTTCTGTAGACGATGTTGCTGCAGCAATGGCAGGAGTCCAAACTGGTTTGTACGATGCTATGGTTATTGACTTGCCTGTTGCTTCCAATCTGATTAGCACTTCATATTCTGATTTGACTATTGCAAAAGAGATTCCAACAGGTGAGCAGTATGGCATTGTAGTTTCCAAGGACAATCCTGCGCTGACCGAGGCAATCAACAAGGTTCTTGCAGACATGGAGAAGGACGGAACTATGACTGCTCTCAAGACCAAATGGTTTGGCTCTAACATCTAGTTTTACCAGCTCAGCAAAAGTGCTTGAAGTCAGAATTGGCTTCAAGCACTCACTGTTTTCATCAGGATTTATTGCAACTAAGCTCTAAAGGAGTATCACGTGATTGCACTTTTGCACAAAACTATGTCAGGACAGCAACTGTCCTTGTGCATGTCATCTGCGAGTTTTGACGACAAACCTACGACCCAGGATACGGCTGAGTCAAAGGGTTTGCATACACGTGTGCACTCCACGCTGCTTGTAGTTCTTCTCGCCACGCTTCTTTTGAGCGGGCTGTTCTTTATGTCTCTGAGCGCGTTTTCTGCTCAGAGTGCGTTTGCCCTTACCACAAACAAGGCAACGGCTAAATCAAACCAAACGGAAGGTAACGGTGTTATCGGTGGCAAAGAGACTCGTTTGACCTGGGAGGGAACAGTTGAGGACGAGCAGGTCTCTCAGCTGACTTTGCAGCTTCCTGAGGGCTCCGATCTGCAGAGCGCAACTACTAAGGTGACCGTTCTTTCTGGTCTTACGCGCGAGAAGATTGAGGCAACTACAAGCGTCCAGGGAACGCAGGTTGTGATCTCTTTTGCAACACCCGTGGACGCACAAAAGCTAATTCGTGTAGAGATTTCCGGTATGAAGTTTCCTGCTGACGGCGGTTCGTACACTGTTGAGGGAACATATACCACTGAGCAGGGAACTCAAAAGCTTGCTTCTTCACCTGAAATCACCATTATTCCTAACACGCCAGTTCAGGCTCTAGTGAATTGGCTTGATGCTCAGCCTTGGGTTGAAGCGTGGAATTCCAACCACTTTTTGGGGATGTTCTTAAAGCCACAACTGATTGTTTCTTCAGTGGTAATGCTCTTTCCTGGATGGCTGGTTTGCCTTGCAATTGTAATTTGCGCTTATCCTGTAGCTATTGTGCTGGGAATGGGCTTTGCGCTGCTGAAGATTTCCAAGAATCCGCTTCTGCGTGCACTCGCGGTGGTATATATCAATTTGTTGCGTGGAACCCCATTCTTCCTGCAGATTTATATTCTGTTCTTTGGTCTTCCTATGTTAAATATCAATCTGGACACCAATTTGCTTGGCTTTATTGTGGTTGCTATTAACTCTTCTGCGTATCTTTCAGAGATTTTCCGCGCGGGCATTCAATCAATCCCGCAGGGTCAGTATGAGGCAGCAAGTTCTCTTGGTATGAATCGTTTCCAGACCATGACGTTTATTATCATTCCTCAAACTATCCGCCGGGTTATCCCACCTCTCACCAGCGACTTCATTACGTCCTACAAAGATACCTCGCTGCTTTCTTCTGTAGGTGTTATGGAGCTGATGATGTTTGCTAAAAACCTCACCACCTCAACGGGAAACATGACGCCATATATGACGGCCGCTCTGTTCTATTTGGCAATTACCTTGCCACTCATTAAGGTAGTTGGCATTATCGAGAAACGCATGGAGCAGTCAGAAACTGGTAAAACAGCAAGCGTCGCAGCTAGTAAGACTCAAGCTCTTTCCAAGGAGGAAAACTAATGTCTTTCTTTTCTTTCAAAAAGAAGTCGAACACAGAACAACCTGCCTTGGATGCTGAAGTTGCTGCACAAGAAGCATTTGAGCGCGATAAGCCCCTAACTAACCATGTTTTTGAGGCAGGCGAGCATCCTATTGTTCGTATTGAGCACCTCAATAAGTCGTTTGGATCAACGCATGTTTTAAATGACGTTAACCTGACTGTTTGGCCAGGTGAAGTAGTGGTTGTACTTGGTCCTTCTGGCTCTGGTAAGTCCACCATGCTTCGTTGTATCAATCTACTGGAGACTCCTTCTGCAGGTCATATTCTTATTGAGGACCAAGAGATTACAGGCACCAATGAAGCTGAGGTCAACGCTCTTCGTAGAGATGTCGGAATGGTTTTTCAGCAATTCAATCTGTTTGGTCATTTAACCGTCAAAGAAAACGTAATGATTGGTCAGATTAAGGTTCTAGGAAAGTCAAAAGAGGAGGCAGAGGCAGAGGCTCTAAAGCAGCTTGAGACTGTTGGCCTTGCCGATAGAGCAGACTTCAAGCCTGGCGCGCTTTCCGGTGGGCAGCAGCAGCGTGTAGCAATCGCTCGCGCCGTTGCTATGCATCCAAATGTACTTCTGTTTGATGAGCCTACTTCCGCGCTTGACCCCGAGCTTGTTCGTGGTGTTTTGGATGTTATGCGTGATCTGGCAAAGAACTCTGGTATGACCATGATTGTGGTAACGCACGAGATGAGTTTTGCAAAAGACGTGGCAGATCGCGTGGTCTTTATGGAAGGAGGAGTGGTAGTTGAGCAAGGTACTCCTGATGTCATTTTCAACAATCCACAAAACCCTCGAACAGCTGAGTTCATTGGTGCGATTGCGTAAAACCCATACTTTTTAGAATTAATACGCAAACGTAAAAAGTATTTTAGGGCGAGAAGATCTTCTCGCCCTAATTGCAGATAATAAGGTATATCTGCTCTTTATTCGCAGCTTGTGGTATGCTTTATAAGATTAAGCTTATCCTAGGGGGAATCGATGCATCACAAGAATATTCTTCTTGTATCTGCAACGACACGCTTACATGAACGTATGCGTGAACTTTCGCATGTCATTGATGTGTCTATTGCTCTTGCAAATGCAGCCTCATTTTCTCAGGCTGCGGCTTCTGGTCATACCTTTGACCTTATCATTCTTGATCAAAAAGAACTTTCCCAGGATGTTATTAGCACGGTTGAGAATTATTCTGCGCAAAACGGTGGAATTGCTCGTCTGTTTGTTGCTGACCTTGATAATCTTTCTAAGTTTGTTCTGCCTGTTCAGGGCAAGAGCGATTTTATTTTGTCTACTGCAACTATCCAGGAGTTTAGCCTTAGGTGCTCGCTGCTTTTGTGGCCAGGTACCGAGAGTACTTCTAGAGATTTGGTTATTGTTGACAACATAAAGATTAACCTGGCAACGTATCAGGTTTATATTGATGAATCTCCTGTTGATCTTACGTATATGGAGTATCTGCTGCTGTCATTCTTGGCAACCCATCCGTCTCGTGCATACTCACGTGAGGCTCTTTTGCAGCGCGTTTGGGGCTTTGAATACTGCGGCGGTACCAGAACAGTTGACGTTCACGTAAGGCGTGTTCGCTCAAAGATTGGTCCTCAAGCAGCCGCTCATCTTGAGACGGTTCGTGGTGTAGGCTATCTATTTAGAGCATAATCGCAGGTACAGACTGCATTTAATGGGATCTGCAAACTTCTTTCTTACGAGCAGGACTCCCGCGCGTCTTTCTCATAATGAGAAACGAATTTTTGTCCGGTATAACGGGTAGAATACACATATTGAAAAATTGATGTTTAGCGCAGAATTATTTGCGTTAGTTGTTTGCATCAAAGTGATGTTAAGGAGGATGTCTATGGAGAACCAAGCACATGGTTTAACCACAGATTCCGCTATTTATAAGCGTTTCTCGCCAGTTAAGCAGGCTGGATTTATGTCTATGTTCAAAAGCTCAAGTGTAAAAAGAACAGCTTGTGCAATTGCTTTTGCCGTTGCTTGTGTTCCTACCATTGCTTTGGGAGAGGGAATTTCTAAGCTTCCTGTAGTATCTGGTCAGGCAACTATTTCTCAAGCAGCGACGTCTCGTCCTGCTGCAGAACCAACTGATACTAAGACGGCAGAAACGGTAGCTTCTAAGGTTTTGCCTTCGGTTGTGTCCGTTAAGGCTACCAGTGATTCATCAGGCTCAACCGGTTCTGGCGTTGTATTGAACACAAATGGAGACATTCTTACCAATTACCACGTTATTGAGGGTATGGATACGTTCTCTATCTCCGTTAATGATAAAGAGTATGAGTGTACTGTTGTTGGTACAGATCCAACCTCTGACCTTGCTGTTCTTCATGCTGACCTTAAGGGAGATAGCCTAACCCCAATTGAGATTGGTAATTCCGATAACTTAGCTCCTGGTAGTTGGGTTATGAGTGTTGGTAGCCCATTTGGACTTGATCACTCTGTTTCTGCAGGTATCGTGTCTGCTCTTTCTCGTGGAGATATGCTTGAGACAGAGGGTGGAGAAACCACTATTTATGCAAACCTCATCCAGGTTGATGCAGCTATTAACCCAGGTAATTCTGGCGGCGCTCTGGTTGACTCTAATGGTCAGCTTGTGGGTATTTGTACGTTGTTCTCGTCAGATACCAAGTCATTTGCGGGTATTGGTTTTGCAATTCCTTCTAACTATGCCATTGATATTGCAAATCAGATTCTTTCTGGCCAGCAAGTTAAGCATGCCTATATTGGTCTTTCTATGCAGACCGTTACTCCTCGAGTTGCAAAGCGCAATGATCTTTCGGTAGATTACGGTGCGTATGTAGCAGGCCTTCTTGATGATAGTCCTGCAGAGGGTGCTGGTATTAAAAAGGGTGATGTTATTGTCTCTATTGGTGGAGAGCGCGTAGTTTCTGCTGATGCAGCTATTATTGCCGTTCGCTCTCACAAGATTGGAGAGACCGTTCCTGTAGAAATCATGCGTGGAGAAGACCGCCTTACTATCAACGTCACGCTTGGTTCTGATGAGACGCTTTCTTCTATGAAAGAGAAAGAAAAGAACAGCAAGAACGAAACAAACAACGATACTGATGATAAGCAGGATCGCACTGAAGATGATGATTCCTATAGGTATTATCGTCAGCAAAATTATTGGGAAGAGTTCTGGGATTACTTCACTAATCCTTATGGAGATAAAGACGTTAATTCCGATAATCCATTTGTGAATTTCGTAGAGGGCATTACCAATAGCATTGCAGAAGTAATCTACGGCATTTTTGGTTAACACTCAGATTGCGTTTGCTGTGTTTGCGTTTGTTTGTTCTGCTATGAGTTAGGGGAGTCTTGTGGATTTACTTGTGCTGTTAGTTTTGGCTGTAGTCGCCATTCTACTTATCGTGAGCCTTGTCACACTTTCCTCTAAGCTTTCGCAAGTAAAGACGCTGCAAGAGCAAAGTCAAACATCATCTACAGAGCTTATAAGAAGCTCCCAAGAGTTGGATCGTCGTGTTACGGATAACATGGCAAAAATGCAAGAGCTTATGGATACAAAGCTTGAGAAGGTAAGAGAGGTAGTTGATCAAAAGCTCACCTCAACGCTGCAAAATCAGACGAAGCAGACTGATCAGCGCATTGCTCAGCTTGATGCTCGCTTTGATGCTTTTCAGCGTCGTGTGGATGACAACATGAAGGCAACCTCTCAGGCCTCAACCGAGCAGCTTGGCAAGGTCAGAGAGACTGTTGATAAGCAGCTCAGCGATATGCGTAAAGAGAACGAGGCAAAACTTGAACTCATGCGTCAGACCGTTGACGAGAAACTCCAGAAAACGCTTGATGAGCGTATGACTCAATCGTTTCAGCGCGTATCTACGCAACTTGAGCAAGTTCATCAAGGCTTGGGAGAAATGCGCGGCCTTGCAGAGGGTGTTGGAGACTTAAAGAAAGTTCTCTCTGGCGTTAAGACTCGCGGAATTGTTGGAGAGATTCAGCTTGGCGCAATTCTAAGAGACATTCTTTCTCCAGAGCAATATGAAGAGAATGTTGCTACTGTTTCTGGTTCTACTGAGCGTGTTGAGTTTGCAGTTAAGTTGCCTGGAGAGTCAGGGGAGACTGTTTGGCTTCCTATTGACTCAAAGTTTCCAGGGGATACCTATGAGCATTTAGTGGATGCAATCAATGCAGGAAATGAAGAGGCGATTGCTGCCGCTAAAAAGGGTCTAGAGACTCGAATTAAGGCAGAGGCAAAAGATATCTCTACAAAGTATATTGCCCCACCAGAGACAACTAACTTTGCTATTTTGTTCCTTCCTTTTGAGGGACTTTATGCAGAGGTAGTCAGTCAGACGGGTTTGCTTGAGCAGCTACAGAGAGAGTATCGCGTTAATGTGTGTGGTCCTTCCACTATGGCAGCACTTCTTAACAGTCTTCAAATGGGATTCCAATCTGTTGCTATTCAGAAGCATGCAGACGAGATTCAAAAGGTACTCTCTGCAGTTAAGACAGAGTTTGAGACGTATCAAGCTCAGCTTGAGAAGGCTCAAAAACAAATTAGAACTGCAGAAACCACTATTGATAAGATTCTTACTACTAGAACAAAGGCTATGAACCGCAAGCTCAGAGGTGTTACTGCCTTAGAGAGCCTTGAAGATGCGCAGAGTACTTTAGGTCTTGCTGAGGGAAGTGTAGAAGATCAAGAGGACGATGAGTAGCACGTATTTTGAGTGCTGACATTCTCTTTTATGGGCAGATAAAAACAGCGGCTTCAATCGCTGTTTTTTTCTTGCATAAAAATACCGTATGGGGGTATACTGTTTACAGAAACTAATACCCCCTTAGGGTATGAAAAGGAGGAGAGATGGCTCAGAAAAACGGCCAATCACAAAAGACATGCTGTCATTGTGATCACAAGGCAACTCCTCGCTCAAGCGAGCTTAAAAGTGGAGTTTCTCGCCGTATTAACCGTGCAATCGGTCAGCTCAATGGCATTAAAACAATGATTGACGAGGATCGTTATTGCGGAGATGTCCTTATTCAGCTTGCAGCAGTTGAGTCTGCGGTTAAGGCTATCTCAAGAGAAGTAATGCAGGATCATCTGGAGTCTTGCGTAGTTGATCGCATCCATTCGGGTGATACAGAAGTTATTGATGAGGTCATGGACCTCTTTAAGCGTTTTATGTAAGGTGGCGTTATGGATCAGAAAGTTTTTGATGTACAAGGAATGACGTGTGCAAGTTGTTCTGCGCACGTAGAGAAGGCGGCAAACTCTGTTTCTGGTGTCTCTGAGGCTCGCGTTAATCTGCTTAAGAATTCTATGGAAGTTGATTACGACGGTAATCCAGATACCCTCAAGCAGATTTCTGACGCAGTAAGCAAAGCAGGCTATGAGGCAACACCTCGTAGCGACAAAAAAGATTCTGCTGCAACTACTAAGGCAGATGCTACCGATGCTTCAGAAAAGGCGGTAAAGCAAAAGAGGATTGAACTTATCTCCTCAATGGCGTTTGCCATTCCACTGTTCTATCTTGCCATGGGTGAGATGATGGGAGCACCTGTTCCGCCTGCTGTTTCTGGTATGAATGGCATGATGAACTTGGCTCTTACCGAACTCTTGCTTTGCATTCCTATTCTGTTTATTTGTCGCCACTATTTTGTTGGTGGATTCCGCTCATTGCTGCATGGCGCTCCTAATATGGACTCGCTCATTGCGCTGGGCTCAGCAGCGTCGTTTGCCTACAGTGTTGTCAGTTTGTACCAGATGGCAAACGCTTTTGTTGCAGGAGACATTACTGCAGCTCACCAGGCAATGCACGGCATGTACTTTGAGTCCGCAGGTTTGATTCTTGCTCTGATTACCTTGGGTAAGTTCTTTGAGGCTCGCGCAAAAGGTCATACCACAGGTGCAATTAACGCACTTATGAACCTTGCCCCAAAGACTGCTATTCTCGTCAAAGACGGTGTTGAACAAGAAGTTCCTGCAGATACCGTTGTGGTTGGAGACGTGCTTGTGGTAAGGGCTGGTCAGTCAATTCCTGTTGATGGCCAGCTCATCGAGGGAGAAGGATCTGTCGATGAGTCCGCGATTACCGGAGAGCCCGTTCCTGTAAGTAAGACCGTTGGCGATTCCGTGACAGGTGCTACGGTATCTACCGGCGGCTGGTTTAAGATGCGTGCCACCGCTGTTGGCGATGACACTACACTTGCAGGCATTATCCGCCTGGTTGACGAGGCAACAAGCTCCAAAGCACCTATCGAGCGTCTTGCTGACAGCATTGCTGGCATCTTTGTACCTGTTGTCATTGGAATTGCGCTGGTAACCTTTGCAGCATGGTTTGTCTTTGTGGCACCTGGTGACTTTGCGGTTGCTCTCTCGCACGCTGTTGCTGTTCTGGTTATTTCGTGCCCTTGTGCACTTGGTCTGGCAACACCTACTGCCATCATGGTAGGCACTGGTTTGGGCGCTTCAAATGGCATTTTGGTCAAGTCTGCCGAGGCGCTTGAGGGCGCAGTCCGAGCAACCGTGGTTGTTCTTGATAAGACCGGAACGCTCACTGAGGGCAAGCCGAGCGTAACTGACGTACTTTGTGCAGGTGGAACTTCCGAGCAGCAGCTGCTTGAGTACGCATATGCGCTTGAGCAAAAGAGCGAACATCCACTTGCGCAGGCAATTGTTACGTACGCTCAAGAGAAGCTTGGAGAGTCTGCAGGCAGCTTTGTTGACATACAGGAGTTCTCACAGGTTGCTGGTGGTGGCCTTACGGCAAAGGTTGGCGAGAAACGCCTTGTAGCAGGAAACGCTCGTCTTATGGAGCAGGAGGGCATCAGCACACAAGAGCTGACTTCTCAGGCTCAGCAGCTAGCTGAACAGGCAAAAACACCGCTGTACTTTGCACTTGAGGGTAAACTTCTTGGTGTTATTGCTGTGGCCGATAAGGTAAAGCAAACTAGCGCTTCCACCATTGCTCGTCTTCGTGCTATGGGCATCAAGTCTGTCATGCTCACTGGTGATCAGGCAACAACGGCAAACGTCATAGGTAAGGAGCTTGGTGTTGACCAGGTTATCTCTGACGTCTTGCCAAGCCAAAAAGAGTCTTACATTAGGCAGTTCCAGGACGCTGGAGAAAATGTTGTTATGGTAGGCGATGGTATTAACGATGCTCCAGCGCTTGCACGAGCAAACGTGGGTATTGCAATTGGTGCAGGTACTGACGTTGCCATTGAGTCCGCTGACATTGTCTTGATGAAGTCTGATCCAGCTGATGTTGCAACTTCAATTGAACTTTCTCGAGCCACTATGACCAATATCAAGGAGAACCTGTTCTGGGCTCTGTTCTATAACACCATTTGTATCCCTGTTGCTATGGGCCTGTTGTATCCATTTGGCATTTCGCTGAACCCTATGATTGGTGCAGCCGCCATGGGCTTCTCGTCAGTCTTTGTTGTATGCAATGCACTGCGCCTGCGTACCTGGAAGCCAAAGAATACCAGCTCAGCAACTCGCCAAGACGCTCATGACGCAAAACCAGTCATTGACGTTCAAACTAAGTCCACAAACGACGCATCCGCGTCACAGAAGGAGGAATCTTATATGGAGAAGAAACTAAACGTAGAGGGCATGTCTTGCCAGCACTGTGTTGCACACGTCACACAGGCTCTTGAGGCTGTCGAGGGTGTTTCTAAGGCAACTGTCTCACTTGACGAGAAGAGCGCTGTAGTTGAGCTATCTTCTGATGTCGCTGATAGCGCATTGGTTGAAGCTGTTGTTCAGGCAGGATATGAGGCTACTATTGCCTAAGGTGGGCAAGTAGACGGTCCTTCTCGCTAGAATCACTAAATACCGCACGTGCAGCATTTTCAGCAAGCTCACGTGCGGTATTTTTGTCTAGACCGCAGTGCTGCTGCAAAAGCTCAAACTCGCGCGAGAGGGTAGTGTTGGAGACAGTCATGTTGTCCGTGTTGATAGTGATCGTCAGACCAGCATCAAGCAGTTGCTCAAGAGGGAAGCGCTCTATTGACTCAAAGATGTGCGTCTGAAGGTTGCTGGTAGGGCAAATCTCAAGAGCAACATTTGCAGCCTTGAGGTCCTGGATAACGCCTGCGTCCTCCAAAGAGCGAACACCGTGACCAATACGTTGTGCGCCAAGTCGAAGTGCGGCCTTGATGCTCTCTGGGCCAGCAGCTTCTCCCGCGTGGATAGTAAAAGGAACGTCTTTTCTTTGTGCTTCAGCAAAAAGTGACGAGAAATTCTCTGTGGCAAAGAGCGCTTCTGCTCCTGCTAAGTCTGCTGCTACGACGCCATTTCCAAGGTACGCTGCCGCTAGATCAATTGACTCTTCATTTTTGTGCTTAAGCGCTTCACCTGTGCCACGCATAGCGCAAATAATGTATGCCGTGTGGAGTTCTGACTGTGGATGCTCTGCATAGAAGTCAGCTCTACCAGCAAGAGCAGCCTCAAGAACTTCTTGCTGAGAAAGACCTCCTGCAGTAAGACTTCCTGGTGCAAAGCGGGGTTCAGCGTAGAGAATGCCCTCTGCGTCAAGTTGCTCGTGAAATGCCTTTGCAACCGTACGAATGCCCTGCGCTGACTGCATAAGCTTGAGCGGCAGCTCAAATGTAGCAAGATACTGGTTAAGATCCTGGCAATGAGCCGGGACTTGCATCTTTTTTTGGAGTTCAGCCAAAGAGAAATCAAGTCCCGCATCTGCTGCAAGTTGAGCTGCGGCAGATAGTGGGATTGATCCATCAAGATGAACATGCAAATCGATAAGAGCACAGGAGCTCATGGCGCCTCCTACAAGAAACGTATGCTATGGCGCAAAGAGCGCAAACTAGATAGCTACATCATACGGTAGGGAAGTGGCGTTTTCCAAATCGTTTGCAAGTTTTTCAAACTGGTATCCATTGACGCGCTCAAGCAGATGTACTTCATCAGGCAAAATGTCGTAATGAATCTGTGAGCAAATAGCGCAGGCAATAGATCCAATGGTGTCTGTGTCTCCACCCATCTCCGCGGCTATTCTCGCTGCTCTAGAGACCTTTCCTTGTGAGAGCTTTACCACTGCAAGAACTGCAGGGATAGTCTCTATGGTTTCATAACCACAGCCACAGTAGTCGTAGATGTCTCTTGAAGCGGCTAAGGGAGCCTCAAGGTTTTTGGTACCCTCGCAGAATTCCAATGCCATGATGCACTTTTGGTACATGCTAGGCATAGGCATTTGTGTACCAATTTTTGTGTAGAGAGCTCGGTGTCCGTAACTTAAAGCAGTTTCAAGAGCGTCCTCTACCGTAAACGAGTTTTCAGAAAGACCTCTGCTTATGGCGGCAACAATCATTGATGCGCCCATGATAGCTACGTTGGTTCCGTGCGTGGGAAGCGCAAGCTCAGTAACGCTGTTAATGAGCGCATGTTTGTCTTTCCAACTAACAATTGAAGCCATTGGCGCACATTTCATGGCGCATCCGTTAGTGGTTCCAAGGCGACCACACGTTTTAAGCGAGTGGCCAGAAAGTCGATTGGCTAACGC
>CALCXO010000043.1:0-56957 GCA_937905925.1 uncultured Atopobium sp.
GTGGGCTCGGAGATGTGTATAAGAGACAGCTTCAATAAACATCACAAGAAGCTACGTTTAAAGGTTTTAATTCTCCCCGTGAACTTGTCGGGGAGAATTTCTTTTTTAAGAAAATATGCGATTTTGGCATATTTGAGTTGATAGTTTTACGCTGCATTTATGGAGCAGATATCTAACAGATTAGTGGGCCAGTGTCTTCGCGATTTGCGAAAGAAGCAACGTCTTACTCAAGAGGCGGTTGCTGAGCACCTTGCTGGAGATCAAGCATTCATATCAAAGGTTGAATCAGGCGAGCGTGGCGTTAAACTCGGAGAAGTTTTTTCTTTTGCCGAAGCCTTAGGTATAGAAGCTTCCGAACTTATCGAAGCGTTGCGTACGTATCGATAGCTTTAGTTCATGTTTAACATAAGAGACCTTGTGTAGGATGTGCTTCTTAAAAGAGGCACATCTTTTAAGAACTGCCTCCCATTTCTTGGACATAAGAAATGGGAGGCAGTTCAATCCCTAATGATTGGGAATATAAACCAAGGATGTGACATAGAGGTAGATTTGATAGATGGCAATAACATTCATTTACTAGACAACGATATTAAGGGAGCCAACTATGAAAAAACTAGAGTATTCTAAGCCCACATTTGAGTACATCAATAGGATTGAATCGAGCAATTCTAGAGATGTTCAAGCTGATGTTGTCTATGACGTGAATTATGCGATTGGTCAAAATATTCTGTTGGCTGTAACCGCAATTGCAGGTTTTTAGGTTATCGTAATTCCAGGAGTGAATCCAAACTTTGAAGGGTTGAATATACATGGGTGCTAATATTTACAGAAGCATAGCGATAGGTATTATTAGCCTTTGCTTTTTGTACATTGGCTATGTGCTGATAAAAACTAAAAATCCCTTCCTAGTACATAGGTATAATATTATTTTGATTCCCTTAAAATACAGGAAAGAGTTTACAAAAAGAGCAGGTATTGGTATATGTATTATGGCAGCGGTAACGCTTATCTATTCCGTGTTGATTATGCTGTTTTCTGATTCCTTTTTGTTGCAGATTATCACACTCTCATTCGCGTTTATTGGCGCATTATATATAGTTGGAAGTATGGTTTATTTTATTATGCATGGACAGCAATAGGCTTTTATCAATAGAAGTTGGGTTGCAATGGTAATACTCACGCTTGAATTCTCATTGCTAGTGCAACACTTTTATCGTTTTTATACAGAAGTAACCGTTTATATATCCACTAGCACAAACGCTCACTCGTAAGACACTCGTAAGACACAAGCCTCAGATAACAAAAAAGGTTGACACCAAGATGGTATCAACCTGAGCGTTAAAATGGTGGCGGGGAAGGGAATCGAACCCCTGACACGGGGATTTTCAGTCCCCTGCTCTACCAACTGAGCTACCCAGCCATTGGTGCTTCGAAAAGCTTATTTACTATAACAGACTCAAGCGCTTCGTCAAGCGGGCAATTTATACAATCCAGAAATTTTTTCCGCCAGTGAGGTCAAATTCAACGGTCATACCTTTTATTGCAAAAAACGCCTCAATTTGCTCCTTTGTTTTCTCGAGCTCTTGACCGTCGATTTTCTCGCGCTCATCGGTTTTCTCGCCAGAGGGGAGTTCTATCCAGAGGGTTTGCTTACCACATGTGTCACGCAGGTGGATTTTGCTCAAAAGGCCCTGCTGAGCAAGCCTTTCATTGAGATGAATGAGGTCAAAGAAATTGACAACTTTTGGCATGCTAACTCGTTTCTCTAAACGCTTGCTCTTAAGCATACACGTTTACAAATTGGTACAATAGATTGTCTAGCTTGAATTAGGTCAGCGGTCGTTGCTGCCTCCACTGAATAAACTATTCGAGGGGAAATTATGGCTTTTACGAGAAAAGAATTCTTGTCCCTTTCTGCTTTAGGAGCTGCAGGCACCTTGGCTGCATGTACTCCACAAGCAAGGACGTCTGAGGATACGAATCAGCCTGCATCTAACGTGGACCTTGAAGAGTTCAAGTCACTTAAGCTGGACATGACCCAGTGGAGTTATGACGAGGATAACGACTGCTACTATCAGCTGGGCATTCAGTACTGCACTAAGCCTGCAAGCAAGTCGGTAAACACTCTCTCGGTTTTTGTGCCTGGTAAGTATTTCTCGGGAACCAAGAAGGGCTCGACGTACGAGTGCGAAGTAAGCGAGAAAGCCGTTGTGGGCAGCTTCACCGCACGTACTGCGCCAATCGTCATGCCTATTAACACGGCAACGCTGTTCCCTCAGAGCGCTCCTACAAGCTACGCATACGAAGGCCTCGCACCGTACCTTGAGGCTGGTTTTGTGTACGTATACGCAGGTTTCCGCGGTAGAAGTGCCGGTTACGATTCAACTACCGGCTCGGACGAGCTTTACGCTGGTGGATCTCCTTGGCCAGCAGTAGATTTCAAGGCTGCTATCAGGTATTTGCGCTACAACAACGAGCTGCTCCCATGCAATACATCAAAGATTTTTGTGTTTGGCTTTGCAGCTGGCGGCGGCCTTAGTGCGGTGCTTGGAACCTCAGGCGATTCTCCGCTCTATACGCCATATCTTAAGGCTGTTGGCGCTGCTACGCATAGCGAGAAGGGCGAGCAGCTGTCAGACTCTATTTACGGCAGCGCTTCATGGTGTCCTGCAACTTCATACGACCTCGCAGACGCAGCGTATGAGTGGTCGGCCGGTCAGTATGCAGATGCAACAGATTCTCGTGCTGAGGGTGTATGGACCCAACCTCTCTCGCAAGATCTTGCTGGTGCATATGCCTCATTTGTCAACAACATGGATCTTCTCGACAGCAATGACAGTAAGGTCAGTCTTGATGAGACTAACTCTGGCGTCTATGCCGCTGGATCATATGCAGACCTTCTTATCAACGAGCTCAAGACCTCTGCAAATAACTTTGTCAGAGACAACGCGTTCCCATATACCTCTACGCCTCAGCGACTGGAAGAGCCTACGTTCCCAGGTGATCCAAATCTCGCGACGGTTCGTGGTACAGATAATGCAGCTCCTGCTACTCAGCAGGTTCAATCTACTATCTACGATACTGCTGAGCACTATTTTGGCTCTCTGAACTCAGAATCTATTTGGGTTGTATATAACCTTCGTCGTCAGAGCGTTGAGCTTGAGAACTTGAGGGGTTTCTCGCGAGCTTTAAGAGGCGCGTCGCTTCCTGTTGGAGCTTTTGATGCTCCTGATAGAAGCACCCGCGCTAATCAGCTTTTTGGTGTTGGCGAGCAAAGTACGCTGCATTTTGATGAGCAGACTGCTGACCTCATTAAAAAGAACCTTGATACTTACATGAAGCTTGCCGATTGGAAGTCCAGCTACGCTAATGATTGGACCTCTGATCTGAATAAGGCTGATACGCTGGAGAATGATATTCCAACTCGTGTTGATATGTTCAATCCGCTGTACTTTACCAGCGCATCTTACAAGGGCTATCAGACAGCATCGGTTGCTCCTTATTGGCGCATTAATGAGGGCGCTCAGAATACTGATACTTCAATCTGCACCTCGTTCAATTTGGGCCTGTCTCTAAAGCATTTCTCGGGTGTGAGCAGTGTTGATTACACGCTTGTTTGGGATAAGGGTCACGTTCTTGCCGAGAGAACAGGCAATGCAACTGCCAACTTGGTGTCTTGGATTGTTTCGTGCGCGTCTGCTTAAAGGGGAGGTCATAGCGTGTTTCAAACAAAGAACCGCCGACTGTATGGTGTTATAGTCATCGTTGTGCTTGCGGTAGGAGCAATATTCTTCTCTCTTATGAGGGGTGCTGATAAGTCTCAGTCACAAGCAAGCTCGCAATCCCAACAGACGCAACAGACGCAGTCTCAGAGCTCACAAAACAAGGGCTACATTGATTCTGTTGCAGCGGATGACCCGTATGCAAAGGGCATTCACCATGTTCGTATTGTGGTGAAGGATTACGGCACTATCGAGGCAACTCTTAACGCAAACGTTGCACCTATTACGGTTTCTAATTTTGCCCATCTTGCCGAGTCAGGCTTCTATAATGGCCTTACGTTCCATCGCATTATTGACGGCTTCATGATTCAAGGTGGAGATCCTAAGGGCAATGGCTCGGGTGGATCCGAGAATAAAATCAAGGGCGAGTTTACCAAAAACGGTGTCGAGAATAACATCTCGCATACACGTGGAACTATTTCCATGGCACGCGCCCAAGATCCAAACTCTGCAAGCTCACAGTTCTTTATCATGCAGGCAGACAACTCAACTCTGAATGGAAATTACGCTGCATTTGGCACGGTAACAAGTGGAATGGATGTTGTTGATGCAATTTGTAAAGGCGTAACACCCACTGATTCGAACGGAACAATTCCTGCTCCAGAGCAACCAGTCATTGAGTCCATCACAATGATTGATTAGATTCCTTATATAAAATATTGTTATGTTATTGAATGACCTGCGACAAGTTATAAAGTTGCAGGTCATTGGCTTAAAATACGCTTCTCATGGTATACTATTGTTATCCGAGAGGAGTGGTGTTATGCGAGCTGTTGGCGAGTTTTGCGTTCACCCAGGTCAGGGCGTATGTCTTGTTGAAAATGTAGTTTCGGAGCCTACTCCGGCCTACGTTTTGTCTCCTATTGGGCAAAAACATCCTGTTCAGATTGTATTTCCTCTTGATCAAGAATTCAGGCTTCGTGATCTTATGACGCACGACGAGGCCATGAATCTTGTTGATACCTATCCTCAAATTGAGCTTATTACGTTCCATATTCATAATGCGTCGCTTGAGGAATCTCATTTTAGACACGCTATTAGAGAAGGTTCTTGTAAAGACTCCTTTAGCATTGCTAAAACATTTAGAGCTCGTATTGATAAGGCGCGTTCGCTCAACAAGAAACCACCTGTTTCTCACGAGAGAATTTTTAAGATGGCCAGTAATCGCGGTCTTTACGAGCTTATTACGGCACTTAATTGCACCATTGACGAGATTCAAAAGGTGTTTAGTTCGCGCTATGGCGTAGAAATTGGAAAGGCATAGCGTACAATTAAACCATCCGTTCAAGAGATGGGAAATTATGGCTTCAGAAACATCTGCAAATCGTGCTGTTGTTACTGTTTTGGGCAGCGATGCTCCAGGAATTGTTGCAGCAATTTCTACCACTTTGGCCGAGTCCAACGCTAATATTCTGGATATCGCTCAAACCATTTTGTCTGGTATTTTTACTATGACCATGTTGGTTGAACTTCAGGATGCTGAGTCTTTCTTGAGCCTCAAAGAGCGTCTTGATACCGTCTCAGAAAAGCTTGGTGTACAGGTTAACATGCAGCGTGAAGAGGTCTTCACGTTTATGTATCGTCCATAAAGAGGTAGTGTTTTGTCAGAGCTTTCAACTGAAGAACTCATTGCTCAAAAACAGTCTTGGCTCACTCAAGATGTATCAAATTTGAAAGTAGATATTGTCTTTTCCGATATGGATGAGACGTTTTTGCATACTGACAAATCTCTTGATGTCAAAAACATGGCAATGCTGGACCGTCTGGCTGAGCTAGACATTCCTTTTGTCCCATGCTCTGGACGCGCGTTTAACGTACTGCCAAAAGAAGTTGTGAACCATCCTGCTTCTAAGTATGTGGTTTCTTGTGACGGTGCCGTTATCAGAGATCTTTCAACTCAGACCGTGCTTCACGAGTCCACAGTGACAAAAGAGCAGGCACTTGAGTTGTATCAAAAGCTTAAGGACTATCCTGTGACTTTTGACATCTTTGCGGACGGAGGTGTCTATCTGGAGCGCTCAAGACACAATCTGATTACTCAGCTTGGTATCCCCGCAGATCACGCAGCATTTATGCAGCGTTCTCGCACACCCTTTGATCAAAGCGTTGAGGAGTTTATTGAAGGCGTTACTACCATTGAGCGTCTTGGTTCCTACTGGTCTGTTGCGGAAGGCGAGAAATACCAGGCACTTGTAGCAGATGCTGTAGCTTCGGTAAAGGGGCTCAGTGGCACGGCTTCCATGAGTATGGGAATGGAAATCTTGGCCGACGGCACTTCAAAGGGTGCTGCACTTAAGTGGCTCTGCAATCATCTTGGCCTCTCTACAGAGAACGCCGCAGCTTTTGGTGACTCGCTCAATGATGTCGCCATGCTTTCTGCGGCGGGAATGGGCACGGCAGTTGCTAACGCTCGTCGTGAAGATTTTGAGGCAGCAACCTATATCACACTCACTAACGATGAGGCGGGTTTCTCGCGATTCCTTACGTGGGCACTGGGGGAGTAAGCACTTGGCGCTGAAGGAGTAGTGTCTCAGAGTTTTGCTTGAGACATATGGTTTAAAGGAAAAGCCGGCAGATACAATCTGTCGGCTTTTGTTATGAGAAGTAAAACTACTACGCGCTAGGCCTAGTGATTGGAGTCTTGTTGCTCCTCAAAGACATCTTCATCAGCCTCTTCTTCGTCAAGTTTAAGAGGACGGAAGCTAGCGGTATCGCCACCAACGTAGTCTGCAACAGTAGCTGCGTTTTCAACGCGCTCCTTGTGCAGCGCTTCTGCAAAGATATCTTCGTCTTCCTCAATCTCTGCAATACGCTCTTTCATAGGAGCCTCAACAAGTGGCATAGAACCCGTCTGAGCTGCGTCATCAAGCGTGATACGAGTAAGCTTCTGCCCGCGCTTAACCTTGGAGAACAGAGGAACGTATTCAAAGACAATGTTGGAGTTCTCAAGACCATACCAGCGAGCAGGAGATCCGCAGATGCGACGAATAAAGTACTTGAGCTCAAGGCAACGAGCGTCAAAACCGTTGATGTCAGTCTCTGGAGCTAGTACCTTACGCAGCAGACAGAATCTAAAGTCACCAATTTCGGAGTGCTCCTTGTAGATGGAATACTTGTGGTTCTGTGGAGCAAGCTGATTGTTCTTAATCAGGTCACCAACAATCTGATACAGATAGGTGTTAATACGCTGGTTTACCCTAAAGCCAAGACGCAGGGTAATCTTGAACAGGAAGTCTGTACCAAAGTCATTGACGATAAACTCACGGGTATTTGGATCGTCTGTCAGCGAGATGTTAATAAAGTAGTAGGCCTTAGCACGCTTTGGACGCTTATCCAAGATGGAATAGAGGATGTCTCGATCCAGCTTGTCAAATGAAGAGTCATTGGTCAAGAAGACCAGGTTATCAGCGAGGGTTGTATAATCTGCATCGTGGCTCAAGCTACGGAGCTGGTCAATGTATTTATCTACGGGGAGATAAACGCTCTGCGTCCTCTCAACAGCGGTACCGCGCCGCCAGACAAACATGACAACAAAGATTGCGGTAGCCATAAGAACGGTAAAGTAGCCGCCGTGGAAGAACTTGGTAAGGCTTGAGAAGAAGAACATAGCCTCGATAGCACCAAAGAAAAGAATGAATGGAATGGCCGCCCATAGGCGCTTTCTGATAACAGCCAGGTAGGTGTAGAGCAAGATTGAGGTCATGAGCATGGTAACGGTAATTGCAAGACCGTACGCTGCTTCCATGTGCTCAGAGCTCTGGAAGAGAAGTACAACGCCAATGCAACCAACCCACATGATGTTGTTTACAAGTGGAATGTAAATCTGGCCCTTAGTTGTGGAGGGGTAGTTGATCTTGATATGAGGCATAAGGTCAAGCTTAATAGCCTCAGAGACAATGGAGTAAGAGCCGGTAATCAGTGCCTGAGAGGCAATAATTGCAGCAAGCGCAGAGAGAATAACGGCAAATGGTCTAAGCTGACCAGGAAGCATTTCAAAGAAAGGATTGAGGTCTTTGATAGTATTTAGCACGGTGTTATTGTGGTTGGTAATGAGCCATGCGCCTTGTCCAAGATAGTTCAGAATCAAGCAGACCTTAACAAAAGGCCAGCTTACGTAAATGTTGCTCTTGCCAACGTGGCCCATGTCAGAATAAAGTGCTTCTGCACCAGTGGTACAAAGGAAGACACTACCTAAAACCATGAGACCAGCTGCATTGAGCTTGCCATCAAAGAGAAACAGAATGCCGCGGACTGGGTTAAGAGCTCGAACAACGCTAATGTCAGCAAACATGTTCATAACACCCATGGCACCCAAGAACAAGAACCAAAGCGTCATGACAGGGCCAAAGGCCTTACCAATGGTAGAAGTACCTGCCTTCTGTAAGGCAAAGAGGGTGCAGAGGATGATGATGGTAATCATGACAACAATGTGCTGATTATCACCAATGATAGCATGAGCTGCAGGAATAGTACGCAAACCCTCAATAGCGGTGGTTACTGTAACAGCTGGGGTCAAAATACCGTCAGCAAGAAGAGCTGCGCCACCAATCATGGCAGGAATAATCAGCCATTTGGCGCACTTTTTAACCAAACTGTAGAGCGCAAAGATTCCGCCCTCATTGTGGTTGTCTGCCTTCATTGCAACCATGACGTATTTAACGGTTGTAATGAGTGTCAGCGTCCAGATAATGAGGGACAGAGCACCCAAAACAACATCGGTGCTCATGGTAAGAAGTCCACCATTACCAGCGATAATTGCCTTCATGGTGTACATTGGAGAAGTGCCAATGTCACCGTAGACGATGCCAAGGGTAACAAGTACCATGCCAGCACTTAGAGGAATGCCGGTCGATTTCTTGGCTTTGTCCTTAGAGAAAAGCGCATGAAATGCAGCTTTACTTGTATTCATCTATTAATCCTCTCAACAGATGATCGGTTCAGTTCGTCATCATATGTTAGTCCATATACCTAGTTATAACTAGACGAATGTACAAACGTACTTATTTTGCCTGCAAGCGGAGAAATTTACTCATTTTCCCGCGGTTTTCTCGAGATTTTATATGCATGATGGATCTTTTGATTTCTTGAGAAGTCCTCCGGAATAGTTTCACTTGTGATGTCTTCGATGATGACACCAGCTCGCTGGATTTTCTCGACATCTGGCTTAAAGGTACGCAGGTTGCACGAGAAAATGGCAACGCCACCGCGAGTCAGAAGGCGAGAAATGCCAATGATAAGCTCAGCATGATCTCTCTGGACATCAAACGAGCTCTGCTTCATGCGCGATGAGTTGGAGAAGGTGGGGACGTCGCAGAAGATGACGTTCCAGCGGTTTTTGGTGTGACGCATCTCGGTAATCCAAGACAGGACGTCTGCCTGGACAAACTCGTGCTCCTCGCCGTCAAAGCCGTTACGCTTCATGTTGCGCTTGGCCCACTCAAGCGAAGGTTTGGAGAGGTCAACAGTTGTGGAGTGAAGCGCGCCACCATCTGCTGCGTAGCAGGTAGCGGTACCTGTATAGGCAAAGAGGTTGAGGAAGCTCTTAGCAGGTCCAGCGCTTTTCATGAGCTCACGAATTTCTGCACGTGTATCGCGGTGATCCAAGAAGATTCCACAGTCCAGCCTTGAGGCAAAGTTGACCTCAAAGAGCAGACCACCCTCATCGATGAGCAGCATTTCTTTTCTGGAGTTGTCGGCTGCACTGCCCTCATCAGAGTACTGAGAGCCGCCCTTTGCACGCGTTCTTGTTCGTAGATTTACGTTTGAGCTGGGTGCGCCTAGAATGCGAGGAGCCAAAGCTAGGACGTCTAGGAGGCGGCGTTTTGCAAGGTCTGGATTAATCTCCTTAGATGCAGCGTACTCAGAGATTTGCAGCCAGGTAGTTGGCTTTGTGGCGCCTTTGTAGATGTCAATGCTGACGGCATAATCGGGCAGGTCAGCGTCGTATACACGGTAGCACGAGATGTCGTTTTTACGAGCCCACTTAGCGCGCTGCTTGGCCACCTTAGCAAGGCGTGCGGCAAACTGATCAGACGCTGGCACCAGTACGCTTACCGGCTGGTTGTTAACCATGACAGTGGGACCTGCAGGAACCGAGGCTGACTCAGAGTTGCTTGCTGGTGCAGTGGCATCAGCTTCGCCGCCACCTGCTTCCTCTGTGATTGCGGCAGGGTAGGAGCGCATGGTGGCAATGGAGTTGCCCACGTAGACAGAAAGTGTCTGCGATGTAGTTGCTCTGAGTACCGTATCGGTATTTGTATCGCTGGTAAGAAGCGTGCTTGCCTGTCCCGCAAAAAGTCCAAGCGTAGCGTAAGCAGAGCCCTGAAGTGTAGGCTCTTCTTTGGTCCACGAGAGATCGGCAACAATGCCCGTGAAGTGCTCTGCATGTTTTAGCAGCTTAGAAGCTGCCAAGAACTGCACGTCAGCCTTGAGACCGCCTGCACGAAGCGTATAAAGCACAGCCTCCTTGGCCTTTGGGCGAGGGTCAGCTGCATAGAGTGTCACCTGGCGCTCTTGGCCCTTCTCGGCACGTTCATCGGCCTCGGCAAGCAAATCCTGCCAGGCATCGTCGTTGTGGCCAGCCCAACCCGTCATGCCCCAGCGAGCGCGCAGAATGCCCGGCGCCACGTCCAGCGCCATGCCCGCTGCCTCCTGTGCAAGCGCGCCTGCTCCCGGGAACAGCAGCGCCGGCAGCGGCGCGTCTGGCGAGAAGAGCGATGTACTCGCGGCAGTTTGCGCCTGCAGGTACAGAAGGGCAGCAGCGTAGTCCAGCCTGAGCGGCGCAAACTCACGTGCCGGCCCTCGACCGCCAGTCAGACTGCGCTTAAAGAGCGCCTCACCAGCAAGATCAATGCCAACCGTGGCGCGGTTGCGTGATACGCGCACGACAATAGTCACGTCAGGTGCAAGCGTGTTGACCATAGGACGGCTTCCGCGCTTTGCTGCAAGTCGGTCTACAATAGCGTCTTTTGTTCTGACAGCAATGAAGTTGGTGTTTCTGAGCTGGTCATTTGTGCCGTGAGCACTGACTGCAATGGTGGCATGTGGACCAATATGGTCTTCCCAAGCAATGTGGGAGAGGTCTTCGTAGAGAGCGTCTGAAGTTGCAGCGCCAACGCGATCAAGCACTAAAATGACGCGAGACGTAAGGCGAGACCATAAACAGACGCGGTAAGCATCGGCAAGTGAGCCGTAAAATGCAACCTGTCCGCCAAGAGGGCGCACCTTTTTGATGCGCAGGCCGTCAAGTTCCTGTGCAAGAAGCTTCTCAAAGCCTTTTGGACACGTTGCAAAGAACTCAAGTTCTTGAGACATCGGGACACCTTTCGCCCGTAGGAATTGAATACATACTGACGTAACATTTTCCCATGTTTTTCTCGCTAAATGGTTGGGGAGAAGAAAATACATCAAGAACCCGTGGGTGCTCGGCCGTGCGTGTTTCCCGGAGGCGCCCCTCGGCCGTGTGTGACTTCGAGCAGCGCGCCCGCAGACCGCACCACCCTCCACTCACCGAAGAGCGGAAGTTCATACATAATGTCCCCAATCATCTGTTATTTTTCGCTTAAAATACGCATAGTATCTTTTATAAAGAAATACAGAGAGCTGTTTGAGGTTTGGGAGTCATTATGGATGCAAAAGTTATGGAAACATTTGAGTCCTGGCGTGCAAACGTCACCGAAGAAGACCTGGTAAAAGAGCTTGGAGAGCTTGCAAAACCAGAAGCAGAAGACAAGCTCTACGATGCATTTTATCGCTCACTTGCATTTGGTACCGCTGGCCTTCGTGGCACCATTGGTGTTGGCACCAACCGCATGAATGTCTACGTTGTTGCTCAGGCAACTCAGGGTCTTGCGGATTACCTCAACGCTCACTATCAAAATCCTACCGTGGCTCTTGCAAGGGATTCTCGCCTTAAGGGTGAGGATTTCCAGAAGGTTGCAGCTGGTGTTTTGGCAGCTAATGGCATCCGTGTATATGTCTACCCACGTATTGAGCCTGTCCCAACGCTCTCGTTTGCCGTCCGCTACCTCAAGACTTCCGCAGGTATCGTGCTTACCGCAAGCCACAACCCTGCGCCTTATAACGGCTATAAGGTATACAACGATAACGGTGGTCAGATTACGGATGAGGCAGCGGCTGAGATTTCTGCAAACATCGCACGCGTCAATCCTTTTGACGTCAAGCCTATGGACTTTGAAGAAGGCCTGGAGAAGGGCTTGATCATTTGGACTCCAGAAGAGGTCCTGGACAACTTTATTGAGGCTATCAAGCGTGTTTCTATTCCAGGATTTAAGGCTGCCGACGGCTACAAGGTTGTATACACGCCGCTCAATGGTACAGGCATGGAGTGTGTCACGCGCATTCTCAAGGAGATTGGCGTCAATGACGTTGACGTTGTTCCAGAGCAGGCAGAGCCAGACGGAAACTTCCCCACATGCTCCTATCCAAATCCTGAGTTCCGTGAGGCACTTGAGCTGGGCCTCAAGCTTGCCGACAAGGTAAAGCCAAATCTTTTGGTTGCAACTGACCCAGATGCCGACCGTATGGGTACTGCAATCCCTCATAACGGCGATTACGTGCTGCTTTCCGGTAACGAGATGGGCGTCCTGCTTATGGATTGGCTTCTTACCATGGCTGAAGAGCGTGGCGAGAAACCCCAGGATAAGGTAGCTGTTTCTACTATCGTATCCTCTGCTATGCCCGACGTCTTGGCGCGTGCCCGCGGCTTTGAGATGCGCCGCGTGCTCACGGGCTTCAAGTACATCGGCGACCAAATTGACCAGCTCAAGGATGCCGGTGAGGAGGATCGCTTCCTCATGGGCTTTGAGGAGTCCTACGGCTATCTTGTTGGCACACATGCTCGCGATAAGGACGCTATTGTCGCCACCATGCTTTGCGTTGAAATGGCTTCTTGGTATGCCGCTCGCAACATGGACCTCTACGAGGCGATGGATGCCCTGTATCAGCGCTATGGCTACTACCTCAATGGCGTTGTCAATGCTGCCTATCCAGGCGCTGAGGGCGCCGCTAAGATGGCTCAGATCATGAGCAGCCTGCGTAAGAATCCACTGGAAACGGTGGGCAACTACAAGGTTGTTGGCGTAACAGACTATGCTGAGTGTGCAGAAATGCCTCGCGTCTCGGGCCTGCAAAAAGAGGCTCCTCAGACGCTGCCAGCATCCAACGTTATTGAGTATAGGCTTGAGGGAGACAACAAGGTCATCTTCCGTCCATCTGGTACTGAGCCAAAGGTCAAGTCTTACCTCTTTGCTAACGGAGCCACTCGCGAAGAGGCTGAGGCACGCATCGCCGAGCTCAGCGAGGCTGCACAGAAGGTGCTTTCATAGTTCGCCTTTACCGCTAAAACGTTTTTCCACGCAATTCTTTGGCGAGAAACCCGTCCAGTCCAGCATTCACCTTTTGTGGATGCTGGGTTTTTTACTCTGCGGTCTTTACCGTCACGGTATACAGGGCATTTGCAGCGCTGGCAATAGTTTCTGCCGCCCATGGATGTGCGCTTACCTCAGGGGACAGAGGGTCGTGGACATTTACGGTGCCGTCATCGTTCTTACTGGTTACCAAAATCCAGTGATCGCCATCAGAGCTTAGCTTATTGCCCTTAACCTCAACAAGCAGGAAGGTTTCAGCATCTAGAAGCATGGTGATATTGTCGGCAGAAATGTTATAGCTATCAGCGGTAAGACCAAGGTTAGCTAAATTCTTCTCGAGAAATGATCTGTTCATTCCAGAGTCGGTGTCCGTTGCCTTGGCGGTTTCAACGGCACCCGCAATATCTGCTGGAGTCCAGTTGTTCTTTCCGGTAAGGCCCATGTATGCCATAGAAAGGGCAGTTGGGCCAGAGCCCTTGGTGGCAATTACAGAACCAGCATACGAGACTCCGCCCCACCTGGAGTCCCAAGTATAGAGCTGTGGAGCTGTGCCTTTGGTGATTGAATCGTCGTAGGTTTTGGCTTTGCCGTCAGAATCGGGATAGTTTGCAACAAAATCAATTGCCTCAGGGTGGGCAAGTGCCAGCTCAATGAGGCTTTTATCGCTGTATTTATCAGCGTGTTCTGCAATCCATGCAAGGTTTTTGTTCTGATCTAGCTTAGCTGCCAGGGCTTTAGTCAGCTCCTCTGAAGTTCCCACAGCAACACGAGAATCAACGGAGTTGGCCTCTACCTCCGGAGTAGATTCTTTAGCGCAACCACGCACGCAGCTCGACACAATAAAGACCAGTAAAAGTGCTGCAATAACTGCTAGACCAATGACAATATAGGTTCTCATACGAGAATCAATGCGATGTAGTAGAGACTGTCTCTTAAAAAGAACTGCCTGCGAACCAAGGGTATTTCTCTTGCGACGTCTTGCCTGCCTATCAGAAAAGCCGCCATCATGAGAAGGACGGCCATTTTGTGGAGGACGGCGACGCATTGCAGGATCTCCGTAGGAGCCTTGTCTTCTATCAGGTGAATCATTCAGGGGCATGGTGGCCTCCAAGCCGTAAAAATAGTTTCACTCATGATGAATCATACGGCGAGAAGTGTATAAATACTTTTAGAAAACGGTGAATGCAATATTCCGACCGACGAGCGGGTTATTTGCACCGTTTAGCGGTTTGGCATGCGCATAAGGGTTGATTAAGTATATTCTTTTATTCACTATCATTTGTTTTCAAAGTTAGCGAGTCGTATAAGGAAAGAAGGCGTCGTGAAGCATAGAAATGCTCGACAGGACGTGATTCGTGAGCTTGTTCGCAGCGAGTCCATCCGCACACAGCGCGATCTTGTTGATATGCTCAAAAATCGTGGCTTTGCCTGTACTCAAGCAACCGTTTCTCGTGATACTGCAGAAATGGATTTGCAAAAGCTTCCTGAGGGCGCCTATGTGCTTTCTGAAGATATGCATTTGCAGAAAATGCTCTCTGAGTTTGTGGTTGGGGCTACGGCAGCAGAGAATCTTATTGTGATTCGATGCCATCCGGGCACTGCATCAGCCGTTGCGTTTGCCCTTGACGATGTTGAGCTTGACCACGTTGTTGGCACCGTTGCCGGCGACGATACCGTTTTGATGATTGTGGATAAGACTGAGCACGCTGCAGACGTGGTGCGCATCATTACGCAGCTTGGCAATGTAGAGAGCGTTCTATAAAACACAAATCTTTTGGCGAGAAACCCGTCAAAAGCACACCTCATTCAAAAAGAAAAAGGAGCCTGCTTAGTGCAGACTCCTTTTTGTTGTAGATAAACCAGAGGTTTATGGAGTTCCTGTTCCTGTTCCAGTTCCGGTGCCCGTTCCTGTTCCCGTGCCCGTTCCTGTTCCGGTGCCCGTACCAGTACCAGTACCAGGAGTGGCTGGAGTAGTAGGAGTGGTAGGAGTAGTGGTGGTATCGTCCTCTTCCTCCTCCTCGGTAGTCTCCTCCTCTTCCTCTTCGTCGTCATCTTTCTCATTTTGCTTAGCATTAGCGGAGCCACCAACAAATTTCCAGTAACTATTAGGCTTGTAAGCAATAGTTTCAGTGGTCTTTGGGAACTCAGCGCGAGCAACGCCAGAGAGAGCTGCGTTCATGTAGTACGCCCATACGTACTGTGCAGTAACAAAGGTAGAGGACTCTCCGCCGCCGATAATAACAGGGTCACGACTATCTGGATATCCACACCAAGCTACGGTTGCAAGCTGTGGGGTATAGGCGCAGAACCAAAGGTCCTCGGAGTTATCGGAAGTACCCGTCTTACCTGCAACTGGTTGGTTGAAGGTCTTCAGGTTGTAGGCATAGCGACCAGTACCAGAGGTAAGAACGCCGCTCAGAACATCGGTAGCAGCTGCAGCAACAGCAGGACTAATTGCCTGAACTGGGTTGTCCTTGTGCTCGTAGATAACGTTGCCATTACGGTCTTCAATGCGCGTAATTGCAACAGCATCACGACGAACACCGCCTGCAGCAAGGGTTGCAAATGCGGTGCACTGCTCAATAGGGGTTACGCCCTGAGAACCAAGAGTGGTAGACAGGTATGGCTGTAGCTGAGTGCGAATACCCATGGCATAGCACGTCTGAAGGATCTTATCGATACCAATAGCTTCAGCAACCTGTGCGTAAACAGTGTTGGAAGAGTAAACCGTACCTTGACGCAGTGTAATTGCACCGTAGCTGTAGTTACCAGCGTTTCTGACCAACCAGGTTGGCGTAATTTGCATAGGGGAGTTGCCGTTAAGAACAATCTCTGGGTTCATACCCTCAGAAAGGGCTGCTACCAGCGTATACATCTTAAAACTGGAGCCCATCTGACGGTTACTACTGGTTGCAATGTTGTACTGACTCTTTGAGTAGTCCTGTCCACCAACCATTGCTTTAATGTAGCCAGTTTGAGGATCAATAGAAACCAAAGCAGCGCCTAGGCGAGGGTTGCCAAGCTCAGCAATACGCCTTGTAGCAGCCTCATCAGCATCTTTCTGAAGGTCAGGATCAAGCGTAGTGTAAACGCGCAATCCACCCTGAAGAATAGTGTCGTTATCAAAGTCTTCCTGAAGCAGGCTACGAATGTAGTCAGTCCAGTAAGGGAACTGGCCAATGTTATCGGTCAAAGTACCAGGATTAAGCACTAAGTCCTCAGCAACAGCCTCATCGTATTGCTCTTGCGTAATATCACCTGCGCGAAGCATACGCTCAAGAACAGTGTTGCGTCTTTCTCTTGCAGCCTCTGGATTGACAGTTGGATCATAGGCAGAAGGTGCGTTTGGAAGACCAGCAAGCGTTGCAGCCTCAGCAAGAGTCAAATCACTTGCATGCTTGTTAAAGTAGATAATACTTGCAGCTTCAATACCGTAAGCACCATTACCGTAGTAAATGGTGTTGAGGTACATATTAAGAATCTGGTCCTTAGTAAACTTTTTCTCCATCTGAATAGAGATGTAAGCCTCGCGGACCTTACGCTTCAAAGAGCGCTCAAACTGCTCGTTAGAAAGAACAGTGTTACGAACAAGCTGCTGCGTAATAGTGGAAGCACCTTCGCCGCCACCAAACAGCGAGCCAACAGATGCGCGGACAATACCCCAGGGGTCAATACCGCTGTGGGAATAGAAGCGCTTATCCTCAGTATCAATGGTGCCCTGAATAACATAAGGAGAAATCTGATCCAAGGTAACTGAGCGGCGCTGCTGCAGATAGAAGTCTGCAATGTCGTTGCCCTTAGAGTCATAAACGCGGGTAGGCTCTGCTACCAGGTAGGCATCAGCAGAGTTGTAATCTGGCAGGTCCTCGAGCCATGAAGAAACAGCTGCACCCAAAGAAAGAGCAAGTGCAAGCGCGAGAAGAGCCATAAAGCCAAAGAATCCGGCAATGCCAAAACCTACGGCATGTGTGTTTGCGTGTTTACGTGCACGACGGGTTCTAATACCCATTGAGCCTCCTTGTCATAGCTCTCACTATTATAGTCTGATATTTATGTTTCAGTGAATAAAGAGTTACAACTCTGTTGTATTCTGATAGATAACATTTTGAATTGATACTATTTGAAGCAGTAACTATATGGTTTAACAGGCTTGCGTTGAGAGGATACAGAGTGCTTTCAGTAGAAGAACAGCTCCGTGTTATTACTTCAGGAACTATGCAGATTGTTCCTTTGGATGGTCTAAAAGAAAAACTCAAGAAGGGTACCCCTCTTAATATTAAGCTTGGCGTTGATCCAACAAGTCCTGA
Source organism: uncultured Atopobium sp. (assembly GCA_937905925.1). Lineage (GTDB taxonomy): Bacteria > Actinomycetota > Coriobacteriia > Coriobacteriales > Atopobiaceae > Lancefieldella. The sequence goes on from CALCXO010000043.1 coordinate 17,479, forward strand.
TTTGCATCTGGGACACGCAGTTCCTTTGCGCAAGATGCGTCAGTTCCAAGACCTTGGCCATAATGTCACCTTGATTATTGGTAGCGGCACCGCGCTGATCGGAGACCCTTCCGGACGCGATTCTACCCGTCCTCCTCTCACTGCAGAGCAGGTGGATGCAAACGCAGAGACCTATGTTAACCAGGCTATGAAGATTCTTGATCCAGAAAGAACCACTGTTGTTCATAACGGTGACTGGATTAAGCCTATGAATCTTGAGACCATGCTTGGCCTTATGAGCAAGTTCACCATTGCTCGTATTCTTGAGCGAGAAGACTTCTCTAATCGCTATCATAATCAGCAGCCAATTGCGCTTCACGAGTTCATTTATCCAGTTCTTCAGGCATACGATTCTGTTGTTATCAAGGCAGATGTAGAGATGGGCGGAAACGACCAGATTTTCAACCTGCTTGCTGGTCGCGATCTTATGCGTGATATGGACATGGAGCCTCAGATTGCGCTTACTATGCCTTTGCTTGTAGGTACTGACGGCACTAAGAAGATGAGTAAGTCTTACGGCAACTACATTGGTCTGACTGATGAGCCAAATGATATGTTTGGCAAGGTCATGTCTATTACTGACGAGATTATTCCAATGTACTACCGTCTTTGCTCAACGCTCTCTATTGATGAGCTTGATGCAATCGATAAGAGCTTTGAGGACGGCACCGCTGATCCTTACCAGCTCAAGCGTGCTCTTGGCAGAAATATTGTTGACCTTTATCACGGTGAGGGAGAAGGTCTTAAGGCTCAGGCAGCTTTTGATGCTCAGTTCAAGAACAATGAAGTTCCTGACGATGTCAAAGAGTTTGCAATTTCCCTTGAAGCAGATGAAGACGGTCTCATTTATCTGCCAAAGATTTTGGTTGAAGTAGAGATTGCTTCAAGTAACGGTGAGGCTCGTCGTCTGATTGATGGCGGTGGTATCAAGATTAACCAGCAGCCTCATCCAGCAAAGACCTATAAGGTTGAGCCATCAGTTCTTGAGGGAGCTCTTCTCCAGGCAGGTAAGAAGCGCTGGGCTCAGCTCATCTAGTCGACAATGGCAACCAAATAAGGAAGCTTACACATGTGGAGACAGTTTGCTCTAGCAGTAGCAGTTGTACTGGTTCTTTGTTATGTACCGGGATATCTTTTTTCTCGCGCTATTGGCACTAAACGAATGACATCCCTTGTGGTAGCTCCGCTTATCTCGGTCTGCCTCATTGGTTTTTCTGGAATTGCAATATATCCTTTGGGTCTAAGAGGTGTAACGCCGCTTTTGGGAGGCGTTGGTCTTTTTATCTTGATTGCTGCTGGGCTTTCGTATCTTATTCAGAAAATCAGACCCATCCAGGAAAATCAATCTCATGTAAACCTTGGCGAGAAGGACTCTCTAAACGGAGTCTTTCTCTTAGTGACTGCTGCTATCTCTACTGCAATATTCTTTGTTATTTTCCACAAAGCAATTAGAAACCCCTCTTGGTTCTTGCAGTCCGCTGATAACTACGCGCACCTGGCGTACATTACAAGAAGTGTTCAGTCGGGCATTTATTCTATGCTGCATGCTGCCTTTTATACAGGAGCAAGACCAGAGCTTCAGACCCCCTTCTTTGACGAGGGCTTTTATCCAACTTTATTTCATTCTTTAGCAGCTGTCACTGCAGCAATTACAGGCTTTAATGAGGTACTTACAGAAAATGTGGTTTGGTTTGTTTTTGTCGCGGTTATATATCCAGTGGGCGTCTGTGCTTTGCTTCAAGTGATAGGAAAGAAAAATTTAACTTTTAGTTTACTGACTGCATTTGCGGCATTTGCACAATTGGCTTTTCCTATTCGAATGGTTACGGTTCATGCAGTCTTTCCTAATGTAGCTGGCTTTTGTCTTGTCCCCACTGTTGCAGCAGTCTTTATATTGTCTTTTAACGAGAAGACATCCTGCAAAGAAGTATGCTCATCAACTCATAGCGTTCAAAAATTTTCTGTAAATATTCATACACTTTGTTTATGTTTTATGGGGATTATTGCACTAGCATTGGTCCATCCTAGTGCAGATTTTTTGTGGGCTATTTTTGTTTTACCATTTGTTCTTTGCAACTTGCTTCCAAGTTTTGCTCAGTATTTGAGTAAGAAATTTGAATTAACAAAACCGAAGAAAATTATTCTATTGATTTGTTTAGAGTGCGTAACTCTTGGCTCCGCTATTGGTATGTGGACTATTGTGCTTAATTCAAGTTTTATGGCACCGACAGTTAATTTCCTCTGGGAAATTTATTTTGATCCAATTAAGTCAGTTCTTTCCGTATTGAATTTTGGCTTGCTTTTGAATTTGCCACAGATTCTTTTTGCCGTTGCGTTCTGGCTTGGATTTGTGAGCTGTTGTATGAATAAAAATTGTCGCTGGCTCACTCTGGTATTTCTCATGACTGCCGTCATTTATGTAGCAAGTCTTTCTGATGTGATTCCTATTAAGAGGTTTTTCTCGGGATTTTGGTATACCGATCCAGAAAGAACCGCCGCGATGGTAGCAATAGCAGCAGTTCCTGTTGCAATTATTGGCATGGAAACATCCATCACGCTTGTATTTGACTTGATTAAATACGTTATTAAGACGGTCAAAGAAAAAGGAAACAAAGGCGAGAAAACAAGCTCAGAGAATTCTGCTTGTACCATTTCTGCAAATGGAGATCAATCAACCTGTAAGCCCTGCATGTTTATTAAGAACTCTGGCATTCTTATGGGCATCGTGGCGGTGTTATGGGGCTGCGTACTTTTGAGTCCGTGGAACTTGGCAAGCTTACCTAAAAAAGAGCATAGCGAAATCCGTTATGGCATCATATGGCTCAATGAGGTCTTTGAGCCTCGTGAGCATACAACCTATAAGGCAAGTGAGGATGAGTTTGTAAAAAAGGCTCTCCAGATTGTTGGTAATGACCTGGTAGTTAATAATCCTTACGATGGCTCTCTTGTTCTAAACTCGCTTTATGGCATGAACATTTTCTACCGTGCGAAGGTAGAAACAGAAGAGCTGCCACAAAGCGTAATTATTCGTACAAGGCTTAATGAGGTAGCTAGTAATCCAGAGGTTCAGCAGGCAGTGCGAGAAACTGGTGCAAGATATGTCCTGTTGTTAGATTTAGAAAATCCAGCTTTATTAGGAGATCAAAGCTATTATTTCTCAGGTTTACAGATTACTGATGAAATTCCTGGATTTGAGATTGTTCTTCAAGAAGGACCTTATAGACTGTATAGAATCACCGCTGTTGAGTAAGACTTTGGTAAGATTACATATCAATATCGTCCTAAACGGTGTTTAGCGGGAAGCCCGATTGATGGGGAGTAATTTTGAAAGGCATTATTCTTGCAGGAGGTAGCGGTACCAGGCTTTATCCGCTGACAACCGTTACATCTAAACAGCTTTTACCTGTTTATGACAAGCCAATGATTTACTATCCTCTGTCTACGCTTATGCTTGCAGGTATTAGAGATATCTTGGTTATCTCCACGCCACGTGATCTGCCAAATTTCGAGAAACTCTTGGGTGACGGTTCTGATTTTGGTATCTCTATCAGCTATGCCGAACAACCTTCTCCAGATGGATTGGCTCAGGCATTTGTTATTGGTAAAGAGTTTATTGGTGATGACGCTGCAGCTCTGATTCTTGGAGACAATATCTTCTTTGGAAACGGTCTTTCAGGACTTGTCAGAAAGGCTGCCCAGCAAGCACAAACTGCTGGTCGTGCCACAGTTTTTGGCTATCACGTTGATGATCCAGAGCGCTTTGGTGTTGTTGAGTTTGATAAGAACTACAACGCTATTTCAATTGAAGAAAAGCCAGCTCACCCAAAGTCTAACTACGCGGTCACTGGACTTTATTTCTATGATCAGCGTGTTACCGAGCTGGTAAAGCAAGTTCAGCCAAGCGCACGTGGAGAGTATGAGATTACTGACCTTAATCGACTCTATCTTGACGATGGCACGCTTGATGTTGTCACGCTTGGACGTGGCTTTGCATGGCTGGATACGGGAACTATGGAGTCACTGTTCGAGGCATCTACCTTTGTTCGTACTGTTGAGACCGCGCAAGGTTTGCCTGTAAGTGTTCCAGAAGAAATTGCCTTTGAGAACGGCTGGATTGATAGCTCTAAACTCATCGAGTGTGCAGAACGCTACGGTAAATCTACGTATGGTGAGCACCTCAAGAGTGTTGCAGAAGGACGTATCCTTCCTTCTGGAAAGGGAGAGTAGTATGCACGTTCTTATTACCGGTGCGCATGGCCAGTTAGGCAATGAACTCAAACGTCTTTTTGAAACCGGTGTCTCTGAAATTGGTCCTATTCCAGAGTTATTTGTTGACCCAGATGTTGACTATACCGACGCAGATGAGCTTGATATTACCAGTTCAGAAGCGGTAAATACATGGTTTGACCAGCATGATCGTTATGACCTTGTTATTAACTGTGCTGCCGCAACAAATGTAGATGGCTGCGAGAGCAATTTTGAGATGGCCTTTGCGGTAAATGCCCTTGGTCCTATGAATCTTGCACGAGCTTGCAGTGCTACGCAGACAAAGCTTGTTCAAGTATCTACTGATTATGTCTTTAGTGGTAAAGAAAGCTCGCCTCGTACAGAGCAAGATGCTCCTTATCCTGTTTCTGCATATGGGCGTTCCAAATTGGCGGGAGAGGGACTTGCACTTGCGGCAAATCCTCAAACGTTTGTAGTGAGAACGGCATGGCTTTACGGCTATGTTGGCAAGAACTTTGTGGCAACTATGCGAACCCTTGGCGCAAAGTATCCAGAGATTAGCGTTGTTGATGATCAGGTGGGTAATCCTACCAGCGCAAATGACCTAGCTCACACAATCTTGTGCATTGCAGCCACTGAGAACTATGGCATCTACCATGCAACTAATGAAGGAACATGTTCATGGGCTGATTTTGCTGAAGCTATTATGGCTGGCAGCAATCTTGACTGTAAGGTTTGTAGGGTAACTTCTGCTCAGTGGAAAGAGATGCACCCAGAAAGCGCTTCTCGCCCTGCGTATTCATCTTTGGTAAACGGACATCTTGAGAGTACCATTGGAAATTGTATGAGGCCTTGGCAGGAGGCTCTTGCAACATATCTTTCGAAGGTAGAAAGAGGTTAGTGTGAAGACCTATTTGGTAACTGGTGGAGCTGGATTTATTGGATCTAACTTTATCCACTATATGCTTAGAAGAAATCAGGACATTCATATTTTGAACGTGGATGCTCTGACGTATGCAGGCAACCTTGAGAACCTCTCGGAATATGATCAAGATCCTCGCTATACCTTTGCCCATGTAGATATTAGGGATAAAGAGGCTCTGACACAGCTGTTTGAGACCTATCATCCTGATTACGTTGTTAACTTTGCAGCAGAGAGCCACGTAGACCGTTCTATTGAAGATCCAGGCGCCTTCGCTGACACCAACGTTATGGGTACTGTCGCTCTTCTAAGTGTTGCAGAGTCTTTCTGGAATCATGGCCAGGGCTCCTACGGAGACCACAGATACCTGCAGGTTTCTACTGATGAAGTCTACGGTTCACTTCCGCTTGATGATCCAGAGGCATTCTTCCGTGAGACTACACCATTGAGCCCTCATAGCCCTTACTCTGCATCTAAGGCTTCTGCAGATATGTTTGTAAAGGCCTGGCATGATACATACGGATTCCCAGCAGTAATTACTCGTTGCTCTAATAATTACGGACCATATCAGTTCCCTGAGAAGCTCATTCCTCTGATGATTGAGAATTGCTTGGAACACAAGGCTCTTCCTGTCTATGGCGACGGACTTAATGTTCGCGATTGGCTGTACGTTGATGACCACTGCAAAGCAATTGCTATGGTTCTTGAAGGTGGACGCCTTGGTGAGGTCTATAACGTTGGCGGTCACAACGAGCGCAACAACCTCTACATTGTTAAGCGCATCATCAGTGAAGTTGCAAGAATCACTGGTGATCCTCAGATTACTGAGGATCTAATCTCTTACGTTACTGACCGCAAGGGTCACGATCGTCGTTATGGTATTGCACCCGATAAGATTAAAGAAGAGCTTGGTTGGTATCCAGAAACTCCATTTGAAGAGGGCATTGTTACCACTATCAACTGGTATTTAGAGAACCGCGAGTGGGTTAAGAATGTAGTTTCCGGTGATTATCAGGATTACTACAAGAAGATGTATGAAGGTCGATAATGCGCACATACGATACAGAAACGCTTAAGCATCTCCAGCAAGTTGAGCTGATGATTTTAAAGGACTTCGTAGACACGTGTGAAGCCAACAACATCCGCTATTTTGGTTTTGGCGGCACCGCGATTGGCGCCCTTCGTCATAAGGGATTTATTCCTTGGGACGATGATATTGATGTTTGTCTTCCTGCAGAAGACTTCAACAAACTCTTAGATATCTATGATAAAGAGTGGTCAGAAAAGTATTCAATCATGAATACTGAGAGGGACATCAACTATCCATTCCCAACCACGCGCATTATGCTCAAAGGAACACAGTTCTGCGAAGAAGCGCTTGCGCCACTTCCTCTTGACCTTGGTATTTTCTTAGATGTCTACTGCTTTGATAATGTTTCGGATGACGAGAAGGAATATCAGAAGCAGGCATTTGATGCGTGGTTCTGGTCACATATGCGCATCCTCGTTGACGTTCCTCGCCCTGTTATTTTGGCCGACGGCATCAAAGGAAAGCTCTTAAAGGCAGCAGTTACTATGGGTAGGGGAGTTTGCAAACTGCTGCATCTCTCTACTCAGAAAATGTATGAGCGTGAGCAGGAAGCTCGCAACCGCTTTGCTCACGTTAAGACAAAAAGAATTGCCTACCTGCACGATACGGATAGGTTTGTAAATACCTATCCAGTTGATGAGGTTTTTCCTGTTGATAAGCTTGATTTTGATGGAATTCAAGTAGCGTTCCCTAATCAAAATGATAAATTCCTTAGGATGCTTTACGGTGATTACATGCAAATGCCACCAGTTGAGAAGCGTAAAAACCACTATCCAGCGCGTTTGGATTTTGGTCCTTATTAGGGTCTCCTCGCTTGTAAAGCAATACATAAAAGGTAAAACGGCATCTCTGATGCCGTTTTTTGTTAGATCGGCAGTCTATGGCAATCTTCTAAAGTTATTATGTTCAAAATATGTTCATACTTGTTTAAATTTGAACATAGGGGTATTATGACTGACGTAAATTGGTATGGAAGTTTAGTTCGCAGTTAATTGGTCTTCATTTGGAGGAACCGTGGCACTAACAAATAACGTGTTTTCTGTATTAAAAACCATTGCTCTTTCTGACGAGAAGCTCAATCAGAGGCAGCTTGCAGAAGAGACTGAGCTTTCTTTGGGATCAGTTAATTCAGCAGTTAAAACGTTGGAGGACCAGGGACTCATTGATGACAGTCTTATTACTTCAAAGGGTCTTGAAGCTCTGAAACCTTATGAGGTTAAGAATGCCATTATTATGGCAGCTGGTCTGTCTTCTCGCTTTGCACCTATTTCATATGAGAAGCCAAAGGGTGTCCTGAAGGTTCGTGGAGAAGTTCTGATCGAGCGCCAGATTCATCAGTTGCTTGAAGCTGGTATTACTGACATCACCGTTGTTGTGGGTTATAAGAAGGAGTACTTCTTCTATCTGGAGGAGAAGTATGGCGTCAAGATTGTTGTTAACCCAGATTATGCAACAAGAAATAACAACTCTACGCTTTGGTATGTGAAAGATCAGCTTGATAATACGTATATCTGCTCGTCAGATGACTACTTTACTCAGAATCCTTTTGAGCACTATGTCTATGAGGCCTATTACTCAGCAACGTATGTTGCAGGAGAAACTGATGAGTGGTGCCTTAAAGAGGGACGTGGTGGACGTATTACTGGCGTAGAAATTGGCGGTTCAAATTCTTGGATTATGCTTGGTCACGTCTATTTTGACAGGCAATTCTCAAAGAAGTTTGTAGATATTCTTGAGGCTGTCTACGACAAGCCAGAAACCGTTGATATGCTCTGGGAAGAGATTTACGTCCGTCATATCAAAGAGCTTTCTATGACCATTAGAAAGTATCCTGACGGCGTTATTTACGAGTTTGATTCCCTTGATGAGCTTCGTCAGTTTGACCCAGCATTTATTGAGAACATTGACTCAGAGATTTTTGACAACATTGTCTCGGTGCTTCATTGCCAAAAGAAGGATATTCACGGCTTCTATCCACTGAAGCAGGGCCTTACCAATCTGTCTGCTCACTTTATTGTGGGATATGGTGAAGACGCTCAGGAGTATGTCTATAGGCATCCAGGTGTTGGTACCGAGAAACTCGTTGATCGCGCTGCTGAAGAGGCTGGTCTTCGTCTTGCTCGTGAGCTGGGTCTTGATAACACCTTTATTTACGAGGATCAGAAAGAGGGCTGGAAGATTTCCAAGTTTGTGAAAAACGCTCAGAATCTTGATCCTCATAACCCTGAGCAGCTCAAGCGCGCAATGGAGATGGGCCATAAGCTGCATCACAGCGGCGCCTCACTTGATCGTTCTTTTGACTTTGTTAACGAGGGACTTAATTATGAGAAGCTCCTGCTAGAAGAGGGTCCTATTGAGATTCCTGGTTATTATGAGCTTCGCGAGAAGGTCCTGCGTTTGAAGAAGTATGCTGACGCTGATCAGTATCCAGTTGTTATTTCTCACAATGATTTCTTCTATCTGAATTTCTTGATTGACGAGTCAGACACCTACAGCCTTATTGACTGGGAATATGCGGGAATGTCAGATGAGGCTAATGACTTTGGTACCTTCACAGTTTGCTGTGAGCTTACTGACGATGAGGCTAATGCTGCTATTGATTACTACTTTGGAAAAGAGGCAACTTTTGAGCAACGCAGACACTTCTGGAGCTATGTAGTCTTTGCCGGTTGGTGCTGGTATCTCTGGTCTCTGGTTAAGGAAGCAGAGGGCGAGAACGTAGGCGAGTGGTTCTTCATTTACTATCGCTATGCTGCAAACAATATTGATCGTGTTCTTTCTTGGTACGAAGACGCTCAGAACTAAGAGCAAAAGGAGAAACTATGTATTACGGTCTTTTAAGCGGTATTCTTTGGGCGGTTGATACCGTTATTCTTGGCGTTGCTCTTGGTATGAGTCCTTATGTTGATTCAGCTCAGGCGTCATTTGTCAGCGCATTCATGCACGATTTCTTTGCCGCTGCAGTTCTTTTAGTCATGATGGCTCAGAAAGGCAGACTTAAAGACACCCTTGAGGCAGCAAAAACAAAGAGTGGCCGTGTAGTTATGCTTGGCGCACTCCTGGGTGGACCAATTGGTATGAGTGGTTACCTAGCTGCTATTAACACCATTGGACCTGGTTACACCGCTGCAATTTCAGCTTTTTATCCAGCCGTCGGCTCGCTTTTAGCATGGCTTTTGCTCAAAGAAAAGATGAACTTAAAGCAGATTATTGCCCTTATCGTTGCTCTTGTTGGCGTCATGGTTATTGGTCTCTCAACAGCAGCAGGCGAGGGTAACGGAAATGTTCTTGTGGGTATCTTGGGCGTTGCTGCCTGTGTCTTTGGCTGGGGATCTGAGGCGGTTATTTTGGCTTGGGGTATGCAAGACGATGCTGTTGATAATGAGACTGCTCTTCAGATTAGGGAAACCACCTCTGCATTTGCATACGGTCTTCTCATCTTGCCATTGGCTGGTTCCGTTGATTTTGCTGCACAGGTTGCACTCACTCCTGCAAATGGCGTTGTCTTTATTGCAGCACTTGCTGGTACTGCCTCGTATCTCTTCTACTACAAGGCAATTGACGCCATTGGCGCTTCTCGCGGTATGGCACTGAACATTTCTTACTCTGCATGGTCGGTCATTTTTGCAGCTCTTGCAGGTATTATCCTGCCAGCAATTATGCCTGAAGCAATTCCATCTCCGCTGGTTGTAATTTGCTGCATTGTCATTATTGTAGGAACAGTTCTTTCTGCAACTCCAGACTGGAACGAGTTGCTCAAGAGAGATTAGTTTGTTTCTGCAATTCTAGGCGTCTTAAAAGCGAGTCATTCTACGGTAAGAATGACTCGTTTTTGTTTGTCTAAAGCTTTTAGCTCTAGTTTGTGAGCTATTTGTCGGAAACGAGCCTCCAGTTATTTCCTGTCAAACTCCAGGCAGTAAAGTCGGTTGCATCGCCATTGATGACAAACTCTCTAAGTTCTGCATCGCGGTTATTCTCGGTAATAGTTTCAATGTAGTAACGAGGCCGATTCTCTCCCTCATAAGACTCATCAAGAGGAGTGGTGTACCTGGAGAGCATCTGAGAATCTGCTCCCATATCTTTGAGTGTTTGAGCCAGGATATCGTAGTGCCAGACAGGAGCATCTGAAATCTGCATTGGTTGCTCGGCTTCTTCTGCGCTTTGACCAGCAGGTTTATAGAAGATTGCTGGAGCAGAAGTCTCGGTAATGTCGTTTGACGTCAGATACCAGCGACCATGGTCAGCAGTCACAATAATAGAAGTATTTTCGTAGAGACCAAGGCGCTTAAGCTCTGCAATATAAGCATCTACGATTTTCCAAGCACCTCTCGTCTGTTCAATTTCATTCTCTTCGCTTGGATCTTTGGGGCGCTCAAGGTTTCTATTTAGGATGAAAGGACCATGGGATCCCATAAGATGGATAAAGCGGAAGCTTCCTGTATCGTTTTCATCATGAACAGACAGGCCATAGTGCTGGAGTTCCTGATAATACTTAAGGTCATCTTCGTTATAGCGCTGAGAAGACATATCAACCTCGTCGTACGTAAATTTTCTCATCATACGCATGTTGAGGTCCTCGGTGTAATACCAGAATCGAGGCTTAAACACCCAAGGCATATCTCTACAGAACGCTGTCTTGTAGAGGATGCGAAGTGCGCTAAGAACATTAAGCTGGTTTTCTGAACCGCGACCACGACGCTCGTGATAGTTGATAGTGCGGTTGTGCATGTAGTCGGTATAAATTGAGTTGAAGTTATCGGTATACAAGCCAACGGAGTAACCAAGTTTATTGATGTCATCTAGATAATGGCTGTTGTCCGCCCAACCATTAACAAAGTCTCCAAATGATTGACCGGGTTGTAGGCGATTTTCAAAGACAAGAGAAGGAATTCCGTATCGTGTAGGAATCATTGATCCAACAGAGTTCCTGTACCAGGTAAAGCCTGTCATATGGGCGAATGTCTCGGGATACTCGTTATAGATTTGCTGTCCAAAGGCTGTATCAGTGGTATCCAAAACAAAGACCACAACGTTCTTTTTGGAAGAGACGTTAAAGAGTCCATCTCTTGTGGCATAGATTTGCTGAGATTCTCTTGTGTTTACGTCGGTAAAAGCAGCTACAGCTGGTCCCCATAAACTTGCAACGCCCACTGCCTGGACAATGATAAGAGCTGTTGCGGTTACCAAAAGACCCGTTCTAAGCTGCCTTGCTTTAAGGAGCGAGAAGATCACTGCAGCTGCAATAATTGCCAGCCAAATGAGGCCAGAGACAATCATCTGATTGGTAAAGTTGGACCAAATGACCTCATGACCATCAGCAAGTGGCATGCCACCGTTCAAGAACACTGCCTGAACATATGACGCTACGCCGATGGCGCCTACGAGCGCAACTGCAACGTTAAATACGCGTTTGCGAAGTAATGAAAGCACTGCAGTAGAAATAAGCGTTAGTAAAAGACCAGCTAAAAATACAGGACCTGCTACGTCATTAAGACTAAACGATAAATCCTTTGCATTGCTGGCTACCAGCTCAAGTGGGGCTACAACCAAGATAGTAAAGACCGTGAAGAATGAAATAAGAAATGCAGCGCCAATGCGGCCCTTAGGCTTGAGGGTGCCCTCTTTTTGTTCTTTAAGGCGAATGGCTTCTGCTGCGAGGATTTCTTTCATCTGAGCGTTTGCAGCTTCTGCACCTTTGACGTCAACCTTATGTACTTTGCCTTCGACAATCTTATTGGCGTTCTCATCAATCTTAAGCAGACGGAAGAGCACCTTACGAGAGCGCCTAAACGCAACGCCAAGGACCGCAGAGAGTGCAACTACAACTGCTGCCAGCGCCTGGATGGTGTAGGTCATGACAGATGGGTCAACGTAAGCCTGCGCTGTTGCAGGCAGAAGAGCCCACCAGGTCAGAGTTAACACAAGTGTGTAGAGTGCCCCGTGAATAATGAGTAGTTTTTTATTGGCTGACGATGTGGTCATAGTCGAAGAAGTCTCTTGTTTAAGTGGAATAAATTTAAACAAGCTTATTTTATGTTTTCGCAAAAGCTCGTAACTAGATTGCGATAATGTGTATAAGTTGTTGACATACTCTATCATCACTAGCCGTTACTCTTCTGGCCACTCTTATAAGCCAGGTTGATAAGCTTAGCCACAGGAGTTGGCCAGAACTTCTTGAGCATCTCAAGGTCTTCCTTTTCACGACGGTTATCGTGGATAAGGTGGCTGGTTTCGGAGTCTTCATGAATGCGATGGAGCATCAGAACGCGGGTATCGTACAAAAAATCGCCCTCATGTCTGCTGATTGCCTCCCAGGCTTCCCAATCTAGGTTAGAGCCAAATCCAGCCTTGAAAACGGGAGCCTCAAGGTTGGGCAGCACCAACGTAGTGCTTGGACAGCAAATGGCGCAACCCAGCTCAAGCGCACGACGTTTAGCCCATGCTTTACCTGCATTTTCTGGCTTGGAGAGCGAGTACAGGAGACGACGCTTTACCTTAAGCAGGCGATTCTCAAGAACCTCCTCGCCATCACGCAGCTCACCGTAATTGGTGAAATAAATCAGCGGGCGAGAAGATCTGTTCACGCGTTCAAGCATGTACTCTGCATAGTTTGGTTTGTAGATATCATCTTGGTGAGCGATGGTTACTAACGGAGTTGTACAAACGCTTACGGCAAAGTTCCAGTCGCCAGCAATGCCTCCCGGACCGGGATTAACATGCATGGGAATGTTGTACTTCTCGCAAAGAGATTGAATCAGTTCATTTGGTGTTGAAGTAGCCAAAAGAATATTCGTAGACAGCGTTTGCTCCTTGAGCGAGAGAATGCATTCTTCTAGATAGGGACTCTCGCCATAAGCGCAGACAGCAAACGTGTGATCCTGAGGTGTATACATTGCTACATCCAATCGATTAGCTCCGATGTCTAGTATTATAAGAATGTTATCGGACGATGGCGAATGGGAGCCTTTGTGGAGTCTGACGGATATAAGACATACGAGAACCCCGATGAGCTAAGAAAGATCCAGATTCTTTCTACGCTTTTGATGGATGAGCTTGACCGCGTCTGCACGGAGCTTGGCATTTCGTACCAGGCGTACGGTGGAACAGCCATTGGCGCTGTGAGACACAAAGGCTTTATTCCTTGGGATGATGACGTAGATATCTCGATGTTCCGCGAGGACTATGAGATTTTTTTGGAGAAGGCACCAGCACTTCTTCGTCCAGATTTTTGCATTCAAAACGGCAGGACGAACAATTACTTTCCTGCAGTAAATACAAACCTTTCTTTAAAGGGAACAGTGTGTGTTCCTGATGAGTTTATGACCTGCCCCTTTACGTACGCTATTTCTATTGGCATTTTTCCCTTTGATAAGATTCCTGCAGATTCTAAGAAGCTTGCCAAGATTAAGCGCCAGACATGGTTCTGGGGTCGCTTGAACTTCCTGCTGGTTACTCCAACTCCGCGCGTACCGCTGACTGGCTGGAAAAAGAAAGTTGCTCTTGCAGGATGCTTTGTCATTCATCACGCCTTGAAGCTTTTTAGGGTTTCATCTGCGTACATTCAACGTAAGTGGGATGAGGCAGCACGTACTGCAGAGGGCGAGAAAACCACTCATTACGCAAGCTTTGTTGAACCTGATCCAGAGAACTGGTCAATGGACAAAGAAGACGTTTTTCCTATGGTGCGCGTTCCTTTTGAGGACATTACTACTACGCTTCCTAAGGAGTATGACAAGCTTCTTACCAGGGGATATGGGGATTACATGCAGCTTCCTCCAGAGAAGGATCGTAAAAACCATCATCCTGGTGCGCTTGATTTTGGTAAATGGAAAGATGTAGACGTTACCAAAGGAAGCCGTCAGGCATTTGAAGACTTTGGTCAGAAAAGCTAACTATGACTATTGATACTTCTGCGGAACAGCTTAAGAAAAACTACTTCTGGAATACGCTTGGTTCTTTAATGAACGCCGCCTCAACAGTGCTTATGTTGATGGTGGTCACACGTACCATGGGAGCTGCTGCCGGTGGTGTTTTCTCGCTTGCGTATGCTGTGGCTCAGCAGCTTATGGTTATTGGTCACTTTGAGATTAGAACGTATCAGGTTACCGATACAGAAGAAGTATTCTCGTTTGGCGTGTATCTTGCGGCACGAATCATCACAACTGGTTTGATGGTTGCGGGAATCATTATCTTTACCCTGCAGTCCCAGGGATTGAGCTACGAGGGAGTGCTGTATGCCCTTATTGCATCACTTCGTTTATTTGACGTTGTAGAAGATGTTTTCCATGGCATGTTCCAACAACATGGTCGCTTAGATATTGCTGGTAGATCATTCTTTTATCGTGTTCTTGCAACCGTTGTTGGCTTTGCAGTAGGCGTGCTTTTTACAAAGAACTTGCTTGTTGGCGCAGCTCTTTCTTTTGTTGCATCACTGGTAGTTATGGTTGCGCTTGTCATTCCTCCTACTAAGAAGATGGAAACGCTTAAGCCTACCTTTGACTTTAAGCAAATTACAAAGCTGTTGGTTACCACTGCACCATTGTTTGCTGGTTCATTCTTGCTAACGTACGTTGTTGGTGCACCTCGCTATGCACTGGGTGCTTTGAGCGATCAGGCGCTTCTTACGTTCTTTACGGCATTGGCCATGCCAGCCATGGTTATCAATCTTTTAAGTAACTTTGTCTTTAAGCCACTGCTCACTCAGATGGCCGAATATTGGAATAATCAGCAAGACAAGCAGTTTGTGGGCCTGATTCTTAAGGGTTTTGCCGTAGTTGCTTTAGCTACTGTTGTTTCTATGGCGCTGGCTTGGCCGCTAGGCGCTCCAGTTCTTGGACTTCTCTATGGTCTTGATTTTGAGCCCTATAAGCTAGAGCTTTTGCTATTGCTCTTTGGTGGTCTGCTCAATGCTCTTACTGTTATTTTGTACTATGCCGTAGTAACCATGCGTAAGCAGGTTGCTGTCTTTGTGAGCTACGCTGCAGGTGCAGGCTTTGCTGCGCTTACAGGAGGATGGTTTGTGGGCAACTTTGGCATTATGGGAGCATGTGTGCTCTATGATGCCTCGCTTGCAATTCTGGCG
Organism: uncultured Atopobium sp.; assembly: GCA_937905925.1. Taxonomy (GTDB): domain Bacteria; phylum Actinomycetota; class Coriobacteriia; order Coriobacteriales; family Atopobiaceae; genus Lancefieldella. The sequence goes on from CALCXO010000043.1 coordinate 32,839, forward strand.
CTTGTATTTGGTATCTTCTGCTTCTTGGGATTTAAAGATCAAAAGAAAAAGTCCGCTGCATAGGCGGACTTTTTAAGATATTGCCTGTGTGAGCGTGCCGTCAGAGAGCTGACGTGTTGTTTACACGCGAGTGCGCTGGTTAAGATCAGTTACAAAATCAAGGTTTTTCTCGTCACGTGCATCTTTGTCGCGTAGGGCAAGCTCAGCTGAAAGCTGCTCAACCTTAAAAGTAAGCTTGGAGATTGCACAAGACTGATGGAAGAGCCTAATCAAGATCATCACAATAACGAGCATCAAGACAAAGTTTGCAGGGCTCATAAAACCAAACAGGCCCGAGAAGAAATAGGCAAGCTGAGGGATAAGCGCAAACAAAACAAGGATTCCTGCAGAAACAACCCAATAGACAGAGTCGGAGATGCGAATCTTTGATTTGCGGACGCTATTGATGACAATGCCCATGGCAAATAGGGCGCCAATAAGCAGCAGAATTCTCAGAACTAAAGTCATGGTGTCACCTTATCTAAACCACTGGAAGAGCAAAAGCGAGAGGCACGTGCGAGCCATGTACATAATTGAGTTATAGAAGCTCAAGTAGGACTCGCCACCTTGACGCTCACGCATTTCAGTTTCAATCTCGACAACCTTTGCACCGCGGCGCATCAGCAACGAGATAGTGTCTGGCTCGGGGGAGAAGTCAAAGGAGCGCGCATACGTCTCAATGAGGCCGCGGTCGTACATACGCATGCCTGACGTAGGGTCAGTGATAGTCTGACCAGTACTTGTTTTGATAAGCCAAGAAATAAGCTTGGAGCCAATCTCTCGGGGAGAATTTCCGCGAGCTTTAGTGACAAAACGAGAAGCAATAACAATGTTTGCCCCCTCGTTTACCATTGCTTGCGCCATAGGAGCAATGTATTCAGGCCTGTGCTGGCCATCGGAGTCAAACTGCACCACTGCATCGTAGCCATGCTCTTTTGCATAGCGCATACCGGCTCTAAAGCCAGCAGAAAGACCACCATTAACAGGTAAATTAAGGTAGTTAAATCCACGCTCTTTACAGATGTCTAGTGTGCGGTCAGCGGAGCCGTCGTTGATTATGATGTAATCAACTTGAGGGGCTACCTGGCACAACTCTGTAATAGTTGAAGCAATGCAGGCTTCTTCGTTGTAAGCGGGAACGACTGCAAGAATTCTCACGAGCATCCTTTGAATTGCAAATTACACGTTAACTGCATGAATATCATAGCTCAAAAGCTGAATTAATCTTGACTCGTATATAGTAGATTACCTAAAGAAATCGAAAGGTGAACGCTATGGAGTTTCCAAAAGAGCTTAAAAACCCTATTCAGTCGGGCAATTTTACGTTTTATGACACCTCGATTGAAGGTGTAAAGGTTGTGGACGTAAAGCTGTACGGTGATGCTCGTGGTGGCTTTATGGAGACCTATCGTGAGGAAAACTTTGTTGCTGGCGGCATTGACGCTTCATTTGTGCAGGACAATCAGTCTTACTCCGTTCAGGGTGTGCTCCGCGGCCTTCACTTCCAGATTGAGCATCCACAGGCAAAGCTTGTGCGTGTAATCTCCGGCACTGTCTTTGATGTTGCGGTTGACCTGCGAGAGGGAAGTCCAACCTGGGGTCAGTGGGAAGGCGTTGTTTTGTCCGCGGAGAACCGCAGACAGTTCTTTGTCCCTCGCGGTTTTGCCCACGGTTTCTTGGTACTCTCCGAGACAGCGGAGTTCTGCTACAAGTGTGACGACATCTATCACCCAGGTGATGAGGGCGGCATTATGTGGAATGATCCAGAGCTTGGCGTTGAGTGGCCAGCGTTTCTTGGCGAGAAAACCTTAGATCCTGCAAAAGTTATTCTTTCCGACAAAGATAAGATTCATCCAGCACTTTCTTCACTTAAGAAGTAGTAAGCGACGCGGCAAGTTAGGTAGTATGAACGAACGTAATCGTCGTGAGCGAGAATCTACAGCTCACGAGCTTAATCGCATGAACGAGCCAGAGTGGACAGAGGAAGCTTCTGACAAGGAGCTCTCAACTCAGCCGCTCCCTCGTGCAACACAGATGGAACTTCTCGCCCCAGCGGGAGGTCCTGCTCCATTTACCGCAGCTCTTGCTGGTGGTGCAGATGCTATTTACTGCGGCTTGGGCAACAACTTCAACGCCCGCCGCGGTGCGGACAACTTTGACGACGAGTCGTTTGCGCGTGCGTGCAGACAGGCTCATCTAGCTGGCGCTCGCGTATACGTCACCGTGAACGTTGTTGTTAAGTGGGACGAAATGCAGCGTGTTTTGCGCTTGATTCGTCGCGCGTGGATTCTTGGTGCAGATGCTTTTATCATCCAGGACTGGGGCCTTATGGCTCAGGTAAGAAAGACCTGGCCAGAGATTGAATGCCACGTATCAACGCAGGCAAACATCCACGATACGCGCGGTGTTGCTGCTTGTAAAAAGCTTGGCGTGGGCCGCGTTACCTTGTCCAGAGAGCTTACGAAAGAAGAAATTTCTACCATTTCTAAGCTTGGTGTTGAGCTGGAATGTTTTGGTCACGGTGCCCTGTGCTTTTGCTATTCGGGCATCTGCCACATGTCATCTATGCGTGGAGACCGCTCTGCTAACCGCGGAGCTTGCGCGCAGCCGTGCCGTCTGCCCTATGAGCTGCTCAACTCTAAGCATGAAGTTGTTTCGATGGGCGGCATTGATAGGCTGCTTTGTCCCAAGGATTATTGCACTATTGATGATGTGCCCGACATGATTGAGGCGGGTGTAGGCTCGCTTAAGATTGAGGGCCGTATGAAGGCACCTGAGTACGTGTACTCGGTGGTGTCTTCGTATCGCCAGGCTATTGATGCTGCCGAGAAGGGCGTGGACAACCAGACTGATGTGGCACGCCGCCACCGCTTGCTTAAACGCTCGTTTAACCGTGGCCTGACTAACGCTTACCTGCATGGCACCGCTGGCAACGAGATGATGAGCTACGAGCGCTCCAACAACCGCGGTGAGATTGTTGGTGAGGTCACCGGCGGACGCCCACTTGAGGATGCTCTTGAGCGCAAGAGTGGTCTGAATGGTGGCCGTGTTAAGCTGCGCCGCTACAAGCAGGCAGATGTTGACCTTATTGCACACGCGCCTATTGGCAAGAATGACTTGCTTGAAATTAGGCCGCTCGATGAGCCTGACAAGTTCCTGACCGCTCTTTGTCCTATTGATGTTGAGCCTGGTCAGACAGTTACGATTCGCACTTCTCGCGTTATGCAGACCGGCTCTACGGTACGTATTATTCGCTCTGAAGCGGCGCGTGTAGCAGCTGAGCAGATTTCTTCACTAGAATATCCTCGTAAACGAGCCGTTGACGTGGCTATTATTGCCCGCATTGGCCAGCCCTTTACGGTGACACTCGCTACTGCAGACGGCGTTGCACGTGCGTCTGCTGAGGGCTTTGTGGTGGAGGAGGCCCGCACTAAGGCGGTAACCTCTGACGAGCTTATTGAGCACGTTGGCCGCATGGGAACCTCGCCGTTTGAGGCCGTAAGCTTTGACGTCCAGATGGACGATACGTGCGGCATGAGCTTTAGTGCTGTCCACAAGGTCCGCGCCGCGGCATGTGAGCAGCTCGAGGCTGCGCTTTTGGAAGAATACCAGAACCGCGAACAGAAGATTGCTCCGCTTTCTCGTCTTGCCTATCAAAAGGAGCGAGAAGCCCAGGACAAAGAGAAGCTTTTTGTCTTTGATGAGGTGGCTGCAAAGACAAATGCGTCGCAGGCAGAGGTTTGTGTTCTAGTTGAGTCTCCAGAGCAGGCACGTGTTGCGCTCAAGGCGGGAGCAAATCGTCTGTATGCAACTACCGATGCGCTCGCAGAGACTTCGTGGCCAGAAGATCTTCTCGCCAAGGTAACCCCATGGCTTGATGAGGTATGTCGCGAGATTGACCATATGCGCCTGGATCCCTACGTTGCTGCAGGTAAGCCGATTGCCGTGGGAAACATCTCCGAGCTGGCGCTGGCTGTTGAGCGCGGAGCCATCCCTGAGGTGCGCGAGTGTATTCCAGTCCACAACGACTACGCTTTGCAGGCGCTTGCCGACATGGGTGCAGAAGGCGTCTGGCTCAACTCCGAGCTTACCCTCCAAGAGATCTGCCACATGGCGAGAAACGCCTCGATTCCTATGGGTTATATGGTCAGCGGCCGTATTCGTACCATGACCACTGAGCATTGTATTTTGATGTCTACGGGCAAGTGTATCCACGATTGCGATGCCTGTAAGCTGCGCCTTGAGGAGCATACGCTTAGAGGTATTGATAACGATTACATGCCCGTAAGGACTGACAGACATGGTCGCTCCAAGATTTGGAGCCCCAAGCTCTTTGACGGCGTGCCAGAGATGGCTGAGATGCTTTCTGCTGGTGTGAAGCGTTTTATGGTGGACGCAACGCTTCTAAGTACAGAGCAGACAAGAGAGGCTACCTCTCGTGTAGCTGCGGCGATTGCGGCAACAGCGTCGGGTGCATCGTTGCCTGCACGTCTGAAAGATGCTTCAGTTGGACATCTTTTCTCGCCAATTGGATAGTGCAGAAATAAGTTTGGAATTTTGGGTAGGATACCCATGTTGTAAATTATGGGCGCATCCGCGCTTGAAGAGTTTGAATAGGAGCAAACATGGCCATTAATCGTGACCTTTTGAATGCAACCCTTGATGTTATTCGTCAGAGCCTTCAGACCGATGGCGGCGACGTTGAGCTTATTGATGTAAGCGATGACGGCACCGTAACGCTTGAGATGACTGGTTCTTGCGCTGGTTGCCCAATGTCTGCATACGACATGTCTGAGGGTATTGAGCGTATCCTGATTGAGCACGTTCCTGGCGTAAAGCGCGTTCAGCCTGCAATGCTGTAAGTTATCGCTCGGCGTCAAAAAGTGAACGTTTGGCGCTTATCGGTTGTTAGCTTCACGCGCATAAACGTGTTTTTTATGCAGAGAAGTTGTGGTGAACCATAATTTACCTGCGTAATTACAAAATTTATATATCACGTCCCGCACATTATTGTGTAGGGCGTGATATTTTATATAAATGGATAACTAGTTTTTCTGACCATACATTTGTATGACGTAAGAAAGGTGGACGTTGTGGTTCTTTCTGATTGCGACATTAAAGCCGAGATTGCTGCTGGTCGTATCGTTATTGAGCCTCTGTGTGAGCAGAATGTGCAGCCTGCATCGGTTGACGTATGTCTTGGCTCAAACTTTAGAATCTTCCGCAATTCTACGCACACCTCAATTGATCCACTTGTAGCTCAAGAGGGTCTTACTGAGTCAATTGATGTTCCTGAGGGAGAAGTTTTTGTTCTTCATCCTGGTCAGTTTGCGCTTGGTACTACGCTTGAGCGCATTGCTATTCCTAACGATATCCTTGGCAAACTTGAAGGTAAGTCTACCTTGGGTCGCTTAGGCCTTATGATTCACTCAACTGCAGGTTATGTTGATCCAGGTTGGGACGGAGAGCTTACATTGGAGCTTTCTAACGTAGCTAATCTTCCAATCATTTTGCACCCTGGCATGAGGATTGGTCAGCTTTCCTTTGAGCGTATGAGTTCCCCTGTTGAGCGTCCTTATGGCTGCGAAGATCTTGGCAGCCATTATCAGGGTCAGCGTGGTGCAACTCCTTCGCATGTTCTTTCAAAGTAGTTTTAGTAAGTAGGACGTATTGTGTGGCTTGATGCTTTCTATCATTCATTAAACCCAGTAGCACTTTCTCTGGGTCCGCTATCTATCAGGTGGTATGGTCTGGCATATCTGGTGGGCTTTGTGCTTGCTGGCGTAGTTATGTATAGAACTGCTCAGCGCTGGAAGCTTAACGTTACCCTTGATGACGTGCTTAATTTGATGGTTGGCATCTCGTTTGGCGTTATTGTGGGCGCCCGTCTGTTCTACGTTATTTTCTACGGCGCTGGTTATTACGTGGCTCATCCACTTGATGCATTTGCCTTAAGTCAAGGTGGCATGAGCTTCCACGGTGGCCTTGTAGGCGCTGTTGTTGGCGGCTCTATTGTCTGTAAGGCATCGGGCCTCTCTATCCCTACCATCTGTGACCTGGGAGTTATTGGTGCGCCGCTTGGTCTTTTCTTTGGACGCTGCGCAAACTTCATCAACGGTGAGCTTTGGGGAAAGCCAACAGATCTGCCTTGGGGAGTAATGTTTGAGTCAGGAGGAGCGGTCTACCGTCATCCTTCTCAGCTCTACGAAGCACTTCTCGAGGGCCTTGTGATGTTTGCCATTTTGTACGTCCTTTCTAGGAAGTACCCTCCTCGTCCACAAGGAACGTTCATTGGAACGTTTTTGATGCTTTATGGCATTTTTAGGTTTGTCGTGGAATTTGTTCGTGTTCCAGACGAGCAGCTTGGCTACCTTTTTGGCAGCTTTATTACCATGGGACAGTTGCTCAGTCTGCCTTTAGTTGTACTTGGAATTGTGGTGCTTGTTTTGGCAAGAAGGCTAAATTCACCACAAGTTGGAAGGAATTAGAAGCATGTTTAAAAAGGCGCTCAATAGCCTTTTCTCCATACTTTTAGTGCTTGCGCTCTTACCAGCTCCTGCATTCGCAGAAGCAGCGGGGGAGTTGACCACTACTGCTACTGCAACCTCCTCAGCAGAGAATGCTCTTACTGCTCAGGACAACGCTTCTGGTACGGAAGCTGCTTCTGGTACGGTAGAAGCTACAACTGGTGCAACCACAACCTCTGAAGAGACAGGCCCTGGCGTTGCAGCAACCACAAATGAGACTGGCTATCCACACAAAACGCTGGACCAGGCAGTAGAAACTCTGACTAATTCCTTCTATAAGCCAAAGCCTCGTTATGGTGTAGACACTAACCTCAACACTATGGTTGCAGAAGAACTGCGCCGTATTGGTGCTGGAGAGGTTAACGTTAGAGTGACCTCTGTTCAGATGTCCTCGACAGCTTCATATGCTCACGCAGGTATTTCTACTGATTTTGCAACTAATGGTTCTATTGAGTACTTCTGGTTGGATGCTGCTGGCTTTACTAATCAGAGAAGCACTCTTATTCTTCGTCAGGCAAAAGTTACTTTTGAACTTTCCAAGGATGGAAAGACCGTCCAATATACCTGCAATGTTTTAATCCCTTGGGATGAGGCAAAATCTCAGGCACAGCTTGCTGACGTATCTCAAAATCTTTCGCCATCATATGCTGCAGGACAAAATGAGTCTTCGGTAACTTCAGACTTTACCCTTCCACATAAGCTTGTTTCTGCTGATGGGAGCCAGCTTTCATGGTCTAAGGTTACTTGGACCAGCTCAGATACATCTACTGTTCGTATTGATGGTTATGGTACTGAGCCTTATAAGGCAACAGTTACCCGCGGTATTCGTGACAAGCAGGTAACGCTGACTGCAAATGTCTCTTTGAGCAGCTCAGACGCTCCTCAGACAAGCTATCAGAAAACCTTTACCATAACGGTTCCCGGAGATCCTTCGGCTATTACCGATGCACAGAATAATCTGTTGAGGCGCATTAACAGGCGTTTCTCGGCATCAAGCATTAAAGATGTGTATACCAATCACTCCATTAATGCTCAGGCGGTTACAGACGACCTGCAGATGCCTACGCCAAAGAACTTTGGCTTGGACGGAAAGCGCTATCAGTTTACGTACACTTCCTCCAATGCTGCTATTACGTTCAATGGCTATAGAGGAACGGTGTACCAGCCTCTACCTTCTGCTTCCGCGCAGCAGGTAGACATCACTCTGACCGTTACCGATAAAGAAAATCCTGAGGTATCAGTCTCTAAGACTCTTACGGTTACGGTAAGCCCGCTTAATCAGGCTGATATTGATGCAGAGCTTACTTTGATGAATGAGTCTAAGGCTCATTTCTGGGATGCGCTTGCCACTCCTTCTGGTCAGCAGAATAAGCAGAATGCGGTCTCTGAGTCCTTGGCTACACCAAACAAGTTTTATCGTGCTGCTGACGGCTCTTTGACCTGGTCTTATGATGTTAACAATACCGATAAGACCGCAAGTGGTATTGTGCCTTCGGAGTTCCCAACATACGACCCCATGGGCCCTTCTGATCAGGCGCGCACGTACAGTTCTTCTCAGCCAACAATCATTCAGAACGAGAATCTTGTTCTCGCACAGACTCCTGAGTACAACACGTCTGTTACGGTTTCGGCACTTCTTTCAAGTGCACGCTATTCTCGCTATGCAAGCTTGTATCCAGATAATGAGCAGTTCCAGGCCCTTACTAATCAGAAGGTCTCTGCCACCTTTACCGTGGCAGGCGAGAAGGGCGCTCGACCTGTAGAGGAAGACCCAGATCCAAGTCAGCTTGTTTCCGTCACTCTTTCTGTAGTAGGTCTTGATAAAGACGGTAAGCCTCAGCACTGGGCTCCTACGCAGACTATTGAGGTTCGTAAGGGTACCACTGCCGACAAGGTAACGTATGACTACCTGAAGAATAACGGCCTCACCTACGATGCAGCGGGCGGTTATTTGTCTTCTATTACGTCGCCTTCACAGGGACTTACGCTTGCAACAGCGCAGGTAGATGGCGCCTATAAATGGTGGCAGTTCTTTGTAAACGGTCAGCTTTCGGACAAGATGGCAAACAACGTTGCCTTGGACGAAAACACTACTATTACCTGGACATATGGTGGTCAGGATAGCTCCATTCCAACTCCTCGAAATGAGTTGGTCATCAATCCATTTGCTGAGCACCCTAACTACGAGGCATCTTGGAGCGGTTTTGGTAGCGGAAACGGTTCCACTACTACGCAGAGCACCCCCATTAATTCTGCAGCTCTTCGTTGGAGTGTGACCGAAGGAACTCAGAATACACCTGGATTTATTTCTGATCAGGTCATTGTTCATGATACGGTCTATTACGTAAGCGGTTCTACTCTTAAAGCAGTTGACGCTGCAACAGGTAACCTTATTGCCGAGGCACAGATTGGCTCCAAGGTCTCGTACTTTGCACGTCCTCTGTACGTTAACGGCATGATTGTTGTTGCTACCGATGATGGATGTCTTACCGCATTCTCGGCAACAACTATGGAGTGCATCTGGAAGACAGAGCCGCTGGATACCACCAATGCGCTGCAGTCTGTTTCTAGCCTGACGGTTAATAACGGCACCATCTTGGCTGAGTTTACTAAGATGAGCGGATTTGACGCAGCTGGTGGCTACATGGTTGCTGTTGACGCTACAACTGGTGCGCTTCGCTGGAAGCAGAATGCACAGCCTGCAAACATTCCTGGAGCAACCTCTGGTCAGCCTTCAGGTTATTACTGGTCTGGCGCAGCGGCTTCTGGCTCTGACTTTATGATTGGCGACGAGTCCTCCTCTGTCAGGCTTATCAACGGTACAACCGGTGCCATTGAGGCTGAGCTTAACCTTGGCTCACCAATTCGCGCAGGTATTGTTCCTGTCTCTGTTGATCAAAACGGTAATGGAACCTATCTTGCCGTAACCAGAAATGACGGTACGCTGCACCTGATTAGAAGAAACGGTTCTTCTCTTGTTGAGGAGAAGCAAGTCAAATTTGCAGCAGAATCCACCTCTACACCAACTATCAGCGGTTCTAACGTCTTTGTTAACGGCGTCGATGCTGAGGGCTACGGAACTATCTCTGTGATTTCTCTTGACACCTTTACGGTGATTGACCAGGCTCGTGCTGGCAAGGGTAAGTCTCAGAGCACCCCTCTTGTTTCTGTTCAACAAAACGGTACCTATGCCTACTTCACGGTAAACGGTCTACCTGGTGGCGTATGGGTATACAAGTTGGGCACCAGCCGAGCAGCTCAGATTTACACTCCTGATAAAGATCATCAGAACTACACCACCTCATCGGTCATTGCAGATTTTGAGGGCAATCTTTACTACACCAACGACTCCGGCACGCTTTTCTCGCTTATTAATCAGAAACCTTCTGGCGAGAATACCCAGCCATCTGGAGACATTTTTAGCAGGACAGATTCCACAGCTACAAACGTATCAGCTCAAGATCCTTCATCTCCAGCTGCGCATGAAACTTCCTCGACCACCGCTGCGAGTGCTGGTGAGGAGGTTACAAAGGCTCCATCTGAGAACAAGACTGCAGACACTAACTCTGACGAGAAGCAGCTTCCACCTACTGAATACTCAAATAAGCAGGCCGCTGCCCCACAGCAGGTGTCCTCTGCGCCTACCATTCCACTTCTGAGTGTCTTTGGTTTCTTTGCTTCTGGCGCAGTTCTTGCAGTGTTTGTAGTGTTGCTTAAGAAAGAAACTGCTGCAATTCACCATGTTTCCAATGGCCGAGGCCAGGTGAGATAGTGGTTAAGCTCACAAGAGAATCCAAACGGATTCTCTATTTGGCGGCATCAATAGTATCTTTTGTGTTCATGCTTTTCTTTGCATGGACATTGATTCAGTATTTCTTTACGCCTGCTTCAAGCACTTCTGCTCAAGAAGCTCCTACCGCACAAGGTCAGACGGTAGCAGGTGCTTCTGGCACACAAACAGACTCTCAGACGTCACAGACGCAAGGGAGCTCTAGTTCAGACGCTCAATCAAATGCTGATGCGTCTAAAACGCAGGATTCTTCTAATCAGAAAACGTCGGAGCCTTCTAACTCTGGTAACTCAACAAACGCTGTAGCTGCTCCTCGTAAAGAGAATAATGCGCTTTCTGTAAGTGTTACGGTTGACGGCTCTGCAGCCAAAGGGTCTTCATTTACCGTCAACCTCCAGGTGCAAGAGGGTACGTCAGTCTATGATGCGTTGCTTGCAAGTGGAGCCGGGGTAAATGCACGTAGCACGTCGTTTGGTATGTACGTTGCAGCGATTAATGGGCTTGCAGAGCGTGACCACGGTCCACAGAGCGGCTGGGTATACTCAGTTAACGGTGTTCAGCCTAACTACACGTCTGATGCATATGTTCTGCATGATGGCGATTCGGTTGTTTGGATGTACGTTAACGCGGTGAACTAATGAATCTCGCGCGATCAAGCTTTTCTCGCCTTCATCCACTTGCTACGGTTGTACTGTTTGGATGTGAGGTAGCACTTGCCGCATTTTCTTTTCAACCTCTCTGTGCACTGATTGCTTTTTTAGGAGCGCAGCTTTGTACAATTCAGTTGTTTGACACCAAACATGCTGTTAAACAGCTTGTTTGGTATGCTCCAATTATTATATTGATGGCGATAATTAATCCGTTTTTCTCGGCATCTGGATCTACCGTTTTGTATTCTTTTGGGCACACGCAACTGTACGCAGAAAGTCTGGTGTACGGGGCTACCTCGGGTCTTGTGCTCGTAAGTACTTTGAGCTGGCTTGAGTGCCTGTTTGTGGTAGTGTCTCCGCTCGAGTTGTTACAGCGCTCAAGTGTACGTTTTCCAGGGCTGCAACTGGTCTTAAGCCTTTCTGTGCAGCTTATGCCACAGTTGCTTTCTGACCTTACCGTGACGCAACAAATTCAGTCAGCAAACACCGCAGCTAGAAGGTGTGATTCTGCCGCGCGGGCTCACCGGCAAAGCCGTTTTCCAGGTCAACGCCGTTTTTTGAGCGCGAGAAAAGCTATTGTGCAGACAGCCAGTACAATCAACGCAGTGTGTATGAGTGCGCTTGAGAAGTCGATAAGTACGTTTCAGTCTATTGTGTCTCGAGGCTGGGGAATGACAGGACGTAGAAGCAGATGGAACACCCAGGTGCTTGACGCCTACGACACCGTCGCACTGTTGTCGTTTGCTTTCTTAGGCGTTGTAGCAGCAACTTCTTTGTATATGCTTGTCCAAGCTTGGCAGTTTTACCCCACTATGCCAGCGTTTCAACTGAGTTTTTGGTATATGGGGCTGGTGTTATTTGCCGTCTTACCAGTAGTTTTTGTGCGCCTTGATACCGTCTTATGGGAGCAGTCTGTATGAGTGAGTACCCTTCCTACCAGCAGAATTTATCTACGTCTTCAACTAAGGAAGAAGTAATTCTTGCTATTCAGAATCTCTCGTTTACCTATGCTCTAGCTCCAAACAGCAAGGTCATAGAGGATTTTTCCTGTAAAGTTTATGCAGGTCAGATTAGCCTTTTGCTTGGACCAACTGGTTCAGGCAAGTCAACTATCTTGAGCCTCATTAAGCCCGAGATTGCGCCTCAAGGTAAACAAGACGGTTCAATTATCGTTTGTGGACAAGAGGTCTCTACAATGACGCAGGCACAGTCTGTGGATACCATTGCTTTTGTGCCACAGGCTGCCTCGCGTGCACTGGTGTGCGAGACGCCTCTTAAAGAGCTGGCTTTTGGCCTGGAAAATCGAGGCGTTTCAGAGAAAGAAATGCGCCGACGTATTTTTGAGACAGTCAGTTTCTTTGGTATGGAATCGCTCTTGCATAAACGCTGCAACGAGCTTTCCGGGGGAGAACAGCAGCTCGTGGCCCTTGCTGCAGCGCTTGTCATGCGCCCAAAGCTGCTTTTGCTGGATGAGCCAACCTCGCAGCTGGATCCGTTTGCGCAGAAGAGTTTCACCGCGCTCCTGGAGCGAGTGGCGCGCGAGCTCAACGTTGCCGTGCTTGTTGCCACCCACGACGTTGCCGCGTTCGAGTACCTTGCTGACGCGCGCGTCTGTCTTGGTGGCGAGAAACCCGATGCGCTCCAAGCAGACAGCTCTTCTCGCCAGGCGCTCTGTCCTCGCAGCTCCGCGCCAAACCAAGCATCCACTGCGGCCGACAGCACGCCCGTGCTTGAGTTCAGCGCCGTGACGTTTGCGTATCCACAGAGTGATCAGCTGGTGCTCAACAAGTGCTCGCTTGAGGTCACGGGGCGAGAAATTCGTGCGCTCGTAGGCGGCAACGGCTCAGGTAAGTCCACACTGCTAAAGCTTGCAGCGGGTGTTCTTCGTCCAAGGCGCGGACATATCTACAACCAGCTCCAGCAATCCCAAGGATACATTCCACAAGATCCCGAACTGCTCTTTATCTGCCAAAGTGTGGGCGAGGAGCTTGCTCAGTGGCAGCAGAGTGGCGCCTATTCTGATCAGGATGTTCAGGAGCTTCTGGAAGCTTCGGGACTTCTTGCTCGCACAACATATCAGAAGCTTATGTCTTCTCATCCATACGATTTGTCTGGTGGACAGCAGCAACTCTTAGCCCTCGTAAAAGTGCTGCTTACAAAAGCACATCTGCTTATTCTTGACGAGCCAACAAAAGGCCTGGATGCCCCAACCAAAGATGCTGTTGTCAATTTGCTTTCTCGCGCACAGTCAGAAGGTACAACCATAGTAATAGCAACGCACGATATGCAGTTGATATCGCGCGTTGTTGATAACGTTTCTTTAGTATTTGATGGCCAGATTTCTCTGACAGAGCCAACTTCAGAGTTCTTTGAGAACTCTTGGGTATGGTCGGCGGAGTAGGTGGCTAGAACCTTAAGAACGGCTCCTCATCCTGGCCAAGCTCCTCAAGAAGCTCATCGTCAAGATCGTTGATGTCGCCAAACTCCTCGTGTTCATGCTCCTCTTCATCTTCCTCATGATTGTGAGTATGCTCATTGAAGCCGTAGGCATTGGCTGTCTCATCATCAAACTCAAGTGTTGGAAGAGCGCTGGTAATGCTGCACAGACCAACTCCTGCAGGCATAATCTTTTGCCACTGAGCAATCAGAGGAGTGGTAGGAACTTCTCCCAGCTCAACAATAGAATCCAAGAAAATCTCTTTTGCGCCGTCGAGCAGGTCAGATGAATTTGCAACCTCAATAAGGTGCTCCGAGAAAAGCTCAAGCGCGTGATCTGTGGAATCTGCCTCAACAATACAAGGCATAAGACAGTAGTTGTCCGAAGAGTCAAGCTCGTCGTTGTAGCTAAAGTTTCCCAGATAGATCATGAAGACCTCCTTGTTGTAGTTTCAAATCATCTTATGCCAAAATAAGATAGACCTTCTCGATATTTTTATTTTGACGGTAAGCGTGAGGTTCTTGTGGATAATCGGTACATGTTATCAATAGTCTTAGAGGTTGTGGCACTCTTTGCTACGCCTATTATTCTTGCTGTTGAAATGATATATTTTCCCGATTTTACCGCGGTATCTTCAATTATTTTAGCGATCATTTCAGTTGCATTATTTATGTTAAGTTTTGAGGCAAAGAAGCCCTCAGTTGCCAATTTGGTACCTACTGCCGTCTTTAGCGCCTTAGGTGCTGCGGGAAGAATTGCCTTTGCGCCACTCGCGTACGTAAAGCCTGTTTCCGCAGTTGCTATCTTTGCGGGAGCGTTTCTTGGCAGGCATGCGGGCTTTTTGGTAGGTGCCTTATCTGCGCTTCTTTCAAACGTTTTCTTTGGCCAGGGCTCGTGGACGCCATGGCAGATGTATGCGTGGGGGCTTGTTGGCTATCTGGGAGGCCTTCTTGCAACTTTGACTTCAGCTTGCCCTGCATCTTCTAAACGCACATCCGTCCAACAAGGCGAGAAACCCCGCAAGCTTCCACCTTTCTTGCTTATGATCTGGGCATTTATATCCGGGCCATTCTTTGGCCTTGTAATGAACGTATACTTTGTTATTGGATTTGTACATCCTTTAACACTTGAATCCGCTCTTCTCGCGTTTGCGGCTTCAATTCCGCTTGATCTAACGCACGGCGTAGCAACGCTTGTTTTCTTGATTTTGTTATGGCTTCCGTGGCAAACATCCGTTAGCCGAATCCTCACAAAATACAATCTCACTGGTAGGAGCTATAGATAAGCCATCTTTTTCCGTTTACCTAAAATACCTTCCATTTCGCGACCTTTGATCTAGACTGTATTCACTGTCAGCCCCCAGAATGTGGGGGTAAAAATGAAACCTACATCTATCCTTACTGCAACGGCAAACTCAACACTTGAGCTGCTTGCTCCTACGCGCTGCGTTGTGTGCGAGAAACCCGGCCAGCTCCTTTGTGATGAGTGTCGGGCAAAGCTGCCATGGATCTCTCAGCAGTGGGCATGTCCTAATTGCGGCGCTCCATACGGAAAGCTTGTTTGTTCAGAGTGTGCAGATAAAAAGAAACGACCTGTTCAGTGGGAGAGTAGAGCGGTCATTTGTGCCATGGGATTTAAGGGTCCTCCTGCACGGTTGATCTTGACGCTTAAGGATGGACACGAGTTTCGACTGGCACCGGTAATTGCTGCAGCTCTATTGTGTGCGCTTGAAGAAGCCTCAGCATGGAAAGCTCGTGACGGTACCTCTCGCTTTGATAGTTCAAAAATTGATGGCGTTTCCTTTATTCCAGCAACTGCAGAAGCGTACGCGCGTAGAGGCTTTGATCATATGGAACTTGTAGCCCAATCGTTCTGCCAGCTTACAGGCTTGCCTTTGTATGACGTGCTTATACGTCCTCATGCAAAGGACCAAAGAACACTCTCATCCGCTCAAAGGCAAATAAATTTGAAAGGAAGTATTGCTTGTACTGCGCCGGTCAATCAATCAAATATTTTACTTTTAGATGATGTTGTAACTACGGGAGCATCAATTAGAGAAGCCACTAGAGTACTTTGTGCCGCAGGCGTGCATTCTGTAACCGTAGGCGCATTAGCTCGCGTATGGTGAGTTACCTATGGTTGCAAACGGCTATACTTGATAAGTCTTTTCAGGTCTGTGGTTGCGAAGTTCTCTGTGAGCTTTTAGTCCATGACAGACGAGGTCAAAGGGATCCACGTAAGTTTGCGTGTGCGCACGTAAACGATCATGGCTCGTCCTAGAAGTAAGCCATACCGCCTGTTATATCAAAGAGACAAAGGGTCTCGCAGGCGAGAGAACTATTAGTGGAGCTGCTGTGGTAGCAAAGCAAACGTTCCAGTATGCGAGTGTGGGGTCAAATACCAGGTCAGCTGAAAAGACACCTGAATAAAAGAAGGAGTTCTGATGACGCGCGGTAAAAGCTCTCTTAAGGTGTTACTTCTTATAGCACTTGCTGTTGTTTTAACAGGATGCTCCATTGGTCCCATCAACATTGATCTGGATAAATGGTTCCATGTCAAGTCAGTGCAAGAGGCAATCCAAGAGAAGCGAGAAGCCCGTCAGCAGAAGATTCCTGATTCCTCACTGCACACAGCTGGCACTTTGACCGTAGGTCTACGTACTCAGTCAGTAACAGCTCCAATGGTTGTGGCCTCAGAAGCTGGAACATTGCAGGGAATTGACGTTGAAATAGCTTCTGCAATTGCAGATCAGCTAGGCGTAGACGTTAAGTTTGTATCAGTTAACGGACCAGTAGATGGCCTACAAGCAGGTTGCGACATTGTCATGGATGTCAGAAGTGGTGAAGACTCAACAAGTACGCTCATTTCTGGTTATGCTGAGTATGCAACAGCTCTTTTCCATAAGGGTTCAGAGACAAACATTACTGCTGATAGTTTGAGTGGAAAGTCAGTTGGCGTTCAAACGGGTTCTTTGTCTGAGCGCGCAATGGGTCAGGTACTCACGGGCATGTCTGTTCAGGGTTTTTCTAACTTAAATGATGCTTTTGAAGCACTTGAAAATGGCTCCATTGATTATGTGGCCTGTGATGCATATGCTGGTGCTTATTTAGCAGCAAACAAAGATATTTCTATGGTTGGTGTCGTTGACGTTCCATCTACGATTGGTATTTCTGTAGCAACAAGTAACAAAGCTTTGGCTACACAAATTCAGCAAGCTCTTTCAGCTATTCAATCTAACGGTGTCGAGGGAGTTATTAGAAACAAGTGGATTGGCACCTTGCCACACCTCTCAACTACCAATAAGATTTCCGGTCTTGTGGAAGTTTCTACGCAATCTACCAGCACTGATTCAGCTACATCTTCCTCTGAGCAAAATTAATCGCACATAAAGAGAAATAGTCTCTAACCGTTTACCGCTCAATTCAACTTTTTATGGAATGATTGACCGACAAATGGGTATTGTTGTTATACAGACATCAGATAGAAGATGTCTCGTGTATCCGATAGGAGGCTCCCATGGTGGACATCAAGATTTCGGGACGCAAGGTAAGCATTTCTGAGGCTTTGCGCACACACGTAGATCAGAAAATCGGTGATGCTCTTAAAGTATTTGACATCACTCCTATGTCTTGCGATGTAGTTCTCAGAGTAGACAAAAACCCTTCAAATCCAGATAGAAAGACAGCTGAGGTTACGGTATTTGTTCGTAACAATGTTGTTCGTGTCACTGCTAGCTCTGATGATATGTATGTAGCTATTGATGAAGCAGCAGAAAAAGTTTCCAGACAGCTGCGTAAGTACAAGACAAAAGTTGTTGAGCGCCGTCATCATGTAAAGTCTGAGCGCGGAGTTGCTCTTACACAAGAAGATCTTGCCAATCTCATTGAGATTCCAGCTGAAGACCTTGATGACCAGCTTGTTCGCGAGAAGTACATTGATCTTGAGCCCATGACAGAAGAGGAGGCGCTTGTCCAAACTGACCTTCTCGGCCATGATTTTTATGTCTTTGTTAATTCTTCCACTGGTTTGACTAATGTCATTTACCATCGTAAAAATGGTGGTTATGGAATTATCAAACCTAAGATTGAGGAACAAGATGTTCAATAAAAAAGATAAAGCCGAAGAAGAAATCAGCGAGGTTGCCTTTGAAGATCTTGAGCCTACTGAGCTTTCAGCTGCATATCATAAGCCCAGTAACGTTCGGATCATCATGGACTCCTGCGCAGACTTTGCTCCAGGAATTGCTGAACAGCTAGGTGTTGATATCATCCAGTTCCCTTATGTGGGACCAGATGGAGAGCACTATGATGACGGCTGGAAGAGCATTAGTGCACATGAGTTCTTTGAGGGTATGCGCAAGGATAAAAAGCTGCGCTACACCACCTCTGCAATTACTCCTGGTCATTATCTTGAGATCTTTGAGAAAGCTGCAAAGCAGGGCACACCAACGGTATATCTTTGCTTTACCTCTGCACTTTCCTCATCCTACTATGCAGCTGAGCAAGCAGCAGATATGGTAAGAGAGAAATACCCAGACTTTGAGATTTACGTAGTCGACAATGGTGCACCTTCGTCCGCAGCTCAGCTTTTGGGTCTTGAAGCAGTACATCAGGCCAATAAGGGTCTCTCGGCAAAAGAGATTGCCGAGTGGGCAGAAGATGCTCGTAACTACATTCATGGCTATTTAACACTTGAGACCTTGGATGCTCTTGCTGCGGGCGGTCGTATTCCTGCAGCTGCAGCAAATATTGGTGGCAAGCTTGATGTAAAGCCAGAGCTTACCTATGACTCAACAGGAGCTCTTACCGTCAAGACTGTGTGCAGAGGCCGTAAGAAGGCACTCAAGTCTCTTATCCAGGACTTTAGAGATAGCTATTCTCATGACACCTCGCTTCCTGTTGGCATCATTTCTGCAGACGCACAGAAGGACGCCAATTGGCTAGAGGCTCAGATTCGTAAAGAGAAGGGCTGCGAGGGACTTACCATTATTCACAGTCAGGTGGGACCAGTTATTGGCGCTCACGTTGGCCCAGGCATGGTAGCTATTGTCTTCTGGGGCACTGACCGCCGCGAGAAGCTTTCGCTTTCTGACCGAATTGCTAACAGGGTTCGTAAATCTAATTAACGGGTACAAGGTATGGGGTCGCTCTTTGGAGCGGCCCCAGTTTGTATATTTATTTCAGTCTGAAAGGACTCATACATGGCACTGAGCAAGAATGCAAAGGTTGCTTTTATTGGAACAGGCATTATGGGCGCTCCTATCGCAGAGCACCTTATTTCTGCTGGCTATGACGTTACTGTTTACAACAGAACACCAGAGAAAGCACAAAAGCTTGTCTCGTTTGGCGCTCATGCTGCAGAGAGTGTGGCAGATGCTGCAAAAGACGCTGACGTTGTCTTTACCATGGTTGGTTATCCAACTGACGTTGAAGACGTTTACTTGGCAACAGATGGTCTTATCCGCGTTGCTAAGAAGGGTGCATACCTTATTGATCTGACCACTTCTTCATCTCAGCTTGCTCGTGATATTCACGATGCTGCTGAAATTGAGGGAAAACATGCCTTTGACTGTCCAGTTACGGGCGGCCAGAAGGGTGCTCAGGACGGTACTCTTACGCTGATTGTCGGCGCAACTGAGAATGATGTTGAGCCTGTACGAGCTCTTCTCGAGACCTTCTCGACAAAGATTTTCTGCATGGGTGGTGCTGGTAAGGGACAGACTGCAAAGCTTTGTAACCAGGTATCTCTTGCATCATGCATGATTGGCTATGCAGACGCAATGGCCTTGGCAGAGCAGGGTGGACTTGACGTTGAGCAGATGCTTGAGGTTGTTGCTAGTGGCATGGGTTCTTCTCGCGCACTTAAAGAGCTTGCTCCTAAGTCGCTTGAGGGCGACTTCCAACCAGGATTTTTGGCTGAGCATTTCCGCAAGGATATTGCGCTTGCTCTTGCTCAGTCTGAGGACCTTGAGATTACCCTCCCTGGTGCAGAAACCGCCTTTACCCTGTATGACATGCTTTGCCAGATTGGTGGCGCTCGCAAGGGCACTCAGGCAATCTCGCTGCTTTATGCTGATGAGGCTACGAGCACTGCAGCTGGTCTTGACTGGTCACTCCTTGAGAGCCAGGAAGATGAGGGTGAGCACGAGTGCTGCTGTGGCCACGACCACGAAGATGGTGATCACGAGTGTGAGTGCCATGGTCACGGACATCATCATGAGCATGAAGGTCACGAGCACGGTCATGACGGCCACTGCTGCCACTAAGTGCTAGCCGCAAAGGAACCCCGATTATGAGTGATATTTCTACTCCTCAGAGCTCTATTGCGGTTTTCATCGATTATGAAAATTTGGCACTAGGAACAGGTAAAAGAAAGAGAAACGGTCATCAAGAGCCAGGCCATCTTCCAGAGATGAAGCTCATTATGGAGAGGCTGGTTGATAAGGGACGCATTACTGCCAAGCGTGCATACTGCGATTGGCAGCGCTTTCCAAATGCTATTACACCCCTGCATGAGCTTGGTATTGAGCTCATCGAAATTCCAGATAGGGCCTATACCGGCAAGAACTCTGCTGATATTAGACTTGCGGTAGATGCTGTTGAGATGTGTCTTACTAAAGACCACATTGACACATTCGCTGTGCTTTCTGGTGACTCGGACTTCTCGCCACTTGTGGCAAAGCTTAAAGAGGCTGGTAAAACGGTCATTGGCGTTGGTATGAAGGAGTCTACCAGCTCGCTTCTTGCTGAAGTTTGTGACGAGTTTATCTTCTACGAGGATATTTTGAGTTCTGGCAGAATTCCAGACTTTAAAGAGAAGGTACCTGTCGAGAAACACGACTGCTATCAGCTTTTATTTGAGACCATTGAGTCTTTGGAACGCGAAAGCGAAACATTTATTTATGCGTCTCGTTTAAAGGAGACTATGCGAAGGAAGCGTCCACAGTTTGCTGAGGCAACTTATGGATATCGTTCGTTTACTTCTCTTTTACGTGAAGCATCAAGCCTTGGATTTATTAAAATTCATGAGGATCAAAAAAGCGGCACCGTTGTCGTAGACGGATTTAGAGAATAAAGGGTGTTTTAGAGAGGATTTAGGTTTCATGGCAGAAAAGAAAGAAACTGCTCAGAAGCCAAAAAAGGCTTCAACTAAGGCAACCGCAAAAGCGGGCTCTACAAAGGCGCCAAAAGAAGAAAAGCAACCTGCTAAGAAGGCTACTAAAAAGCCAACTATGGCACAGATGAAAAAAGTGAATGCACTGGTCATCGCTTTGTCTGATGCTAGTAGGCGCGCTCGTCAAGACGCATCTCATGAGCTTGCGGAGCTGGCCCATATTGCTCCTCTTGCCTTTGAAGAGCACATTGATTCTCTTATTGATGCACTGTATAGGCCAGAAGCACAGACTCGTTGGGAAGTGCTTGATGCACTTGCCAATCTGAGCGCTCACTTTGGTGACCAGGTCTTTAAGGCATTTGATGCTGCTGAGGCTTCTCTGTTTGACGATGACTCAGCAACGGTGCGCCTGGCAGCATTTTTGTTCCTCTGTCAGTACGGAGCAACTTCTGCAAAGCATTCTGATGAGGCGTGGCCACTTTTGGATGAGGCGGTTCAGTGCTATCACGGAGATGCTGAGTACCATGACATGCTCCAGGGTCTTCTCGCCTTAGCGCACGGAACTATTTCTAAGGACGTGAAGAAAGCACTGTCTCAGCGTATGAAGTTTGATGCAGAAAATGCTACTGGATACATCAAACAGTATTCGGAAGAGATTGTTGCAGCTACCAAGTAGTTTGTTTTGCATGTAAACGACTGTGTACAAACGGGGGAGTTTACTGGTTATATGTTTTATGCATGCTAATAAGAGTAAACTACAGGTTTGTATTAGTGTACGCATAGTTGCATTAAGCGATGAAAGGCAAGGATATGCCATCTATTGATGTAAAAAAGAACTCAAAGATCTTTATCGGAGTAGGCGCAGTTGTACTGTTTGCCCTTGGTATTGTTATCGGTCGCTTCCTTTTGGGCGGCGGCGGAGCTACTGGCTCTTTGAACGGTCGCACCACACTTTCTGAGGGCGAGCTGAACACTCCTATTGCTTCTTATACCTATAACGGTCAGACCAAAGAAGTAACTGCTCGTGAGGTTATTGAGAATACTTCCGGTCTTGACGCAGCAAAGCAGTCTGACGGCACCTATGCTGTTCCAGCAGCCGATAAGATCATTGGCTATGTTCGCAATGCTCTTGTTGTTGCTGAGGCTCAGAGCAAGGGTATTACCGTCACCGATGACGAAGTCAACAATTACATGCAGACCAACTTCAAGACTACTGATGTTAGCCAGGTTGCTTCTGCATACAAGCTCTCTGAAGACGTTGCAAAGAAGCTCATCCATGATGCTGTCATCATGAAGAAGTATCGTGATAGCGTTCTGACTACAACCCTTCCAGATGCTCCACAGGCACCAACTGCACCTGAGGACGGCAACTCTGAGACTACAAGCCAGGAGTACGCTCAGTACATCATTGGTCTTGCTGGTGATGAGTGGGACGCTAAGAACAACACTTGGGCTTCCCAGGATGGCGATTACTACAAGCAGCTCTCTGCTTACTCAATCTCCAACGATTCTGCTTCTTATGCAGCTGCTCAGACCGCTTATCAGGTTGCAATGAGCAAGTACTCTGCTGTTGCAAGCAAGGCATCTCAGGAGTGGTCGCAGAAGATTAACGAGATTCTTGGTAAAGCATCTATTGCTGTTTACTCTCTTGCTCTCTAGGATCTGAAAAGCAATGAAAGTTGCTATTAGCGCTTGTTTACTTGGCCTCCCCGTCAGATATGACGGAGGGGCCAAGCCTGTTTCTGCAGTACAAAAGCTGGCAGAAAAAGTAAACGTCACAAAGATTTGCCCCGAGACTTCCTCGGGTCTTCCTGTGCCTCGTCCGCCCGCGGAACAGCGAGAAGGACGTGTTTGGCTCAAGGACGGCTCAGATGTAACAGAAGATTTTGAACGAGGATCTAAGATTGCTCTTAGTGCCGTTACGTCTTCTGACATAACGCTCGCCGTTTTGAAGGCAAAGAGCCCGTCTTGTGGCGTGCATGAGATTTATGATGGTACGTACTCAGGAAAGCTTGTTTCTGGCGAGGGAACACTTACTCGTCACCTCTTAGAGGAGGGGATTTGCGTGGTTACCGAGAAAACCATTGAGAATGTAAGCCCATCTGTTGAGCATCCTGTTGCTCTTATTTTGGGAACCGGACTTGGCCATCTTGCCGATCTGGTAAAGCCAGTTCGTCGTATTGATTACCGTGACATTCCAGGTTTCCCTGTTGACGCTTCTCCTATGGCTGGTCACAGCTTTGAGGCAACTATTGGTACTATCGATGGCGTGCCTGTAGTTGTCTATCCTGGCCGCGTTCACCTCTATCAGGGCTATTCTGCTGCTGAGGTAACCTCCCTTGTTCAGCACGCACATCATTTGGGCTGCAAAGATATTATCTTTGCGGGAGCAACAGGTGCTGTTTCCGGTAATGCAAAGACTGGCCTTGGTGTTATTACGGATCAGATTAACCTCACCGGAACCAATCCGCTTGCAGAGTGGGCGGGACTTCGTGATGTTGAAACGCCATTTGTTGATATGAACGATGCCTTCTCGCTTTACCTAAGAACGCTTGCACGTGGCGTAGCAGATGACCTTAAGATTGAGCTCAATGAAGGTGTTTTTGCTGGCCTTTTGGGACCAAACTTTGAGACTCCTGCAGAAGTTGCTATGCTTCGTAGCTTTGGCGTCTCATACGTTGGCGTTTCCACAGCTCTTGAAGTCATTATGGCCCGCGCTCTTGATATGAATGTGTTGGCTCTGACGCTTGCAGCAAACCCAGCTGGCGCTCACGGAACTACGCATAAGAGTGTTCAAGAGGCATCTGAGAAGTACGCAAATGATCTTGAGCGCCTTGTTCGTGGTGTTCTCGGGCTTCTTTAGTATTTCTGCTTGAATAATACAGGGCTTCCCCGTATAGTTGTTAGCGCGCTTTTGCACGCCAGCATAGCTCAGTTGGTAGAGCACCGCTCTCGTAAAGCGGGGGTCATCAGTTCGATCCTGGTTGCTGGCACCATCAACTATTAATAGCCGCCTTGTGCGGCTATTTTTATGCCTATCTAAATCCATGTGAAACAACTACGCTATGGTGGGTATAGACAAAGTAGTAGTAATTACTAACAAAAGGAGTTTTTATGGCTACTCAGAATCTTGAGCTTTTCTATAAGCCAACCTGCCCATACTGCCACAAGGTTATGTCCTTCATGGAGCAGAACAACATCGAGCTTCCTATGCATGATATCGTTGCAGATGACGCGGCTCGTGAGCGCCTCATTGAGGTTGGCGGCAAGCGTCAGGTTCCATGTCTGTTCATTGACGGTAAGGCAATGTATGAGTCCGGCGACATCATTAACTACCTCTCCGAGGTCTTCCATGTTTCTGGTTCAAAGGATGATTCAGATGACGGCTCTGCAGCAGCTGCTTGCACTATCGGCGGTGCCTGCTCCTTCTAAGTTCATTGTCGAGAAACCCCTCTAGCAGACGGGTTTCTCGCTATATGCATTAAAAACCCCTCTGTTCCAACGTATGTGAACTGCCTCCCATTTCTTGGACATAAGAAATGGGAGGCTTTTTATGCGTATGG
>CALCXO010000044.1:0-12113 GCA_937905925.1 uncultured Atopobium sp.
TTGCCTGATTTTGTTAAAGAATCTGTACCTCAAATACAGATTCTTTGCACTTTTCAGGCGCGCAATGTTGGAAAGTCATCCTTAGTGAGAAGAGCATGTCATTTGCGCACTTGGCGAGAAGAACGTGTGGTTTAGAGGCCGAGAAACCCGTGTAGTCACAGCTTACATGGCGATCGATGTGGGTGCGGGAAGAGCTCAGCTGTTTCCTCAGCTTATTCGCTCTTGTGGTCTCTGTGAATGAGTTCTTCGATGTGCTCGTGTTCTTCTTCGTGGAGCTGCTTAATCTCTTCATCGAAGCCTGGATCTTTAGGGGTAATGAGTTCATCTTCACCAGTCTTTGGATCAGTATGGTGAAGCAGAACAGGCTCAAAGAGGTGCAGGTACTTTGCAAAGAAAGCAGACATAGTAAGTAGCATGACAAAAATTGCAATACGAGGCAGCGTATTGACCTGCGTCATAATGAGCGAGCCAACGCACAGAAGGGCAGTCCAACCGTACATCAAAAGTACCGCTTGGCGCTGATTATAACCGTGAGCCATTAAGCGGTGATGGATGTGTCCGCGGTCGGCAGTAGCAAAACTGACGTGTGCGCGGGTACGGCGAACAATTGCGGAGAAGGTATCGATGATTGGAATACCTGCAACGACGAGAGGAACAATGATGGTTGTGAGTCCCGCCCAACGAGTGACAGACAAAAGCGAAATTGTTCCCAGAGCAAATCCCAAGGTTAGCGAACCAGAATCGCCCATGAAGATTGTTGCAGGATAGGAGTTGTGAACTAAGAATCCCAGTGTGGTGCCTGCGATTGCTGCACTTAAAAGAGCTGCGTCAAAGCGACCCGCCCAGATAGAAAGCACAAACATAGTGGTAGAGGCAATGCAGGTAATACCTGAAGAAAGTCCGTCAAGGCCGTCGATAAGGTTAATGATGTTGGCGTAAGCAACCAGGTAAATGACAGTTGCTGGATAGGCGAGCCATCCAAGATCCACAAAGCCGTACGCGGAAAACGGATCAACAACGTTACCGATAATCAGACCGCTTGCAGCCGCGATGCTTGCTGCAATTACCTGACCAGCGAGTTTCTGAATAGGCTTGAGAGAAAAAATGTCGTCAAGCAATCCGGTCAAGAAAATTACCGCAAAGGCTGCGCCAACAACCCAAAAATTAACGTTCAGGTAATAGCGAGAAGAAAGCGTAATCTCGGCATGTCCAAGGATTGCTTCAACGCCATAACGCACCAGCATAGCAACGGCTAACCCAAAGAAAATTGCAACGCCACCCATGCGGGGAATAGGCTTTTTATTAACGCGACGAGCAGAGGGTTTATCGACAACTCCAAGCTTCCAAGCCAGTTGACGAACGGCAGGGGTAATCAGAGCTGAACCAAGACCAGCCGAGAGGAAAACACAAAACATGGTTACCCAGAGGTTCAAGCCGTATACCCTCCAATAAAAAACAGTATTTAACTGCTAAAATCCATACCATTTAATTGTGCTGCTCATTAAAAAACAAGTCAAGACTTTAATCTTTTTATAATCTCTTTATAGTAAGAATTGTCCTTCTCCCGCGGTCTAAACTGGGTGAACCGACAAGTTTTTTCAGGGAGCCTAATCTCGTGTTCAGTACAGGCATCCTTCGTTGTTAAGGAAGCTGGAACGCCCGAGTGCGGCGCCCACCTTATGAAGGTGGGTTCATAGATGACTGCGGGGAAGGATATTTTTCTGCCTCGGTAGCCTGTGTTAAAGCTCTGACGGCTCGCGGAAGAGTCGCGACGGTCCGCGGAAACGCCACGAGCCTCCTCGCAAGCCTACAGCCGCTCATTCCGCTCGCATAATCATTGACATACCTGCTCCTGATTGCCACAATAAGTACCGCAACGGGGATATAGCTCAGTTGGGAGAGCGCTGCCTTCGCAAGGCAGAGGCCGAGGGTTCGAATCCCTTTATCTCCACCATGACTTTGACGCGCGCAGAGACCCTGCGCGTTTTTTATACCACCATCTGCCTGGGCAGATACGACGGGAGGCGAGAAACCCTTGGGTAGTGCACCATCACCTAATACCCTTACGTTTTCTGCCTACGACGTCTGTGAACTCTGCCCAAGGCGTTGCCATGCTCAAAGAAACGCCGGTAAAGCGGGCCTTTGTGGAGCTTCAAGCACCATTCGTGTGGCTCGTTCAGCGCTGCACTTCTGGGAGGAGCCTCCTATCTCGGGCGAGGCTGGATCGGGTGCAATTTTCTTCACAGGTTGCCCGCTCAGATGTGTGTTCTGTCAGAATCATCAGATCTCGCAGGAGGGTTTTGGCAAGCCTGTCACAACCGAGCGCCTTGCCCAGATGATGCTTGAACTGCAAGCTCAGGGTGCGCTCAACATTAACCTTGTAACTCCCTTGCACTTCTCGCCACACATAATTGAAGCAGTGACGCTGGCAAAAGAGGCGGGATTGACGCTCCCAATAGTGTGCAATACCTCGGGATACGAGTTGCCAGAGGTGGTGCAGAAAGTTTCGAGTGTTATTGATATTTGGCTGACAGACGTCAAGTACGCAGACCCTGCGCTGGCAAAAGAGCTCTCGTACGCAGCAGATTATCCAGAGATGTCCATGGCGGCGCTTGAGGTTATGCATGACTCGGTGATGAGTCGCGGCGGTCGCAAGCTGGATGACGACGGTCGCATGATGCAGGGCATCATTGTGCGCCACCTGGTCATGCCCACGCACGCGGACGATTCCTGCGAGGTACTCAACCGCGTCTGGAATCTTTGTCATAATGATGTAGACGTATCAATAATGAATCAGTACACGCCCAACGAGCGCATGCGTGCAGCTGGCGGACCGCTTTCTGGAACGCTTTCTGACGAGGAGTACGAGTTGGTGCTCTGTCATGCGGATGACCTGGGCTTTGAGAACCTGTGGTGGCAGGAGGGTGGAACCGTTTCCGAGAGTTTTGTGCCAGCTTTTGACGCAACAGGCGTTGAGGGCCCCGCGCTCAAGCTCCGCACGGCACACGGAGACGCCGCCAACGACGCCACCACCAGCATCCCCGATACGCAAACCGAGGAGTAACCATGTCTGTCGAGAAACCCGAAGAGCTCCAAACCACCTCAGCTCCACAGGCAGCTGCGCTCACGGACGCGGAGCGCGCCGAGCTGGAAGCGCTCCGCGCAGAGAAAGAGCGCAGGGAGCTCGAGGCTCTTCGCGCAGAGAAAGAGCGCGCTGAGCTCGAGGCGCTTCGTGCCGAGAAGACCCGTGCAGCCCAAGCAGAAGCGCAAGTGCAAGTAGAGGCAGCTGCCGCTGAAGATGCTCAGCTTGTTGCAGATCAGCAGCGTGCTGCACGTCAGGCAGCTCAGCAGGAGGCCGAGCAGATGCGCCGCATTCAGGAGCAGCGCGCAAAAGGTCGCGCCCTTATGGAGCCAGATGAGGACGACGAAGACATCAAAATGCCTCTGGGACAAAAAATTGTTATTGGAACTGTGGTAATTCTCGCAGTTATTTTTGTTGTAAGCCAATTTATTTTGTAGGACTGCTACTCTAGATATATCGTCTCACCGTCAGTTTTTGACCAATCGAAAAGAGCAACTATGTCACTCACTGATCGTACCAAACCCTCAGACGTTAGCCTTAATACAGACCTATATGAGCTCACGATGGCTCAAGGTTATTGGGAAGCTGGTCTTGTTAATGCAGAGGCATGCTTTACCGCATTCTTCCGCGAGAATCCCTTTAATGGCGGATTTGCGATTTCTTGTGGAACTGGTCAAATTGCTGACTTAGTTGAAAACTTTATTTATGAAGACGACGATATTGACTACCTGGCAAGCATTAATTCTCCTGGTGGCGGTCGCCTCTTTAAGCCAGCATTCCTTGAGTTTTTGCGCAACCACAGGCTTAATGTAACCATTGATGCAATCCCCGAGGGAGAGCTTGTTTTCCCACGTGAGCCTATGGTTCGCGTAGAGGGCTCCATTGTTGATTGTCAGCTCATTGAGACCGCCCTACTAAACTTGGTCAACTTTCAGACTTTGGCAGCAACTAAGTGCGCTCGCGTTATCAAGGCTGCTCAGGGCAATCCAGTTTCTGACTTTGGCCTGCGTCGTGCGCAGGGTCCAGACGGTGGTCTGGCAGTTGCTCGTGCTTCCTATATTGCGGGTGCTTCAAGCACTTCAAATGTCCTTGCTGGCAAAATTTACGGCATTCCTGTTTTTGGTACCCACGCACACTCTTGGGTAATGTCGTTTGATACTGAGCTTGATGCCTTTAGGGCGTTTGCAAAATCTAGCCCAACTAACTGCTCACTTCTGCTTGATACCTATGATGTTCACGAAGGCATCAAGAACGCCATTATTGTGGCAAAAGAGATGGAGGAGCGCGGCGAGCGCTTGAATGCTGTTCGTATTGATTCCGGAGACCTTGCGCGCCTTTCTAAGGAAGCTCGCAAGGCTTTCGACGAAGCTGGCCTTCCTTACATCAAGATTTCTGTTTCAAATGATCTTGACGAGTACACCATCCAGTCGCTGTTTGCTCAGGGCGCACCTATTGACGCTTTTGGTGTTGGTACCAAGCTTGCTACCTGCGATCCTCAGCCTTCGCTTGGCGGCGTCTATAAGCTCACCGCTCGTCGTCAGTCTTCCACTGAGCCTTGGACTCCTGTTATCAAGCTGTCCGAGATGGCTTACAAGCGTACCGTCCCAGGCATTCAGCACATTCGCCGCTTCTACGATGCAAACGGCTGCCCTGCAGGTGACATGATTTTTGACCCAGATTACCTGGTCACCAAAAATCCAGAGTCTAAGGCAACTGTTGTAGACATCATTGACCCGTATTCAACCCACAAGCTTGAAGGAACTTCTCGCGAGCTGATGGTTAGGCTGGTAGAAGGCGGCAAGCGTGTAGGGGAGAGCGAGTCCATCGAGGTTGCTCGCGATCGCTGCCACGCTGCGCTTATGCGCCTGGATGCAGCGTATACACGTTTCTTGAACCCTCAGATTTATCCTGTGGGTCTTGAGCGCGGTCTGGCCAATTTGCGTCACGAACTTGCTGCTCAACATCAGGTAAAATCTTCCGAGGAAACTGAGTAGTCCTCTAGAAGCTACGCAACCAACTACGCAACCAACCACGTAATTGCACTGCACACGTGCGCTGAATTTAAAGGAGAACCATGCGCGAGAAGATCGAGGAACTTGTACGTCAAGCCTTGGCAGACGCCCAGGCTGCGGGTGAGTTGCCTGAATTCCAGATTGATGATGTGGGACTTGAGCGCCCACAGGACTCATCAAATGGTGACTGGTCTTCTACGGTTGCAATGCGTTCTGCAAAGCTGGCACATAAGGCTCCTCGCGATATTGCCGCAGCTCTTGTGGCTCATATTGCTACAGACCCTCAAATTGAGCGTGTCGAAGTTGCAGGTCCTGGCTTTGTAAACTTCTATCTGTCTACCGCTGCGGGCAATGAGATTTTTAACACCGTTCGTGAGCAGGGCGCCGATTTTGGTCGTTCTACCTTTGGTGCTGGCCAGAAAGTTCAGGTAGAGTACGTTTCTGCAAATCCTGTTGGTCCTCTGCACATTGGTCATGGCCGCTGGGCTGCTCTTGGAGATTCTCTTAGCCGCATTCTTGCCTTTGCAGGTTATGAGGTTGAGCGCGAGTACTACGTCAACGATCATGGCTCTCAGATGGATGTCTTTGGTCACTCCATCTCTAAGCGCTACTTGCAGCTTATTGACATCATGCAGAAGCGCGACATTGACGCTGATGCAGCTGCGCAGGTGCTTGCAGAAGATCGCAACGCTTACGTTGCAGATGAAGATGATGCTCATCCAGAGGAGCATCCGTTTACTGACGAGTTTATCAACTCTCTTGGCGGTAATGCATACGCTGGAGACTACATTGTTGACCTGGGTCTTTTCTTCCTTAAAAATGACGGAGAGATCTGGGCAGACAAGTCTGAAGATGAGCGCATGATAGAGTTCCGTGAGCGCGGCTACAAGATGATGCTTGAGTCCATCAAAAACACCTGCCACAACGCCCGTGCTGACTTTGATGTTTGGTTCTCTGAGCGTTCTTTGTATGTCAAGGATGACCAGGGTAAAGACGCTGTTGACCGCGCGCTCGATGCTCTTGATAAGCTCGGCTACCTGTATCGTTCTGATGAGGGAGCGCTGTTCTTCCGTTCCACTGATTTTGGTGACGATAAGGACCGCGTGCTCATCAAAACAAATGGCGAGTATACCTATTTTGCTTCCGACGTTGCGTACCACTGGAACAAGTTCCAGCGTGTTGACCACGTTATTGATATTTGGGGAGCAGATCACCACGGATATATTCAGCGTGTTCGCTCTGCTGCAACAGCTCTTGGTTACCCAACTCAGTTTGAGGTTTTGCTTGGTCAGCTGGTCAATCTGCTTAGAAACGGCGTTGCCGTCAGAATGTCTAAGCGTAAAGGAACTGGTATCCACTTTGACGAGCTTCTCGCCGAGGTTGGTGTTGATGCAACGCGCTACACCCTTGTTTCAAAGTCTTCTAACCAGATGATTGACTTTGACATTGAGCAGGTAAAGCGTCAGGACAGCTCTAATCCTGTGTATTACGTTCAGTATGCTCACGCTCGTATTTGCTCTATTTTGCGACGCGCTGCTGGCGTTGACCTTGATGAGGCAAAGGCACTTGGTATGGACGCTGTTGCAGATAAGGCTATTGGCTCTGAGGTTGATCTTGGGCTGCTCTCTGAAGACGCCGAGCAGGCTCTTGCTCGTAAACTCTTTGAGTTCCCAGGTCTTGTTGAGGGTTGTGCTCGCGATAGGGCACCATTCCGCATTACGCATTATATTGAAGAGCTTGCTGGTCAGTTCCACGCATTTTATACCGTTTGCCAGGTACTTCCTTCTGAAGGACGCCCACTGGACGCAGAGCTTTCGAAGGCTCGTCTTGCTGCGTGTGATGCAACTCGTCGTGTACTTGCAATTGCTCTTGATCTGATTGGTGTTTCTGCTCCTGAGGCAATGTAAACGATAGCTAACTATGTTGTTTTGTCATGATACCGTGCAAGTATTGAATACCTGCACGGTATCTTTAGTGAATTTCTCCAGATAATTTACACATTTCTGCGTTATGTAAAAAATTTTTTAATGTATAAAAGAGATAATAAAATTAATATTTATTACTTAAATTTTATATTTCAGCATATAAAAGCCTATTTTGATGTCATATAAGCACCATTTTCTAACATATTTTTGACTAACTATTGTTTTGTCCCCACGTTAACACGTGTTTTTTAGGGGTATACTCATTATGCGAGCAAATAGTAAATGGTTCGGGCATAAGAGTGGAGGTCTCTATGGAACTTCGCGAGTACATGTCCATTCGCAGGTCTTACAACTTGGTTAGAAGAGTGGTGCCTGCTAACAGACGACTCACGTTTGAAGAGTTTGCTATTTTGTGTCGCCTCAATGTGAAGGGTGCTCCTGTTAAGACTTCAGAAATTGCCGAGTATCAGAGTGCTCTTCGTCCTACGATTACTCATCGTACCTCGCACCTGGCAAGGCTTGGTTTCATCAAGAGAGATGAAGGCGCCATTGATCGACGCAACGTAGTGTGTATCATCACAGAAAAGGGTGTAGAAGCAGTTGAGGAGCTGTCCAAGCTTACCTGTGCTCGTATTGCACCCGGCCAGGCGCTTTCACGTACTTCGTTTGAGCGTATTGTCATGTATGTTGACGCTATGGGAGCTCTGTATTGCAGGGCAGCAGATATGGTCCTTCTTGCAATTCTAGATTCTCCTAAAGACGCTCTTTCAATTACAGAGATTGTTGACGCACTTGGTCTTTTGCAGCCAACGGTTTCTATGTCTCTTACTGCTTTGGCAGAAAGTGGCCTGGTACAGCGCAAACATGACGATGCTCTTTCAAGAAGAGTAACTATGGTTGAGCTCACGCCTCAAGGCAAGACGTATATCAAAGAAATCGTTCAGCAAATTGAAGATATTATTGTTAAAAGAAAGAGCCGTACAGCTGTTTAAATGATTTATGCAGATTAAAGAAATCTAGAAGATGGATTTCTCGAGGTTTAAGGGTTAGTGGTTATAAATCCCCATTTGCCCGTTTTATGGTGAATTTTATTTATTTTTTCATCATAAGGCGGGCATTTTCGTGGTATATTCCTTTTGGATTTGCACCTATTTGATTTTGTTTGTTATCCCTTCATCATATTTCTCACGTATTTTTACAGATTATTTTGATGAGCAAACAGAGAGGTTTGTACATGTCGGACGAAACATCTTCGGTCCAAAATGATTTTTTAAATGATGTAGAAAATACTCCAGCACCACGTAGACGTGGTAGACCTCGCAAGAGTGAAAATAGTAATTCAGAAAATTCAACTTCACAAAATACCAATTCTGAGGTAACTGAAGAAAAGGCCTCTAATTCATCCGCTGCAAAGCGTCGTCGCGGTCGTCCAACTAAAAAAGAGACCGAGGCGCGTCGTGCGGTAGAGGCTGTTGTGGCAGAGGCTATGAACGCAGCAGGCATTACAGAGCCACCAAAGCGCCGTCGTGGCCGTCCTAGCAAAGAAGAGATGGAAGAGCGTGCTCTTCATGAGCGTGCCCTTGAAGTTGCACAGGCAGAGGTTCTCGCTCAGGTTCAGGCAGGTGGCAAGGTTTCTTCTGACGTTGTAGACACTGATCGCCTTACCAAGATTGTTCAGGACGCAACTCAGCCTTCTGCGGAGGTAACCCCGGCTCCTGCCTTCACTAAAGCAGAGGCAGAGAGAACAGCTGACCAGAATAGCAATGCGGCTCAGAAGAACTTTGCTGAAGAGCAGGGTAGTGTTGAGCAGCAGGATGGTGCAGCTCAGGAGCAGGCTTCTGGTGCAGTAGCAGATTCCGATGCAGCTCCAGCAGAGCGTCCAGGACGTTCTCGTACGGGTGCAACACGTCGTCGACATCGTAATGCTGAGCCAAAAGAAGCGGCTCAGGAGGGCGAGAAGACACAGGAAAACGCACACGCCAACAACCAGGAGCGTCCTTCTCGCGATCGTAGACAGAACAACCAGCGCAACAAGAATCGCAAGCAGGGCCAGGCAAGCGAGCCATCGCTTTCAAAAGAGGCTCTGCAAGAGATGAAGCTTTCTGAGCTTCGTGCTAAAGCAACTGAGCTGGGCATTGAGTACGCAGGCGTTCATAAGTCTGATTTGATTGAGCTTGTATACGCCGCATCTGCAGCTGCTGAGGGCTTTAAGACTGTTGAGGGTATTCTTCAGATTAGCAACGAAGGCTACGGTTGGATTCGTACAGGTAATTACATGGAAGGCGATGACGACGCCTTTGTCCACCAGCAGATTATTAGAAATCTTGGTCTGCGTCCAGGTGATAGCGTTTTGGGCATGGTGGGACCTGCTCGCGTAAATAGCAAGTATCCACCACTACTTAAGGTTACCCAGGTCAACGGTGGGGAAGTTGAGGGTCTTAAGGACCGTCCTCGCTTCAAAGACCTGACTCCAATTTTCCCAGACCAGCCTCTTACTATGGAGCACGGTAAAGACTCCATTACTGGCCGAGCAATTGACTTGGTAGCTCCTATTGGTAAGGGTCAGCGTGGTTTGATTGTCTCGCCTCCAAAGGCAGGTAAGACCACCATTTTGAAGCGCATTTGCCAGTCTATTACCACCAACAATCCTGAGGTCCACCTCTTCTGCCTCCTGGTAGACGAGCGCCCTGAGGAAGTTACGGACATGGAGCGCTCCATCAAGGGCACTGTTGTTGCTTCAACTTTTGATATGCCAGCAGAGAATCACACCGTTGTCTCGGAGCTTGTCATTGAGCGAGCAAAGCGTCTGGTTGAGATGGGCCAGGACGTTGTGGTTATTTTGGACTCCATTACACGTCTTGCTCGTGCATACAACCTGGCTATTCCTGCTTCTGGTCGTATTCTTTCTGGTGGTGTTGACTCCGCAGCTCTGTATCCACCAAAGAAGTTCTTGGGTGCAGCTCGAAATATCGAGAACGGCGGCTCGCTCACTATCATTGCGTCTGCCCTGGTAGATACAGGCTCCAAGATGGATGAGGTTATCTTCGAGGAGTTCAAGGGCACTGGTAACATGGAGCTCAAGCTTGATCGAGACCTGGCAGATCGCCGTATCTTCCCAGCTATTGATCCTGTTTCTTCTGGTACTCGTAATGAGGATCTGCTTATTAAGCCAGAGCTTCAGCCTATGGTATGGGGCGTTCGCCGTATTCTTGCAGGCTTCAATAACACTGAGCGTGCAACTACTGCTCTTATCAGTGGTCTTAAGCAGACCGACAATAACCAGGACTTCCTGATTAGATCTGCAAAGAAGGCTGCACAGTCTGACTATCCACAGAATTAGTCAGATTTAAAGATGACGCAAGAAGTGCTTTCCAATCTATGTTGGGAGGCACTTTTTTTTCTCGCCATTTTTGTTGAATAACTGCCAAAGAATTATGAAAAAGTTTTAAAGACGCTGTAAAAAATAACGAATTACGCTATAGTCATTTCTAACAGCACAATTATGTGTTGCAGCGGATTATACAAAGATGAAATGAAGCCCACCCGTTGCTCACGTCGCCCGTATTGGGTTTAGTAGCATATGCAAATTTAGCGTGTGTCTTCATACATCTTCTTAGCGTTTGTAGGGGGAGTTTGTATGACAGAAGGTAGGAATCCGGCAGTAGTCGCCGGCCTGCTCAGTGGACTGGTTCTGGTGGCAGAGCCAGCATCTGCGTATGCCCTTACCGCTAATGAAATTCGTCAAACGCCTCTTGGTGCAATCTTTACCGGTATCGGAGTGGGACTTGCTGCGGTTGCTGTCATTTCTGGCACTGCCTTAGTTGTTTCTCGTGCGGTAAATCGTGGCGAGAAAACCGATGGGGTAGAAGCAAAGAGCCAGTCAGCTGCAACGTTCCAGAGCTCAGATGAGGCTCTATCTTCAAAGCAGGTCTCAGCTGCATCGAACTTCTCGCCAGAAGAGAGCATTGTGATTCCGCTGGACTCTTCAAGGCGCTCGATTGCTGTGTACAAGCCAAAGCACATGAGGGCTTCTCAGTGGGACATGACTGGTTCCATCCGGGTTCAGTCTACCGAGCTGCCTGTCCAGCCTGCCGAGTCACCTGCAAAGAAGGCGCAGGTTGTAAGCACGACTGCTGAGGGTGTTCTTCCCGTTCGTGCAAAGAAGGCTCCTGCGCACTCTACAAACGACTACGCGCAGATTGCAGAGAACTACACTAAGCTTTTGAGCTGGCGTGAGCGCACCGTTGCGCGAGCAAAGGGTGCTGCTGCCGTACTTCTTGAGCGCTTAGGACAAGATCCTATGGACGGTCTGCCCATTATCGAGCGTGCTGACGGAACCGTTGGTGACGTTGGTACAGCTTGGTGGACTAAGGCTGTGGGCGAAGAGTCCATTACGCGCGATTTTGGTATTGCTGAGATTGGTGCCGAGGCTATTCCTGAAGACTTTACCAACCATGCTGCTGATATTTCTAGCCGTATCTCTTACGTTGACCAGGGAGTCTTCCCTGAGAAGCGTACGATTGACGAGCTTGAGCATGCTGATGATTGGACGCTTGCACTGGCTGCAATGGACGAGCATTTAGCTCGCCATGATCAGCAGCAGATGCGCAAGTATCATCCAGTGCAGCTGCCGCTCATCGGTCAGGCCGCTGCTGAGGCTGAAGTTGCAAGCTCGGTGGAGTTGTCGGGCGCAAAACCCGCTGCGTCTCACAAGGTTGCCGCAGCTCAGATGCGTCCTTCTCGCGAGCCAAACTACGCTGGTGTGGTTGCACAATCAACCGCAATGCCGCTGGTCAAGGCTACAAACGATACGTCATCGCATGTTCAGGACATCTTTGACGCGGTTGAGCGTGAGATGGCAGCTGAGCTTCAGGCGGCTGACGAGAGACCAACGCGCGAGCTGCTTCGCCTGATTGAGGGCGGTACCAGCAAGATGAAGAAGATTTCTTCGCTTGATCTTGGTGAGAAGACCAGCGCAGACAAGGCCTCTTACAAGCCTCGTCACTTTGCTGGTGAGCTTCCGCTGGTACGTGAGGCGTAAGTAGTACACGTAGACCAGCTGCGGGTAGTCAGAAGACAACCGCGCAATAGCCG
>CALCXO010000045.1:0-13790 GCA_937905925.1 uncultured Atopobium sp.
ATGTATACGTCTTTTTAACAGATTATCCGACTTAGGTGTGTTTTGAACTGCCTCCTATTTTCTCGTGTCCAAGAAATGGGAGGCAGTTCAAAGCCGCGCGGAAACGCGGCTTTGTTTCTTTGTGCGATGTTGTTGTGAGCTGCAGTTTTCCGTCTTAATATCCCTGCTTAGAAGTTGGAATCTTTGCGTCAGCAATGGTGCCCAAAAATGTCTGGGCATCGCGGCAAGCCATAAGCTCCTCGGGGAAGTCAACCTCTTCAAGCAGCTTAATAACAGAATGTGCATCAGCAATGCGGGTTGCAATGTGAGCGTCTGAGCCAAAGGAAATCTTGCAACCCAGTTCAGCGCAGGTTTCTGCAATCACACGACAACGCTCAATAGCAACCTCACGCTGGCCTTCGTCATGCGTGGCCTCATTCATCTCGATGAGTTTGCCGCGATCACGACACTCTCTGACAAGTGCGGGAACATCAAAATCTAAACCACTGCGACCAAGGTGACCAAGAATCAAAACATGTGGATTATCCAGTGCATTCACGTACATTTGGGTAATCTGCTTCTGCGAAGCACCGGCAGCCCACTGCTTGCTATGGATACTAGCGACCGCATAATCGCAGGTACCTAGGATGTGCTCGCCAAGAATATGAGGCTGGCGGAGTTTATCGCCATTAATGCCCTGGTTAAACGTAATATCGTAGGCAAACAGATTGCCCTCAAGATCAACAATATCAACCTCGGCGCCGTGAAGGAGTCTGACACCATGCCAGGTTTCTGGCCAGATGGAGGTGTTCATAAAGAACTGGAAATTCTTAATGGTCTGCTGGTCATACAGCATGGATGAGAAGTGGTCGGTGATTCCAAGCAGCTCATAGCCACGCTCAGAAGCTGCACGAACGTTCTCCTCAACGGTTGAATAGGCGTGCCTCGAGTACAGACTGTGAGTATGAACGTCGCAAGTAATGCGCATGACGTGCTCCTTTGAATCTCAATCGACAACTCTAGTTAATCATGGCCGCCATCATGAGGCAACCCTGGCGAGAAGACCGGTCTTCTCGCCATCCGCGCGATCTACAGCTCAATGCTCAGCTCAACGGGACAGTGGTCGCTGCCGTAGACCTCGCTCAAGATGGATGCGCTTTTGACCTGCTCAGCAATGCGATCGGAGACCAGGAAGTAGTCGATGCGCCAGCCGGCGTTGTTCTTGCGAGCGTTGAAGCGGTAGCTCCACCAGCTGTAAGCGCCGGTCATGTCGGGGTGGCGATACCTAAATGTATCGGTAAAGCCTGCGTCCAACAGCTTGGTAAAGCTCTCGCGCTCCTCGTCAGAGAAGCCTGCGTTTTGCCTGTTAGACGAAGGGTTCTTGAGGTCAATCTCGTTGTGGGCAACGTTAAAATCGCCGCAGGTAATTACTGGTTTTTGCTCAGACAGCTCAGCCAAGAACTCGCGATAGTGCTGATCCCACTCAAGACGCTCATCCAGACGCGCAAGCTGGTCTTTTGAGTTTGGCGTGTATACGCACACAAACCAGAACTTCTCAAACTCCAGCGCACAAACGCGACCCTCGTCGTCAGCAGCGGGGCATCCAATCTGACGAATTACCTGCAGAGGGGTTTCTCGCGAGAAAACCGCTGTACCCGAATAGCCTTTTCTTTCTGCGTAGTTCCAGGTTTGAACGTAGCCGGGAAGGTCCAGCTCAACCTGGCCTTCTTGCAGCTTAGTTTCTTGAAGGGCAAATACATCAGCATTTATGGTTTCAAAAATTTCCGTGAACGAAGGCTCTTTCTTGAGCACGGCACGCAGACCATTAACGTTCCAGGAAATTAGCTTGTACTCTCGAGTATCGCTCATAACTCCTCTTTCATACTACGACCTGGTGGTTTAGGTCGCAGTGGATTCGTATCACAGTAGCCGCGAGTAACGCGCGTTCCACGCTCCAGTTACGGCGCCAAGCGGTGCGTTTGCGGCAATAAACTTTCAATAAATCCATGGTATACGACTAGTCGCCACCAATACCGCTACAATAGAAACATTCATAGCTGGCAAGGAGGATTCATGCTTCGTCAAAGCTACAACACCTGGCAATGTGGAACTCACACTATCTCGTTGGCGCGTCCTAGGATTATGGGCGTTCTCAATGTCACTCCAGACTCGTTCTCTGATGGCGGAAAGAACTTTGATCCAGATGCAGCAATTGCTCGTGGATTGCAGATGTTGGATGAGGGCGCCGACATCATTGACGTTGGGGGAGAGTCTACTCGCCCAGGTCACACGCCTGTTCTGCCTACAGAAGAGGCTGAGCGCGTAGTACCTGTGGTGCGCGCGTTGGTAGCTGCTGGAGCAATCGTCTCAATTGACACGCGCCATGCCGAGGTAGCAAAGATGTGCGTCCGCCTTGGAGCATCCATCATCAACGACGTTTCCGGCTTCACCGATCCAGAAATGGTTGCTGTAGCTGCGGAGTCTGACTGCGGCTGCATTGTAATGCATTGGAATAAGGACGGCCTTGGAGCTCGTGTTGAGCGAAAGCAGGTGCAGCTGGACGACATGCGCCCTTCTCGCCCTACAGGCAGCGCGGCTGCTCGAGCCGCAGCTACAGGAGCCGAGACACGCACGCTGAGCTCGCAGCGCCGTTTTACCTTGCCCGAAGAGGCACCTATCATGCGCCAGATTATGGGCTTTTTGGGCGACCAGGCTCGCGGCTTGATGCGCGCTGGCGTTTCCAAGGACCGTATCTGCATTGACCCAGGTCCGGGTTTTGACAAGTTTGCCGACGAGGACGTTGTTATTCAGCGTGCTACTCGTTCGATGGTTTCTATGGGATATCCGCTGCTTTGCGCCGTGTCCAGAAAGCGCTTTGTCGGCGCTGTTTCTGGCGTAACTGAGGCTACCCAGCGCGACGCAGCTACGCATGCAATTTGCATTGCCGCAATCACCAACGGTGCCCGTATCCTGCGCGTTCACGATGTTGCGGGAACCGCTCAGGCTATCAACGCTTACTGGGCTATGACCGAGCGCGACCCTCGTCAGGGATTTGTGGCGCTTGGCTCCAACGTAGGCGACCGTGTGGGTTATCTGGCCCGCGCAACGCAGCTCATCGATGAGATTCCGCTGACCTGCGTTGTTTCTCTCAGCCACGCCTACGAAACTGAGCCTGCATACGGTATTGCTACACCCGTGGTAAACGCCGTTGCCGAGATTAGGACTGAGCTCCATCCTCTGGTGCTGATGGATAAGCTGCTTGAGGTTGAGAACGCTCTCAACCGCACGCGCAAGAAAGGCGAGGAGGGTCATGGACCTCGCACTATTGACTGCGACCTTCTGTGGGTTGAGGGCGAACAACACGCAGGTAAACACCTAACTCTGCCTCATCCACGCATGGGTGAGCGCGATTACGTGCTTGTTCCTATGGAGGATCTGATGCACGACCCTGTGCGTTTCTTCTCGCACGGTGGCGTAGAGATTGTCCCTCCTGACCAGCGTGTTGGTCACGTTACCGAGGACTTGGGAGCCATTACGTGGGAGTAGCACAAAGAGCTCTGGAACTGGCACGCGGCGGTGCGCAAACGGGTGAGTTTGTATTCCGCGTCTCTGACGTGCAGGAATGTGCTGCATCTGGCCAAGACGACTGTGCCGAATCGGCTTGCGCGCCGGCATCAGCGCACCCATCATCTGGCGAGAAACCCTTTGAGGTTGCGACTATTGTGCACCTTGGTGTCTCGATGCCGTATGTACCTGCCGTTCCATACGTTGTAGCGCTGGGGCTCTGTCAGTTCTTGCGAGCCGCAGATGAGGACTTTGGTATCCGCTGGCCTTACGATATCTGCTATAAAGACCAGGTTGTTGCCTCAATCAAGGCAACCGCAGGCTATCAAGAGGGCATGTTTGCTGTGGTGAGTATCGCAGCAGACCCCAAGGTGCTTTGCTCAGCGTTTGACGTTGCGGACAACACAGAACTTCTCGCTAATAAGGTCTCTGCGCTGGCGGTTCAGAGCGTAAGCGTGTGGGAGCAGCAGGTTAAACGCGCAAGGAGTTTTGCGGGACCAATCGCACTGATTCTGAGCGACTACTTTGATATGGTTCCTCTGCTTGGACAGCAGGTCAATAAGGTATACCCCAGTGGTAACGTTGCGCTGACCGCTCGATTTGGCGGCATTGACGTGTGGGGCCATGCCATCCTTGTTGACCAGGACGGTAAAGAAATCCTTGTGAGCGAGGAAGAAGCTTCTGTTGTGCCAGCGGTTTAACCGCCGGTTTAGCTGTCAATCTAACTGCTGTAATGCAGCTGCGGAGCCAGTTACTCTGCGGCTTGAGTGGACTGCTTCCAGATCAGATA
Source organism: uncultured Atopobium sp. (assembly GCA_937905925.1). Lineage (GTDB taxonomy): Bacteria > Actinomycetota > Coriobacteriia > Coriobacteriales > Atopobiaceae > Lancefieldella. The sequence continues at coordinate 4,334 of CALCXO010000045.1, forward strand.
AATACCACGCATAGTAAGCTGCGGGTCAACAACATCAAAGACATCTGTTGCTTCGCTGACGGTATTTGCCAGGCCACCTGTTGCAATAACGGTTGCACCTTCAATACCAGGCTCTTTAAGAGTCCTAGCAACTAGGCCTTCGGCCTGAGCAGCTGCGCCCACTACAATACCTGCCTGAACAGCGCTTTCTGTAGTGTTACCCAAGACGGTCTCGGGGGCCTTGATAGGAATGCTGGAGAGCTTAGCTGCGCGCGCAAACAGAGCGTTTGCAGAGATCATAATACCTGGTGAAATAGCGCCTCCGCGGAATACGCCGTCCTTATCAACAACATCCAAATTGGTTGCGGTGCCAAAATCAACCACAATAACTGGATAGCCGTAGCGCTCAGTTGCAGCAACGGAATTTGCTACGCGGTCGGCACCCACAAGCTCGGGGTGGGGGATATTGAAGCGAATCTTATCCGTGGAAAGCGCGTTAATGCGGGTCAGAGGCTTGTTAAGCAGCAGCTCAAAGCAGCGCTGCCAAGCACGTGTGATAACGGGGACCACGCACGAAAGTCCACCAGCCTCAACGTCGTCAATGCTTAGTCCATCTTTCTGGAAGAACGTGAAGAGGCGGCCATGCAGAATGTCAGAGGTGTCGTTTTGATCGGTGGGCATCCTCCAGCCGCGCACCATAGTGCCTTCGCTGTCAAATAAACCAATGGCAGTTTGTGTGTTACCCACGTCAATCGATAAAAACATTATGCCTCCGAGGTGCTGTGACCAGCTTTATATGACGCATTGGATTTTAGCTTATTGACGAGTGCTTACACAGAAGAAATGTCTGCACAAAATGTGAATTTCTCGCCAACTGCTTCTAGCAACAGACGGTTTGTTCTGCTATACTTTTTCAGCTTATTGTCTTGATTGAGCACGTGCTCATAAAGACGCCCCTGCTCTGGTCGGAAACCAGAGCCGATGTAAGGAGTCCTGCATGAAGCAAGGTATTCATCCAGAGTACGTAGAGTGCACCGTTCGTTGCACCTGCGGAAACACCTGGACCACACACGCAACTGTTCCAGAGATGCGTCTTGACCTCTGCGACAAGTGCCACCCATTCTATACGGGTCAGCAGAAGCTTGTCGATACTGGTGGACGTGTCCAGCGCTTCGCCGACAAGTTCGGTGGCGCAGCAAACGCTGCTCTTGAGGCTGCTAAGGCTGCCAAGGAGGCTAAGGCTGCTAAGGCTGCTGAGCAGGAGGCTGCTCGTAAGGCTGCTGCTGAGGCTAAGGCTGCTGAGAAGGCAAAGCGTGCTGCTGAGTTCGCAAAGAACGCACCAGCTGCAGAGCCAGAGGTTGAGGCTGAGGCTGAGGCCGAGGCACCTGCAACCGAAGAGGCAGCAGAGTAGCAGGTATTTGCTCGCGCAAAGACCGCAGAGTACAGAATCGGGGTAGCTTCGGCTGCCCCGTTTTTGTTTGGCGAGAAACCCTCTCAACTCAGAGGGTATACTTGAAAGTGAAAAATCTGCCGTCGGAGGACGAATGGAATCACTGTATACAAAGTATCGCCCGCAAACGTTTGAGCAGGTAGTTGGCCAGAAACATGTGGTCGGCACCCTTGAGCGAGCGGTTTTGGAGCAAAAGCTCAGCCACGCATACCTGTTCTGCGGACCCCGCGGCACAGGTAAGACCACTATGGCTCGTTTGCTGGCAAAGGCTATCCTCTGTCACGAGGCACCTGGTCATCTGCCCGACGGCACTTGTGAGGACTGTCAGTTGATTAGTGCTGGTCAGCATCCAGACGTCTTTGAGATTGACGCTGCCTCTAACACCGGTGTTGATAACGTGCGAGAAGAGATTATTTCTCGCGCTAGCTACGCTCCTGTGCGCGGCAAGGGCAAGGTCTACATCATCGACGAGGTGCATATGCTTACCTCGGCGGCGTTTAACGCTCTGCTCAAGACGTTGGAGGAGCCCCCTTCGCACGTGACGTTTATCATGTGTACCACCGATCCTCAGAAAATTCTTGCAACTATTCTGTCCCGCGTGCAGCGCTTCGACTTCCGCTCTATTGCCGCTGATGAGATGGCAGAGCACCTGGTCAACGTCTGCAAAAACGAGGGCTTTACCTACGAAGACGCAGCTATCGATCTTATTGTTCGTCATGCGCGCGGCGGCATGCGTGACGCTCTGTCTTCTCTTGAGCAGCTCTCCGTTTACGGCGGCGGCGTCATTTCTGAGCAGACGGTTCGCGACGTTTTGGGTCAGTCTTCCGGCTCTCTTATTAACAATGCCGCGATGGCTCTGGCTCAGCGCGACATTTCTTCGCTCTTTACCACGGTAAACACGCTGTTTGAAGGCGGTAAAGATCTGCTGCAGTTCACACGCGAGCTTGCCGTCCACGTGAGGGATCTCTACATTGCCGCAGCTGTAGGCGTTGATTCTCCAGCGCTGGCAAATTCCACTGCATCAACAGAGCAGCTTACCAAAGAGGCTCAGGCATTTGGTTCGGTTGACCGACTTTCCAGAGTTCTGACTGTTTTGGGAGATGCGGCCAACCAGATGCGCACTGCTGTGAACCAGCGACTGGTTCTGGAAGTTGCATTCACCAAGCTGGCACGCCCCAACACGGAGCTTTCATTGGAAGCGCTGGCAGATAGGGTGGCCGTTCTTGAGCAGCAGTTGGCAAACGGTGTTGTTGCTGTACCAGCTGTCGAGAAACCCGCAGCTTCCGCGCCTGCTCCAGTACCGCAGCCAACTCCGGTTGCTGCGCCGGCTCCCGCACCCGCACCTGTGCCAGCTCCAGCGGCTCCACAGCCGACACCAGCTCCCGCACCTGCACCTGCACCCGCTCCAGCTGCTCCGCAGCCAGTTGCTGCGCCTTCACCGGTTCCGGCTCCCGCGCCTGCACCAACGCCGCAGCCTGCGCCAAAAGAAGTTGACCAGTCCGACGCTCTTCTCGTCAGACAGTGGAAAGAAGTTGGCAAGGTCTGCGCCTCCAAGAATGCTGCTCATGCAGCGCTACTGGTCAGCTCAACGCTTGAGTCCGATGATGGCTCTGAGCTGGTAGTTACATTGCCTAAGGGCTCCTCGTTTGCCATGAGGATGCTCAGCGCGCCAGCAGTTTCCGAGTTTGTAAAAGAGTGCGTTGCCCAGGTCATGGGCCCACGCCGCATCAAATATGTCGAGTCTAGCCTTGCTGCAACGGCAATCTCTCGAGAAAAACGTGCGGCTCAGGCTCCAGCTCCAGCTCCTGTGCCAGCAGCTCCTGCTGCACCGGTTGCTCCAACTCCTGACCCAGTTGCGCAGTCAACCCCTGCACCTGCTCAAGTTCAGGCGCCTGCACCAGCTCCAGCACCAGCTTCTGTTGCACAATCTCTTGCAGCTCCAACGCCAGTACCAGCACCCGAGGCGTCATATCCAATGCCTTGGGATGAACCTGCGTCTGCCGGAGCTCCAGTTGAGGCTCCTGACTACGATCAGGTGCCTTACAGCGATGATGATGTAGCTGCGGTTTTGGATGACTCCATTGAAGATGCTGCTCCAGCTCCAGTTACACCTGCGCCAGCGGCTCCAGTCGCGCCAGCTCCGCAACCTGCACCAACGACTGCGCCCGCAGCTCCAGTCGCTCCAGCTTCGCAACCTGCGCCGACGCGTGCGCCTGCGCCCGTTCCTGCAGCACCAGCGTCTGAACCCGAGCCTGCTCAGGCTCCAAAGCCGGCTCCAGCCCCAGCTTCACCAGAGGACATCGCGGCTCGCTCAGCGCTTCCTCCAGAGCTCAACAACGTGGCGGACATGCTCGAGAAGGTGTTTGGACCAGCGGTTTCTTTGTCGGTGGAGAAGAAGTCGGATGCAGGTGCTCCTTCGGACGCCGGAGCTTCCGCTCCTGTAGACCCTGCAAACAACTAGAACTTCTCGCGATATTCTCGCGATATGACGCTTTGGTGCATGGCTCCTTATGGGCCAGCGCAAAAAGCGCAACTTGTCTAAAATAGATACGACGATAGGAGAACATATGGCACGTGGTGGATTTAACATGGGCGGCATGAACCGCAATCAGATGATGGCTCAGGCTCGTAAAATGCAGGAGCAGCTGCTGGAGGCTCAGCAGAAGGCTTCCCTTATGCAGGCAACTGCAAGCGCTGGTGGCGGCGCTGTTAAGGTAACCGCATCCGGCGACCTGCGCTTGACCAACATTACCATTGATCCTGAGGCAATTGATCCTGAGGATATCGAGATGCTGCAGGACATGATCCTGGCTGCCGTAAATGATGCTCTTGAGTCCGCTGAGTCTCAGGCATCTGCCCAGATGAGCGCAGTAACTGGCGGACTGAATATCCCAGGACTGTTCTAATCTATGGCGTTTGATACCACAAATGATGGTCGCGCACTGCAGCGCTTGCTTGACGAGTTGGGTCGCCTACCAGGTATTGGTCCAAAGTCTGCTCAGCGCATAGCCTACCATCTTCTAGAGGTTGATTCCGAGGAGGCTCGCCGTTTGGCGCAGGCCATCTTGGAGCTTAAGCATCAGGTGCATTTTTGCCCCATCTGCTTCAACTATGCAACGCGTGACGAATGCGACATCTGCCTGGACTCTTCCAGAGATCGCAGCAAAATCTGCGTGGTCTCCGAGCCTAAGGATGTCTCGGCAATCGAGCGCACTGGTGCGTTTCACGGCCTCTACCACGTTCTGGGCGGCGTAATCTCGCCCATGGACAAGATTGGTCCCGAGCAGCTTCATGTGCGTGAGCTGCTGTCCCGTCTGGCTGACGGCACCGTAACTGAGGTTGTCCTGGCAACTAATCCAGACGTTGAGGGAGAAACAACTGCAACGTACCTCTCCAGAACTATCAATCCGCTTGGCGTGACGGTTACCCGACTGGCAAGCGGACTTCCCGTAGGCGGAGACCTTGAGTACGCAGATGAGGTAACATTGGGACGTGCAATTGAAGCACGTCGGGAGGTTTAAGTATGGCAAACCACATGAGAACAAGTTCATCTGGCGAGAAGACCCCTGAGGCTTCATCGGTTGATATGAAGAATATTTCAACGCTTCGTGCTGGTCAGGGCGCACAAATTCCTCAGAGTCCACGACAGGCCGATAACACGCCAGAACCTCCAAATAGAAAATCGGTCATCATTTTGGTGGTCGCGGCTATTGTTGCGCTTACTGCTCTGTTTTTTATTGTTCGTTGCGCTACAAGCACTAAGAGTGAATCTGCAAGCCAGCAGCCAAAGCAGACCCAGTCAGCCTACGCTGACGAGAAACAGCAGGATGAGCAGGCAGTTGACGGCTCAGTTACCTTCCACGGTATGAAGTACTCTCTGGAGAAGCAAAGCGACGGCAAAACTGCTGTTGTTCGTACGAGTGACTCGGGAACTAAGAGCGTTCTGTTTGAGGTTGAGGGAACTCCTACCAGCCTGATTCTTTTTAACGACACCATTTTGGTTCCAGAGAATCGCGATTCTGGCTGGGATGTTGTGGCATGTGCCCTGGTAGACGGCTCGCTTCCAACTCTCATTGCCGATAAGGACGGCAAGGCTGTTGGTGGAAACGGAACTATCACCGCAGCTACGCTTGATGGAACTACACTTAAGGTAACCGACTCCACAGGAAACACCACCAGCGTTGCTCTTCAGTAAAACTTCTCGCAAGGAAGTTGTGGATTTCTGGTGAGTGTTCACTTGTCTGACCTGCAGTTATTCTCGCCAAGCGGTTTTTTACAACAAAATTTTCAAATTCGTTGGAAATAATGCTAGACAAGAATAAAAGTTCCCTGTATTATTTCAATTCGCAACAAGGCGTCCGGGGTATTAGCTCAGCTGGTTAGAGCGCCGGCCTGTCACGTCGGAGGTCGCGGGTTCGAGCCCCGCATATCCCGCCATTGCATGTTCAAGCCCTCTTCGGAGGGCTTTTTCATTACCAAAAAAAGTCCAGCATAAAAGACTTAAATTACATCTTTAATTTATTGAAACCAAGTCAGAAAATAGAGCATTGTGTGATATCTTTACATCAGAATGTGTCTAAGTGCTTCTGCTAAAGAAACATTTAAAAGCAGAGGTAAAGTGAGGTGGATTGTGCGGGATCAGAATACTTTGGATGCGCTGTCGCAACGCGATAGTGTAAGTTCCATATCCGCAGAATCTTCCAATACGGAACACACTTCAGATTTGATCAAGAAAATTGCTGTTTTTGATTTTGACGGAACCGTCATTTCTGGACAGTCAGGACTCTTGTTCTCTGCGTATTTGCTTCGCCGTCATCTGTCCTCAATTCCACGCACGCTCAAGCTTGTGTGGTGGGGAGCTCGCTACAAGCTGCACCTTCCTCAAAGGCAGGAAGAGGCTCGTGAGCTGGTTGTTGGTGCACTTACGCAGTATAGCGTTGAGTTTGCAAATGCTGTCATGCTCGATTTTCATCGCGAGGTTATTGAGGGGATGTATCGCCCTCAGGCGCTGGAAGAGGTGCGTCGTCGGCAGGCAGAAGGTTGCTGCGTGCTGTTGGTTTCAGCAACGTTTGAACCTATCGCGGAATTGGCCGCCCAGAAGCTGGGAGTGGACGCGTTTCTCGCCACAAAGATGCAGGTGGGAGCAGACGGGCACTACACCAGCAAGGTTGACGGACCCGTGATTGAGGGCGCTCAGAAGCTGGTCTCGGCAACTGAGTGGTGCAACCAGCGCTTTGGCAAGGGCAACTGGGAGATTGCGTACGCGTACGGCGATCACTACTCGGACGCAACGCTTTTGTCGGCAGCTCAAACGCCGTGCGCCGTTTGTCCTGGTCCAACGCTTGCCAGACTTGCAAACAAGCGCGGCTGGAAAATTTTGAACTGGTAGCAACGGTAGAGCAAGAAGCAACGACTGAACTAGCAATAACTGAACTAGCAATAACTGAACTAGCAACAAAGATTAGCCTGGTCACAAGCCAGATAAGTGAGAAAAGCAGTCCCTCAAGCGGACGCAAGAGGGGTACTTGGAGAACCAATGGAAATTTCACGCAAAACTGATTATGCAATCCGCATGCTTTCTTCGCTGGTGAGAAGCCCAAAGAAGCTTCTTTCTGTTCGCGACGCCGCAGACGAAAACGATATTCCATACTCCTTTGCTCGCTCAATCCAGCACGACCTGGTCCTTGCCGGCGTAATTGTCAGCACGCGTGGTGCTCACGGTGGCATGATGCTAGCCATTGATCCTACTGAAGTGAGCGTTCTTGACATTGTTGAGGCAGTTCAGGGTCCTGTTTTCATTTCTAGCTGCGAGTGGGCCGGCCCAAATAACGAGCCATGCCCTCGTCGCAATTCTTGCTATTTTGGTCCTCTTTGGTGCAGTGCCGAGAAGACCTTGCGTAATTTCTTTGCATCGGTGACTTTGCATCAAGTTGTTGTAGAGGGTCTTATGCCAGAGATGGTGGGCGAATTCCAGCTGGTAAAGAACGAGAATGCTCAGCGCAACGAGCAGATTATCCAGAATGCTACCGCCGCTATTGAGGCCGAGATTACTGCTGGCACGTTTGATAACCTGCTTGACGGCGAGGTTATTTCTGCTGAGAAAAAGCCTTACGAGTTCAATATTGATCGATAAGAAAATCTCACATACAAAGATGAACGAAGGTCTGGAAGTTTCGACCGACGAGCACGCTGGTGCATCCAGCGGAGCAGAGCTCACGCCTGAGCTGCGTGCGTTTGTCGAGTTCGTGGCAAAGAAAGGCCGCGAGCTATATCGCGATTTACCTTGGCGTCGCACGTACGACCCGTATGCCATTTGGATTTCTGAGGTCATGCTTCAGCAGACGCAGGTCAGCCGCGTGGATGGTCGCTGGCAGAGGTGGTTGGAGCGATTCCCAACGGTTGACGCGTTGGCTGCCGCAGCCCCTTCTGACGTGCTTGAGGAGTGGCAGGGTCTTGGCTACAACCGTCGAGCTTTATCCGTGCACCGAGCTGCTCAGGCAATTTCTGAGGCGGGCGGTGTCTTTCCGCAAGATCCAAAGGAGCTGGTAAAGCTCCCAGGTATTGGTCCTGCTACTGCGGCGGGTATTCGTGCGTTTGCGTTTAACCTGCACGGTGTTTACCTGGAGACTAATGTGCGCACGGTCTTCCTCCACGAGCTGTATCCTCAGGCAGAAGGAGTGCCAGACTCCGAGCTAGTCCCGCTGGTAGAGCTTACGTGTCCTGCGAGTGTTGAGGATGCGGCGGACGTCGCAGACGCTGCGAACGTTGCGAACGCCGATAGCACTGCGAACGCCGACGAGACGGAGCTCACGCCACGTAGCTGGTACTACGCCCTTCTCGACTATGGTGCGTACCTGAAGAAAACCATTCCTAACCCTTCGCGAAGGTCAAAAAGTCACGTCAAGCAGTCACGCTTTGAGGGATCTCATCGGCAGAAGCGAGCCGAGCTCTTGCGCGTTCTTCTCGTCCATAAAGACGAGGGAGGAGCGGAGTTTGAGACGCTTCACCAGGAACTCTGCCAGATTGAGGTCAATGCGGGGCGAGAAACCCTTGATGAGCAGGTTACCCTTGGCTTACTTGAAGAACTTGCGAAGGAAGGCTTTTGTCAGAAAAATGATGAATACTGGTTGCCCTAAATGGTTATAATTCATAATACTGACGAAGGGGTCAGTATATGAGCATAAGTGCTAATGATTATCATTTGCATTTGTTCACCACAGGTAACACGGCGCTACCCAGGCGCTTAACATTGCGCTCACAAGCGCTTTGACATGCGTTAACGTGCCACTCGTTAACGCGGGAGAGGAGAAAAAATGGCAGTAGATTTTGAGAATTCTCAGACAAAGAAGAACCTCGAGGCAGCTTTTGCTGGTGAGTCCCAGGCTACCAACAAGTACAGCTACTATGCTTCCCAGGCTGCAAAAGATGGTTATCAGCAGATTTCCAACATTTTCACCGAGACTTCTGGCAACGAGAAAGTTCACGCTAAGCTTTGGTTCAAGTATCTCCACGGTGGCAAGATTCCAGAGACTGCAGAGAACCTCAAGGACGCAGCTGCTGGTGAGAACTACGAGTGGACTACCATGTACGCTGATTTCGCTAAGGTAGCTGAGGAGGAGGGCTTCGCAGAGATCGCTGCTAAGTTCCGTCTTGTCGGCAACATCGAGAAGACTCACGAGGAGCGCTATCAGAAGCTTCTTGAGCGCGTTGAGTCCGGTGAGGTCTTTGAGCGCGAGGGTGTCAAGGTTTGGAAGTGCCTCAAGTGCGGTCACCTGCACGTTGGCGCATCTGCACCAAAGGTCTGCCCAGTCTGCGGTCACCCACAGGCATACTTCGAGGAGCAGTCCCTCAACTACTAAGTTGTAGGTGCTCTGAGCTGCGCGACTGCAGGCGCTAAGCCGCGTAAAAGCCGCAGCTCAAACTTCTAGTGCGTTAAAATGTACCCGCCAGCAAGTCAATGGCCTGCTGGCGGGTATTTTTGTGCGTGGATGTTGCGGCGAGACGGGTTTCTCGCCAGGCGAACTTAGA